>DATGZD010000148.1:0-11643 GCA_035297385.1 Candidatus Sulfotelmatobacter sp. | reverse complement strand
GTATCCTTCAACTTCCAAGATTGCTTTCAATTCTGAGAATGAGAGTGATTCGTATTCACCGCTTAGGAGAAAAAAGAGTTTTGCCAACTATAGCGCCTTTAGGGCATCACTCAACAACGGTGCCAACGACACTTTGCTATTTTTGCTAGGGATGCTATCTGTACTAATGATTTCTGTGACTCCTGCATCTAAGATGCGTTTTTCTGCATCCCCAATAAGTAAACCATGAACACAGGCTGCATAGACCTGAGATGCACCTTGTTGTTTGAGAATTGCTGCTGCACCCACGATTGTTCCGCCAGTACTAATTATATCATCAAAGATGATGACAGTTTTGTCTTTTACATCTAAATGCTTAGCTGATTGTACTGTTTGTCCCGTGTATCGGTCACGTTGTTTCTCAAGGTTTCCAGTTTCGCCATGCAAGATGTCTTTAGCTTGTTCTGCGATGTATAATGCTCCTTTATCAGGTGCTAACGAAAACGCTTTCTGTAAGCCTTTGTTGACAAAGTATTCAGCTAGCAATGGAATTGCACTAAGATTTTTGCTTGCAAACGGGAATCTACTCAAAGCAGAATCTGCATGGATATTTACTGTGATTAATTGGTCGATTCCTGCAGCTTTTAACATGTTCGTGATAGTCTCAATACTTATATTCTCACCCTCCAAAAACATCTTGTCTTGCCTTGCATAAGCTAAGTATGGAATGATAGCAGTTACCTTTGATGCGCCGTTTCGTTTTGTAGCATTAATCAAAAATGCAAGTTGCATTAAATTTGTATCCTGAGGACTACATGTTGTCTGTACAATTGCAACATGTTCATCCTTAACTGATGATTCTAATCGAACATATGATTCTCCATCAGGAAACACTTTAGAAACAACAGACACCATTCCAAGACCTGATAATTTGGCTACTTGTTCACCTAAACCTCTCGATGAGGGACCAACAACAACCTTCAAAGTCAATTCCCTTCATGACTGTTTAAGTCGTAGCTTTAGGTTTCAAACACATTTTAACTTATCCATAAACATCAAGCGCTGATGTTTTGAAAAGAATTTTTTCTTATCTAAAGCAAAAAAAGCTACGAGTTAACCAAATTACTTGTCGATTTTTTTGGAAGAACATCAGCATCATCGGCATTTATGCCATGCCAAACCACTCGGAAGCCTAAAGCATTCAGTGTGGCATATGAATCTTTTACACCTTCACCGCTGATGATTCGTTCAGCCTCAGGCAAACGCAACCGCTTACATTGTATGGATTGTTCCAGTTTCTTATTGATTTCTTGCAGCTTACTTTTTCGAATTAGACCACTAGGCAGAACAACAAAATCTTTTGGAGGCTTCGCTTGAATCACTGATGATACTGCCTCAGCAGAAACACCTAGCCTAGAGGCTAATTCACTAAAGCTTATTGTATCCTCCGTAAAGTCGAGTGATAAGTTTTGAAGAGAATTTACTTGTTTAGCATGCGTTATGCGTGATATCTCTTGTAGATGAAGAAGAATTGGCGCTAATGGAACTTTGTTATGATAATAGATTATGTTTAGTCTTCCACGATTCTCTAATTGCTTTACACGATCACAAGCTAAACTCTCATTGACTGCTACGATAATATGCTCGTTTGTTTGACTTAACTTGTCAATTTTTCGTAGCAAATATTCTTCTGTCCAGAAACCCACGATTTCAAGGAACACTTTCTCGCCATCTTTTTCTAAAGAGAAATCGGGAATCATCACGTGAGTACCTACTGGTATGGGTTCAGGCTCACGTTTCAGCACCCAGCCTGATTGAAGAGCCTGGAAGCTAGAAGCAAAATCCATCTCTACACTGCTATCGAATAGTTCATCATGGTACTGAGGTTTCCGCAGTAAAGCTCCATTCTGAAGATTATCTAAATTGAAATTGTAAAGTGCATTGTTGAATTTCCATAGAATCTTCGCTTTTACCAACCAAGAAGGACTCGCAACGATGACAGGTAGGAGTTTAGCCATAGATGTGCCATAACGTCGATTAAGCTTAAACAGGCTTGCAGGTCCATCAACTTTAACCCAAATACCACCGTTATGATCTTTACTGATATCGTGAATCAAACCATAACTCTTTATCGTGCGAAATATTCTTTGCCAATTTCCAGATGCAGTAAATGTAAGTTCAACTGAATCAAACAATATTGTCTGAGCCAAACTCAGATTGTACTCCAACAATAATTCTCGGGGTGAAACAGGCTTGAACGCTTCAAAATTCAATTCATTGTCTAAATCAGCGTAAAGATTCTCTTCAACCTGCTCAACAGTAAGATTCAAGATTGAAGCTGCTGATAGCATGATTTGTTGTCTTTCATCTTTGGAGGTTGGAACTCCACGTTCCGCTACCAAATGGAAGATTTGTCTTCGTATATTTGAAGGGTTAAAATCATCATTAGACTTGAAAGTGCTTCTAGCATCCAATAAGAAGGCTAAGCCTCTGATTAAGCGGTAGTCGTAGCCTTCAACTTCCAACAATGTTGTAGAATCTTTCAGAACCTTTTTCTTTTGTCCTACATGAGATTTGTAAATCTCTATCAAATTAGCTGAGAGTGCGGAATTATCGTCGTCAAGCTCAACGAATTTAGGTCTAATGATGTCATTTCGTTTTGAAACAACAAGAAATTCGCTTGGAAGCAACATCCTATCTAACGACCTCTTCCATTTGCCTAAATAATCTATTGGTGCCGTCTATAACTCCAGCCAACCTCCATCGTTTCGTCTGTAACAAGCTCCACTAACTTTGCTGTTTTTCCATCCGATTTTCTAAGCAGCCTACCAAGTCGTTGAATATACTCACGTTTGCTTCCTGTGCCGCTAAGTATGAAACCGACTGATGCTTCTGGAACATCTATACCTTCGTCTAAGACTTGTGAAGTTACGATAGTCGAGTACGAACCATTCCTGAATTTTGCCAAGATTTCGCGCCGTTCTTCCTTTGGCGTCTGATATGTAATTGCGGGAACCAGAAATCGACGACTAATTTCATAGACTAGATCATTATATAAAGTGAAAATTAGCGCTCGTTGGTTTTTGTGTATCCTAAGCTGTTCAGCCAAGATTGACAGTTTAGCTTCAGAATTTAAAGCAGTCCTTAGAGCACGATTTCTGGCCAATAATGCTTTTCGAGCATTTGGATCCCTGCCTGTACGCATGATAAATTTCTGGAAATCTTGAAAACTTCTTAATTCAATTCCACGTGTTAACAAAAACCGTCGAAAAAATCCCATCTCACGATCGTACTTTTCACGTTCTTTGGGTAATAATTCAACATACACTTTTTCATGCACAAAAGGTGATAAATGATCGCCAGCCAACTCTTCGACTTCTCGGTTGTATACTACAGGTCCAACTAATTGTGGAAGCAACTCATGCCTTTCATCGATCCTTTCGTAGGTAGCAGTTAAACCCATTCGATAGGGTGCTATGTACATCTCGGCAATCTGCATGTAACCAGGAGAAGCTAAATGATGAACTTCATCAAAGACTAAAAACCTGAACCTGTTGCCAAGTCTATCAGCATGAATATATGCAGAATCATACGTTGAAACAGTAATCATCTGTAAATCGTATTCACCACCACCTATGGCTCCAGCCTCTACACCTAATAACGTTTGAACCTGATGCCGCCATTGATCGATTAAATCTAAAGTTGGAACTACAATCAACGTTTGCATCTTAAGCAGACTGATCACCTTTAATGCAATGTATGTTTTTCCTGCCGCAGTTGGCAATACGATTATTCCTTTCATACCTGCATGTCGCCATTCACGTAAGGCTTCATTCTGATAAGGTCGAAGCTCAATACTGCGAGAGAATGACTGAACTGGTGGAAGCGTTGGTGTATGATCTAAAAATCGAATATTACTTTCTGTTAAATAGGATAAGATATCTTGATAGTACATTGCTTTCGCTCGATAACAGCCTACTCGTGGGTCCCATTTCCCATAAGGAGTGCTGATATTTCCAGTTATTAGAATGGTGCCTCTGTCAAACCTCAGAGAGGAAGTTTGCTCATTCTTCATATCATACATCGTAATTCTCGCAAGTAAACCTGTTTTTAGATTAAACGCGAAACACAACAATATATGGGATTTGATGGATTTTCATGTTTTCTTCCGTAAGAAGATACTGATATTACCTCTGGAATACAGCAAAAGAGGGATAGGACAAGCAAAACATACAAAACTCAGCGGAAAACTTTTAAGATGTGACCTATTTGAAATGGCAAGTTTCTTTCAAATATGGTGAAATATATGACTGAAGACTTTAAACAAAAAGTTCAGGATGCTTTGAATGAGGTTAGACCGAATATTCAAGCAGACGGTGGCGACATTCAACTCGTATCTGCGGAAAAAGGCGTCGTCAAAGTGCGACTACAAGGTCATTGCGTGGGCTGCCCAATGTCAGCATTAACGTTGAAGCAGGGCGTTGAAGCTCATCTAAGAAGAAGAGTCCCAGAAGTCGTAAAGGTAGAATCTGTCCAGTAATCTTGATCAAATCTAGGCTATCTTCAATTCCATTACTTTTTTATTCAATT
The DNA here is from genome assembly GCA_035297385.1 of Candidatus Sulfotelmatobacter sp. Classification (GTDB taxonomy): domain Archaea; phylum Thermoproteota; class Bathyarchaeia; order Bathyarchaeales; family Bathycorpusculaceae; genus UBA11855. The sequence goes on along the minus strand of DATGZD010000148.1, from coordinate 7,074 downwards.
TTCCAAAACTCAATACTAATCATGTAGCTGTGCCTCTTTGATAGAGAAATATGTAATACAAATTGAATTGTATCAAGCCCAAATTACGTTTTAATGTGTTTATGAGCTCAATTCTTTAGCGATATCCTTTGCTCTATCCATTCTTATCATGTGTTCTTTAACCATTCTTTCAGCTACCTGCTCAACTAGACTATCTGGAACACCAGCTGCTACTGCAATATTTCTAGCATGAAGCGACATATGTCCACGTTGAATACCTTCATTAGCTAATGCACGTAATGCACCTAAATTCTGTGCTAACCCGACAGCTGCACAAACTTCGCCAAATTCATTTGCCGTCTTTACTCCTAAGATCTTCATGGCAATTTTTGCGATTGGATGTGTTTTAACTGCTCCTCCGATCAATCCTACAGCCATGGGTAATTCTAAAGTCCCTGTTAGGTCTCCATTCTTATCTTTTTGCCACGTGGAAAGTGAGGTATACTTACCTTGCAATGAAGCATATGCATGTGCGCCTGCTTCTATAGCTCGATGATCATTACCTGTTGCAAGAATAACGGCTATGATGCCGTTCATAATTCCTTTGTTGTGGGTTGCAGCACGATAAGGATCGGCGGCTGCAAAGGCAGAAGCATTTACTATGCCATCTACAACTTCTTCGCCGCCCACAGAATCTTTGGGTACCGTACACCATGCTTTAGCTAAACGTTTTGTTGCTAAGTTTGATATTATTCGTAAATAGACTCGACCTTCGGTTAATTCTTCAATCATTGGCGCCACAGCTTCAGCCATTGTATTTACAGCATTAGCGCCCATAGCATCACGACAATCAACCTGTAATTCCACAATTAACATTGGACCAACAGTTGTCTGGATAATTTTTGCTTCTACTTCCTTTGCTCCTCCGCCAACCTTTGCCAAAAGGGGATCTTGCTCATTCGCTTTCTTCAGAATGTCTTGTTTAGCTGCAAGCACATTCACTTTAGCGCGTTCAGGGTTTTCAACGTTGACGACTTGGATTTGACCAATCATCACTGGTGGTGTGCTACTTGTGTGGAAGCCCCCGCCTTCACGAACCATTTTTGCAGCATAACTAGCTGCTGCTACAACTGACGGTTCTTCAATAACCATTGGAATAAGGTAATCATGTCTGTTAATTTGAAAGTTGACGGCGATACCAAAGGGCATAGGCATAATGCCGACAACATTTTCGATCATATGATCTGCTAAGTCCAAAGGTAAAGAACAAGTATTCTGTAACAAGTTGCATTCTGTCTCGGATAGGTCTGCCCATTGTTTCAAGAAAGTCAAGCGATCTTTTGGAGTAAGCTTATAGAAACCAGGCATAGCTGAAGATTTAACCAAGATTTTACACCACGCCTTACAATTGCCGAATCAGCTTTTAAGCTTCACGATTCAACCGATTCTATGAAGGCATGGGTACTGCTCGAATGTGTAAACGTTTGTTTATTTCTTTGGCTAAGCTTTCGCCGTTACTCCTAAAATTATCAGTTATTACATGTTTAGGTTTCGCGCGTCTAACATACTCAATTAACCCATCAAAATCACAGTGATCACTTAACGCAATTACATGTTCCTTCTCGCCGACCTGTCGACAAGCAGAACGAAATTCCCAGCCGCTTAAACAGATCCGTGACGCTCCAAGCCCAACTGTCCCCCTCGAATTCATATGATAGAATGCAACACAAGGTAAGTTTCCATCCAGCAGCTCTCTTGCTTCAGGCTCCGTCGATAGAGTTGGACAGCCTATTTCCATTCCATGATCTTCACAAATTCTTGCCATTCTAAAAACACGTTCAGGCATAATGAATGGTACCGAGACATCCGCTGCATGAAGTATCTGCATTGCTTCCTGCAATTTGCCATGATATCCAAAGACATAGACTGTTCCATCTTTGAGGCCTCGCTCCACTTTTCTAACCAGAAGCTTATCCACATCTACACCGAAATCACGCTTGCACGATGGGTCACCGTAAGTTGCCTCCACGACTAATGTATCACATTCTAATACTGGGGTTCCGTCAAGTCTAAAATCACCTGTATAACCTACTCTGGTACCATTTTCTTCTTCAACTAGTACTTGAGCTGCTCCCACTATATGGTTAGCTGGAAAAAGTGTTATGCGCTCATCACCAAAACACATTGGCTTCCCATACTCTAATGTTTTCACGTTACCGCCTGCTAAAGCGTTAGGACCCTCAATAACTTTGATTAAGTCGCGAGTTGGTTTCGTCATCAAAACCTTCTCACAGCGTTTCACACTTGTCCGTAAACCTCCTAAATGATCAGCATGTGCATGAGTAACAACTCGCAGCGGTCGTTTGCTGTCATGAGCATCACAGGCAACATAGTCGCCTAGTAAAACAGCGCCATGCTTTGTAACCATCGCTTTTGCAAACAATGGCAGCTGAATTTTAGATTTATGCAATTCTTGGTGCGAGCCAGTCAATTAGTTCCCTCGGATTTTCAGTTTCAATTACAACTTTTAGTGGACCAAGCGGACATTCTCCAGTTTCATTTGAGAAAGAAACATGACCCACAAACGCAACCTGCTTGTTCAAATAGAAACTAATAGTATTGCCTTTGACGCTTGAATGCAGGAGTTTTCTGGCAGCAGCACGCACTCGATCTCTACGTAAGGCAGCTTGAAAATTCTCCAAGCTTTGTTGAGTCTTAGCTTCAGCCACTAAGATACTACGTATTCGCTGTGGTTCTATTCGAACTGATAGATTAGCGAATAAGTTTAACACTGCAGCCTTTACTTTCTCTACGTCTTCCGTAGGATTAACCTCTGTTTCTACCTGCAAAGTTATTTCTGCCATCGTTCTTCCACTTTCGTTAAAGTCTCTTCAACGCGAACTTTTGTATCTTTCTTATCATCTTCATTTATTATGACGTGCTCTGCCATAGCCATAGCATTTCCTAAACCAACACTAAGCTCTCGCATATCTCTTTCATGAAAAACAGCCCAGTCTTTCGGATCATCGCTTCTATGACGACGGTTAAGCCTACTAAACCTTGTTTGAGGTGAAGCATAAACAGCGATCAAACCAAAACTTGGAAAATATGTCTTAAAAACAGCAGCTTCATCAAGACTTCTCAAACCATCAACAATTACCTTATCACTCTGAGCTTGCTCTATGCTTGGAATGCTTTTCTCAGCTATTACACCAGCACCATTTGTCTTTCGTAAGTCAAGCATAACGGCACCAATATTTTGTGGATTCAACTCTAACCCGCGTTTTCGAGTCTCTTGCCTTATGATATCACCCATGACTACTACATCGTAGCCTCTTGCTTGTGCAGATTCTACGACCACAGATTTTCCTGAACCGGGCATTCCAACCAAGCCAATGACAAGTTTATGAGTGTCCATGATGAATTTTCCTGTCTTCTTACATTAGCGATGGTTGAAACTAAAAAGTGTTTACTATTTGGCTTCTGCGTTTACTATTGTCAACTTGCGAAGCGTTTCGGACGCTGCCACAATTTAACACCATTCCGTTCAGTAACGTAAGTGAATCTTGCAGCCATCGTAGCACGATCTTCTTCAATAGTAGTAGAAACAGTTGTTTCAACTTCATCATTCTCGCGCGCGCTGCTGCTAATGGTTATCTCATAGGCGCCGGCGTATTCGATGGAAACCTCTATGCTTTAGGCAAAGGTAAAACTGAAACGACAGTATCTGCACCATTAACAACTGTAACTGCTGGAACAAATGTACTAATTCAAGGCACAGTTATGGATATGTCTCCTGCTGCTCCAAATACTCCTGCAATCTCTGATGAAGATATGAGTGAATGGATGGATTATTTACATATGCAAAATGCAACATTACAAAATAATCCACCAGTACCTACAGGAGTCACAGTGAAATTATCTGCTGTTGGACCAAACGGTAATGCAATCGATATTGGTACAGTAATAAGTAATAGCGGTGGCAGTTTCAGTGAAATATGGACTCCACCAACTGAAGGAAAATACACTGTTTATGCCACATTTGATGGAAGCAACTCATACTACGGTTCATATGCACAAACTGCTTTAGGTAACTAAAGCACCCACAGAAACTTCAACTTCACAACAACAAACAATACCAGACTATACGATGACTCTTATTGTTGGGTTCCTTGCAGTAATTATTGCAGTAGCGTTAGCAACCGTACTCATTCTCAGGAAAAAGTAGAAAAAACTTTCCACAAACTATCTTCCTTTTTTTGTTATTAGTTTATTTAATTTCTTATTCATCAGTAAAGCATTGTTTAATCCATTTTTTACAAATAATTCAGGTTAAATGTGTGCGTACAAAAAGAAAGAATAAGTGCAGTTTTATCAAAACAATTAATTCTAAAAATTGAACAAAAATGTAAACACATCAACAGAAAACACAGCAACTAGAAACAATTATAATACAAGACTTACAAAAAGAAGAAGGAAAAGATGAAACTCAACAAATAAACTCAGAAATTCAAACAAAAAAGAACTAAAAAATAAGACTCAGCTCTTTCTTCCTATGAACAAAAAAAGAGAAAATGAAGTAGACTGTATTCTTAGTCATCGTTTTCTAAGCATTAGAATAATTGCTACAGCAGCTATCGCAACTGCAATTATTATAGCAATTACTCCATAAACGATGGTCATTGTATAATCTGTTGGTGGTATTTGTTCTGGAATGTTTATTGGTTGAGTAGCTGGCCCAACGGTTACTGCTGTTGCTGCGCCTGAACTACCGTAGGAGGCATCTCCTGCAAACGAGGCAATAATTCTGTATGTTCCTTCAGCTGATGGAACCCATGGCACTTCAAAGGTTCCATAGTATGCGCTTGTAGTTGCCGTTCCTATGGTGATGCTTTGACCGCTTTGGTCTATCGCAGTTAGAAGAACGGGAACACCTGTCATTGTAACATTGTGAGCTATGCCATCTATTGGGTACTGCATATGGAGGTACTCCATCTGTGTACTCATTGACTCCTTGGATACACATGGTGTGACAGGTTGAGCTGGAGATAAGTCGAGTACTGCGCCTTTGATCACCACACCGCTTCCCTTTGACACCACGACATCGGGCGCCGTCACAGTTGTTACGCTTTTGCCCTTACCAAACGAATACAGGTATCCATCGTATTCATTTGTGTGCAGTAGGTAGCCTTCGCCAATTGCTCCTTGGAAGATTCGTGAACCTGGAATACCGCCTAATCCAAACCATATTGTATTCCAGATAAGTTCGCCTATTGGTATGTCCCAGAAATGCTCTCCGGTGGTGGCGTTAAGGCAATAAAGTCTCCATCCTCGGGTTACGGGTTGGCTTGGAGTATGTTCGCCATTATATACGTACAGTTTTCCATCTGCAGCTTTTGCTGCGCCATGCCAAGAGTAGTTTCCTTCATACGGAGTTTCATACGGGTAGGGTGTTGGCGAGATGAAGTTCCAAACTGTTTTACCTGTTTCCCAGTCGATAGCGTGAACGCCAGCGTAATCGTAGTCGAATATCAAACCGTAGGCTGAGACTGTGGAGTAAGCTCCGAACACTCCCCAAGGCCAAGCTGATAATGCGCTCTTCCACACTATTTTTCCAGAGAATAGATCCCAGCAATACCATTGACCATTTTGCATTCGGGTGGCATATTTTCCGTGATCAGCGAGCCCTGCAGCGGTAAAGAATGTCTCCGAACCAGTACTGAGATCGGTTGTTGTGTTCCAAAGTAGTTGTCCTGTTGTAAGGCTGGCGGCCATAATACCTTGGCCTATGGCTGTTCCCGTTGCTGATGAACTTATTCCCGTTGTTGTCACGGCTACACCTGCTTCGTAGTCGCAGGTTCCTAAACTGCTGAATGGCCATGATATGTTACTCTTGATTCTTAGAGTGAAATTGTCTGTTATGACGTTACCAGCACCTGCAACCCAGATGCCTGCGTTGTTATCGATAGTCCAGTTGATTAGCCGATATTTGCCTCCACCTTGGTTTTGTACACTCAACACGTAAGGGTTGGCATATAATTCGCCTGCGGACATGCCCGAGGATGCTCCGGTTACATTTACGAGTAGGTTGCCTGTGTAGGGGTCGTATTTTAGCACCCTTCCAGAGTTCGATCCTGAGGGTCCTGTTATGGATGTTAGGTATATTGTTTTGCTGGCACGCGCAGATGCCCCTGGAACTTCTTCCCCCTGTGCTGCATACTCAACTATGTTAGGTTCTGTTTCACCTACTTCTAGTGGTCTCTCCCAGAACAATTCTCCAGTGCGTACGTCGCAACATCTCCAGTAAGATTGAGCAGTTTTGTTGACACCTGGTTTTGTGTAGACGTCGTAAACTCTGCCTGCGTAGATTATGGTTGGATAGCCTCTAACTGGATTTACCGGCTGTGTATTAGTGACTTGTCCGGCTGTGCCGCCGATGAGGCCTCCAATGTTCAGTTGTCGCTTCCATACCACATGACTGGTTTCTGGTCCTTGGGTGTAGGGCACGAAGTTATAGTTGCTTGCGTATTTGTTTGTATTATCTGGCCAGCTTGTACTTCCGCCTACGATTCCTGTTTGCGGGTAGCTTCCGAGGATTGGCCACCACTCCCTGTTGATCGGGTTGACCGGTCGTATCCAATAGTCTGTTGGCAGGGGCGACATCGGCCAAGACCATATTTGCGCTTCTTGTACGGTGAATTCGACATCTGGGGTAAATGAGGGTTTGTAGTATGCTGAGCCCATCGTTTGGCCTGATGTGTTGGTGACGATTTGCCCCATGTAGTATCGACCTGCTGGGAACCACATTCCTGCGAAGTCGAACTTTGCTTTCCATGTGCCAAGCTGGTCAACGACGTACTCGAACCATGCTGTGCTGTCGCCTTGGAAAGAGTCTATTGGACCGATTGTTTCTTTGGTTCCGTCGGGCTTGGTGAAGGTCACTGAGAAGGCTTTGATGTATTGTCTTTGAACGTTGATGGGCGGATGAAGCCATATATTGATGAGTATACTTTGGCCGATTCCTACTGGGTTTGGTCGGATGCTTAGTTGGGGTTCGGTAGTTATCTGGATGTCAGGAGTTACGCCTGCTGGTAG
>DATGZD010000147.1:0-57654 GCA_035297385.1 Candidatus Sulfotelmatobacter sp. | reverse complement strand
CTTAGTGACCAATGGTTCCTCAACTATAATGATAAAGAATGGAAAGAGAAAGCAAAGGAAGCAGTTGCCAGAATGGAGATTTATCCAGAAGCGGCTAGGCAATATTTTCTCACAGTCATTGATTGGTTAAAGGAGTGGGCTTGTGCACGAACAACGGGTTTTGGAACCCCCTTACCTTGGAGCGAGGGCTGGATTGTAGAAACATTGAGTGATTCAACGATTTACATGGCATTCTATACTATAAACAAGCATATTCGTGAATATAACATAAAACCTGAATCTTTGACGCGAGAAGTCTTCGACTACCTCTTCTTTGGTAAAGGTGAAACAATAACAGTTTCAAAATTATCTGGCATAAGCAATAAATTGCTTGAGTCAATGCGTAATGAATTCTTATACTGGTATCCTTTTGATTTACGAGTCTCAGCAAAAGAATTAGTGCCAAACCATCTTACTTTCTGCATTTTCCATCATGCTGCGTTGTTTCCACGTGAACTTTGGCCACGAGCGATGGGCGTAAACGGTATGTTGATGATTGAAGGCAAACAAATGCATAAGTCGAAGGGTAATTTCATTACTATGAAGAATGCCGTTGATCGCTACGGGGCTGACGCCACAAGATGCGCATTATTACTTGCTGCAGAAGGAATGGATGACCCCGACTGGCGTGCAGATAATGTGATTGATGTACAGAATAAATTGGAAAGCTTAGCAAGATTTGCAGAAGACATCTTAGTCACAGCAAAGAATGATGAGTATCAACACTTGGAACAATGGCTTCTTAGTAAACTTCAGCAGCAAATAGCCGCAGTTACAGTTAGCCTCGATGAGTTAAAGACAAGAACCGCTTTGCAAGTAGCTTTATTCGAAGTGTGGAATAATATACGCTGGTATACTCAACGGAAGGGTAAGACAGATTCTACGACGCTACGTGAGGTAGTTAAGGTTTGGCTGCGGTTATTAGCACCTTTTGCTCCCTTCACGTGTGAGGAGGTCTGGAGTAAGAGTGGCGAAGCAGGATTTATCAGTACTGCAGAGTGGCCGAAATTTAACGGCGGACTTGTCGACGTTATAGCTGAGGAGCAGGAAAACTTCATCATCGATTTGATTGATGACGTGTTAAATATTCTAAAAGCAACAAAGATTTCGCCAAAGCATGTTTGGGTCTATGCTGCAGCTTCATGGAAATGGCACGTTTACTTGAAAATATTGGAGCGGGCTTTGTCTGGTGAAGTGAAGATTGGTGATGTTATGCGTGATTTTGCTGCTGATAAAGACTTGAAACCCCATATGAAAGAAATTGCTAACCTCGTTCCTCGAATAACTAAGATGTTGACTAAGTTATCAACGGAGCAGAAAAGAAACATTGTTAAAACGGACGTAATGGATGAGAAAAAAGTAGCCGAAGACGCGATTTGTTTCTTAAGAGATAGATTTGATGCCGAAGTTTCGGTTTACATAGAAGATGATGCAAACCGTTATGACCCCAAGAATCGTGCAGGCATGGCTTTACCACGTCAACCAGCAATATACATCGAGTAAGCAAAGCACATTAAAAATAAAGAAACTCTAGTAAGAATAGGTTGCAGTCACCGTTACGCTTGTTGAGTTAGCAGCCATAGTTCCCATCATAATTGTAGCTGGTCCTGGAAGTACTGGAAAAGAAGCGCTACCTGTTTCCAAAGTTTTTGCTTCATCATAGTGGACGTCGTATGAGTTGTAGGTTACTTGTGCAAATGTTGAACTATCTGAGGGTGACACTTGAATAGTCAAAAAACCTGCGTATGGTATGGGTGAATCTGGTTGATCCCAGATTGTCGTATTTTGGGATGGGTCAAGAATGAAGGTTTGATTATACGCAAGACGCGATGAAGAATTGAAGAAGAGAATGCTATTTGCACTTTGAATTTGTGCGCGTAAGTCAGTGATTTCATTCTGTAATGCTGCTACATTAGAGTTTGAATCTTGATTGTTTTGATTGTTAATTTGAGCCTGAAGAGAGGTAATCTGAGAATTCAAAGAAGTAATAGTCTGATTTTGCGCTGTAATTTGTGACTTTAAAGAGTCTACTTGATTATTAGCGGGCAAGTAAGCTATAACTGCAACAACCAATCCAACAGCTAAAACTATACAAATTATGCTTAATGCAATTGTGAGTTTCTGCGCCATCTTTTCCCTCGGAGAAACAACCCCTTTAGATGACAATAAATACTTTTTTCAAGATTACACCATAAAGATCAAAAACATTCTTACCAACATTAAGAAACTCCATTTCCAGTTTTTGATTCTCCATAATTATCTTAAATGCCAAATTTCGAGCATAGTCGATCGAGTCGTTACCGAAAACACTTGGTCTGTTTGCACAGTTTAAGTTTTAGTTACTATGCGTTATATCGTGCTGGACTTCGCTAATATGCGAAATCAAGTACTCAGAAAACCTTTTTATGCCTTCTAACGTACACTTGATTATAGCAGGCGATGCCTAAATGGATTTTAGTCAAGGAAAATTCGCAAAGATTCATGATTTCTGTATGGATTTCGACCGCATGAGTGACCGGTTACATAGCTTAAGCAAGAAGTTTCCTTCTGGGTTGATTATTCCAATTATTGAGAATGATCTTAACAGTCCAACTTTTGCGAATATGATTCCTGAATTAAACAGTTGTGACTATTTGAGAAAAGTCTTCATCGCTTTATCTGCCAGTAATCGTGAATCCTATGAGCATGCCCTGCTCTTATCTAGAAATTTTAGGATTCCTTGCGACGTCATATGGTGTAACAAGCCTGAAGTCAGTGCAACACTTGAAGATCTGAAAAAAACGGGATTAGATGTAACAATGCTTTCCGGAAAGGGTAAAGACTTATGGATCGCAATGGGTATTGCCTCGCTTGAATTATATGCTTTCGTAGTTCATGATGCAGATATTCTTCATTATTCGAAAATGTTACCCACAAAAATGCTTTATCCAATTATCGAACCAAATCTGGATTTCTTCTTTGCAAAAGGATACTATGCCAGAGTCAACATAGAAACCAGAAGAATGTACGGCAGGATCTACCGGTTGTTCATCAACCCTATCTTAGAATGTTTACAGGAAAAGACTGCTTATTCTTCAAGGTTCATCACGTATCTCCAGTCTTTTAGTTATCCACTCTCAGGAGAATTTGCCATCTACAGCGATATGGCAACCCATCTTCGAATCCCCTGTGATTGGGGTCTGGAAGTTGGTATGCTTGCTGAATTGTTCAGGAATACTTCGTATAGACGAGTGTGCGAAGTGGACTTGGGCTTGTATGATCATAAGCACAGAAAATTAATTACTAATGGGCTGACGAGTACAGCAGAAGAGAGTTTGATTACGCTTCTAAGAACTATGACTGAAACTGATGGTATAGAGGTTTCTCCCTCTTTCCTTAAGAGTCTCCAAGTTATGTACCGACGTGTAGCTCAAGATATGATTCGCCAATATCATGCAGATGCTACCTGTAATGGTTTAGATTTTGATCGTCATGAAGAGGAAACTATTGTTGATGGTTTGTCTGAGGTAATTCCTTCTGCCGGAGAAAAATACCTGTTGAACCCAGCGAAAACGCAGTTGCCTGGATGGTTGCGTACGATTTCTGCTATGACCAATATTCGAGAGCGATTAAGAGAGTGCGCTATTGAACACTAAACAGAAAAAGATCGTAGTTTTTTCTGATATCGATGGAACGATTCTTGATGAGCAACATAGTGGTAGAAAGATCAAGCCACTAATCAAGAAAATTACAGACCTTGGTGTGACGTTGATTCTCTGTAGCAGTAAAACGACCCCTGAAATTGAACTGTACCTGCATGAATTAGAGATAATCAGCCCATTTATTGTGGAGAATGGCGGAGCAATTATTATTCCAAAAGACTACTTTACTTTTTCTTTTTCATTTTCCAAGAAAGTCAACGGGTATTATGTAATAGAATTAGGTCTTCCATATTCGGTTGTCAGAGAAAAACTCGATAAGGTACTACTTGGGACCAACTGCAAAATAATTGGTTTTAGGGATGTGACAAAAGAACAATTAGCAACGGAATTAGCTATACCAGTATCTTTGGCAGAATTAGCTAAAATGAGAGAGTATGATGAACCTTTTCGTTTCATCAGCGGCCACAAGAAAAAATTTATGAAAGTTGCAGAGGCAGAAGGCTTAACACTTGCCCTTGGTAACAAATACTTTCATGCCTTAGCAAACACTGATAAAGGTAAAGCTGTGTCTGTAACAAAGCAGTTGCTAACTCGAAAGTTTGGCAGCATTATGACTTATGGAATAGGAGACAGTGAGAATGATTTATCGATGCTATCAGTCGTAGATGAACCGATGCTGATCAGAAAAGAATTACGAGGAGAAAACGCGAACCTTGCAGTTTGGAACAATCTTCTCAGCATTATTATAGACAAACAGACATAATAAAGAGCAAGTTTAACGTCTCTCTGAAATAATCATCCATCTAATGTTGTCAAATCCATATTTTTGCAAGAGCGGATCCAAGAAATTCTCTGCTAAATCATCATTTATATCGCTTAATACAACAGTATCTCCAGCTCTATAAGCAATACCGATTAGAGTGAGATCTCTTAACGGCGCATACTTGCCTTTAATCTCCCAGTATTCTTCTTCATCCTCTTTCTTAGCCTCGGTGATCCAGGAATATTTGTCTTCAGGATGTTCTCCTTGATAAAAATTAAAATTACAGACAACCTCTGCAACTGTTTTTGGGTTGTCTTCTGTCTTAACGTAGAAGGCAATTGTCATCCAATTCACAGCTTTACTTTTTAGTATTGTCCCTTATTTGTTTTTCATCGCACTGAACTACTACAACATTGCTTCACGGTGTAATTTTCTTCTTATCAAACCTATTTCAACTTGAGCTCCAGCGACAGAAAAAAGGAATATGGATTGTTCCAAATAACAGACTTCGATTAATCACCCAAGATTCTTCGGAATGCTGGGAACATCTCTGCTGCTCTTTCACGCATGAGCAACTCATAGTATTGGTAAATTATACCTACTGACAACAGAATTCCTGTACCTGAACCGAATGCGCCAAAGAAATCTGATAATCCAGCAATCAACGCCACGATTACACCGCCCAGAACTGTAACTACTGGGATATAGCGTTTCAAGATTAACTCTATTGGTTTCCCTGAACGCCGATAACCTGGAATCTCCATACCTGAATCCATTAGTTGTTGTGCAACTTTTCCTGGGCCTAAGCCACCAACCTCAAGCCAAATCAATGAGAACACTGCACAGAATGCCACTAGTATTCCAAGGTAAGCTAAAGCTCGCAGTGGGTCAGTTATAACCCCCTGTAAACTCTGGGGTGAAGTCACATAATAAGCTAAGCCACCAATGGGTCTAGTATTCTGGCTTGAAGTATCATATTGTCCAATGATATCAGTAAAGAGATTTGTTCCCGGTGAAGGTCTCCCTTGTGTTGCCCAAATTAATTGTGAGAAGAAGAAAACGTTCGCAAATAATGCAGACGCAAAGATAACAGGTAAATTTGACACATACAGCAATTTAATTGGGTAACGACTTCGGAAACCTTTGTAACCTGCATAAGTCATGGGTATCTCAATCCGAACGCCCTCAAGATAGATTGCGACCAAGAACGCTCCAAGGGTTGCAGCAAAACCCACCAAATTACCATAAGGACTGTTTGCAACGCCTACAACCCATTGAACCCATGTTTGACCGCCTTGAAGCGCTGACTGTAATGAACCAACAAATAAGCCAGTTTGTGGTGCAAACGTGGACCATAGAATGTTTTGAGCTACACCAGCCATAATAAACAGGCTAATTCCACTACCTAAACCCCAGCCTTTTTGAATTAATTCATCGAGCAGCATTACTACTACTCCAGCAGCTATGAGTTGAAGAAAGATAACTATTGTGACGGTACTGGGTAAAGCACCGTACATGCCGCTAATTATGTAGGCTGCAGCTTGAACTCCAGTTAACACTATGGAGAATACTTTACTCGCTACTGTAAACAAGCTTCTGTCTGTTGGATCCCCCATATCACATTGAATAATTGCTGAACCAGCAAGTAATTGAAGAATTAAACCGGCCGTCACAATTGGTCCGATACCGAGTTCCATAAGTGTTCCACGGTTTGAAGCAAAAATTACTCTTAATGCGCTGAACTGATCCGTCGTTGATTTTGCTATACCAAATAATGGAATTTCAGACATAACAAGATAAACAATTAGGACCATCGCGGTCCAGAAAATTTTCTCATTAAAGCTAACTTTTCGTTGCGGGACTTTTATTTCTGGAAGCACTCTACCGATGGGTTTGAAAAGGTTTAGGAATCTACCCGCCATTAGCTAATTTTACTCTCCACTTTCCTCTGCGACAGTTAAGATTTTACCGCCCGCATTCTGTATTTTTTCTGCAGCGGATTTTGATGCTGATTGGACCTTTACAGTAACTGGCTTAGTTATTTTACCTGTACCGAGAAGTTTCACATATCCTAAACTTGTCAAATCAATAGTTTGCTCTTGTTCAGCAGGAAGCTGCATTACAAGCGCGTCAAGTTTAGAAATATTAATGACATTTGTGCTACGGACTTTGCTCTGGCGCGAAGTGAACCCATGTTTACCAAAATAATCTGGTTCATATGTCGTAACGTAACTCCAGCCCTGTTTGTGGCGGTTTGCTTTGCGGTAAGGTCGAGAACCTGTTTTCCTGTGTTGACCTATTCTACCCCAACCTTGCGTACGTGAACCTCGCACTTTTCTTGTTTTTTTGAGTCTAGTTGGCATGTTGTTCTTATTTCCTGTTTTAACCGACTTGTTTTTTGATTGTTTGTTCATGTACTCTTTTCAATCTTATTTCGAGTACGCCGTTCTTGTAGCTAGTATGGAAGTTGGTTGGAATGACTTCTTTCGGGAGATTTAAACTTTTATAGTATCGACGGTCCTTTGCTTTGGCAGACAGCGTTAGTTTCTGATCTTTCACATCTATCTTCAAGGTTTCCTTATTAAAGCCTGCGATTTCAGCGACTACAATTATGCAGTTTTCTTCCTGGAATAGGTCAATTAATGGTTGAGGTTCTTTTAGATTTTTCTTAGCTAATTTTCTAGGAAAATTAGTTTTCTTACATGTTTCAGTTGACTTCGTACTCTTTTGAATTGGAAGAATCTTTAAGGTCTTGTCGATATTATTCCGTTTTTCGGGCTCTAACCATTTGTGATATCTTTTGCTTCTTCTCCACTTAGCACTCATTGGCGTTCCCCGATCACAAACGCATGCTCATTCGTATCTATAAAACGTATCGCACATAAATCCGTAAAACAAACAAGCATACAGGAAGCAAACTAAGCATGATACAACAAAAACGTAGCCTTAACTAATCTGTTAGAATGAACTCTACAGAGCACAACTTCATTCAATAAGCCAGAGCCAACAGAAGTTATTTGCAAGATATTCTGGGTCGCTGAGCCTATGCGAAAATAAATACTCTTGTCCAATTATCTTTTTAGCTAAGATGTAGTTGTCTAGTTGTAATCCTGATGAGAATAGCATTTGATTAAGAAATATATTTGAATTATGCTAATGATCAAAGTTCTTTATAGACAGCAGTTAGGGAGCTCATTCTTTTCTTTATGATGCCTAACACAAGCTTCGCAATCGCCGTGACGAGGGCAATCTCTTTTTGGACACGGACAGTTAGGCGCTGATACTGGCATACTAGATGGCAAGGAAGAAATGATATTTAATTATTGTCTTCTTTTCTTTTCAGTTTGCCACAGATTAACGAACTCAGAATAGTTCGATGCGATTCTCTCTACAGCTTCGTCTTGATTACTTGTTCCAGCTCTGTATTCAACCAGTGGTTGCCAGAAGATGGTTCTTCCAACAGCAAATCCGATTATGCCAGGGATCTTTGCACCACAGGCAAGCCATTTTTGCACCATCTCTTTGGATTCCCCCCGACCAAGAGTAATTACACCTACTTTCCGTCCGCCACTCTGTGCTTGCTTCACGATGGCCTTTGCGTCGTCAGGATCATCTACGCCCTCTAATTTCCAAACCGAGGGTTCAACATCTGCATTTTGGATTTCTTTAAGGCTTTCACACATCAATTTGGGACGTACAGTCTGATCATACGCTCCCTTAGACCCACCGACCTGCGCTAATTGTTGGCTGGTTGCTGGAACAATAAGCTCGAAAAGAAAAGGTCTGTTGGTTTGTTTTAGATAATCACTGAGAATCTTCAATCTTTGAAGTTGACGTTGATTGAGTGTTTTATCTCCTTCAGGATTATATCGTACTAGAACTTTTACAAACGTAGGGTCAAATTCCTCGATGTGTCTAGCGTAATCCTCTGCATACTCAAAATCGAACTCATCTTGACCAGATTTTTCAACAGGCATCGCAAAAGTGAAACCGTTTTTCTTAGCTTCACGAAGAACATCCGCACCAAATTCTTCATCCACCAATAATCCTGCTATATCCCGAGGAACTCCTTTCTGCAAGGCTTGACGAAAGCCTGCAAAGATTAGTTTCTTGTATCTCTCAATCTCTTTCTTCTCATCATCGCTTGGTTTCCTATTCTTAATGCCGAACAGCTTCTCTATGAATGAAGAACGGTGGTCAAATGCTAAGATTAACACTTCTTTTTGACTCCAATCAATCAACCTATTCTCACCTGCCAAATGCTGTACAGTTATAAGTAATATGCTTTATCCTACCACAGATTGTCTTTTCAGCGCTTTTTTAGCATTTTCATGAGCATAGGCATAAGTTTCCAACCATGGTCCAAGACTCTCAAGCTGCCCTGCTGGCATTCTCTCTCTGAGAACTTAGACACTCCATCATCTTTCACGTTTCCTCCAGCTATCAAGACAGCAACAGGGGTATCACTGTGCACCTTCAAAGCACAAGGTGTTGCATGATCTGATGTAACACAAATTATAACATGTTCCAAGCTAATTTCTTTGAGAAGGTTTCCAAAGAAGTATTCATCAATAGCAGAGACTATGTCAGTTTTTCGTCTACAATTGCCATCGTGACCAGGCTCATCAGGTCCCTTAAGATGAATGTAAAAACAATCATATTTTGGCAATAACTCAACTAATCGTTTCACTCTCAAATCACAATCATTCTCAAGGTTTCCAGATGGTGGCGGTAATAAGGCTGAATCCATTCCAGCGAGCTTAGCAATGCCACTCTCTGCATGCATATCTGCTAAAGCTGCAAAGCGTACACCGTATCGTTCATCAATGTTGAAGAATTTTGGAAGTCTATCACTTGCATCTCGGGTAAGCACCACATTGGCCTTCAACTTACCTTCGGTTGTGCGTTTCTGATTGATCGGATGGTTTTCCCACAAATCGTGAGTCTTTTCAATAAATTCATTCACTAAATTAGCTGATATTTGTGCTGCTTCCGTTTTATCCAGGGGTTCACATTTTTTCAGAACCATATCGACGTCAGGTGTAGCAACGCCGAGCCCATTCACAACAGTGTATGCTGGGTCACTATTGGTAATTTTACTGGATAACGGGCACTTCTTATTTCTTATAACTAAGACTGCACGATGGCCTAACGTATTTCTAAACTCAAACGTGGCAGCACATGATTCTAACTTGATTTGCCTAGTAGCAGCCTCACTGAGTATCACCGCTTCTTCAGTGCTGAGACTTCGAGCAACTCGTCTGTCAATTATTTCTTTACCCTTCCCCAACGTGGCAAAATTGCATCTTAATGCTAGATCTCCATCTCTAACGTTGACGCCTGCGCCAACTGCTTCAATTATTCCTCTTCCTGTACTGTACTTGAAAGGATCATAACCCAAGAGCGAGATAACTGCCGCGTCGCTTTCAGGTGCAACACCTTCTCCAACAGTGTACATTAATCCTGTTTGTCCACTTTGGGCTAGAAAATCCATATTTGGAGTCTTAGCAGCTTCTAAAGGTGTTTTATTGCCTAATTCAGCAATTGGTAAATCACCCATCCCATCTATAACTGCATAAATTAACTTCAACTTGCAAGCCTCGCAAATTACGTTAGGCTTCTTTGTTCTTAAGCTTATTATGTTTTTGCTGTTTAACATTTTCAGACAGCAAGGAGTTTTCTGATTTCTGTTTGTGTTTCGTGTGGTGTTCCAGTCGTGTTTACAAGATAGACTTTAGTCTTCTCAAAAAACTTCCGAAAGAAATCTGCTCTCAACTTCATTTTTCGCTCATCTCGTATAAGTTGATGGGGATTACAGAAATCGTGTTCAACAATATAATCCACTGCATTATCCACACTTAGTTTTTGCACAATAGTTTTGTCCTCAACATCTCTCTTTAGTAGGATAATATTCTTCATAGTCACGAGCGGAATGACACCCCCGCTACCCACTATCCAGCGCACGTTGACAACAGCTCTACCTTTCTTATCAAACCGCGCTTTATCAACAAGGCGTTCATATTCATTCCAGATTTTTCCAATGTCCGCATTAATGTAACAATTTTTTTCTGAACCAAATGCCAAGGATTCACGACTGGATAACCTTACAAAATACCAATCATCTGCAACTAATCTGGCTTCTCCCGTGCGAAGCAATCCCCATGAATGTGTTGTCTTTCCTGTTCCTGATGGAGCAATTATCGAAACGCCTGCAGTATCAACATCTATAGCTGCACCATGAACACTATAGATTCCATGTTCATCCTCCAAAACATCGCCTGCAAGTGCTAGCGCTATGCTTTTTATCCAGCCATAATAGTCTACGTTAACAAGAAATGTAGTTTTTGTATAAGGCTCATACTGCACCGTCATCGGTTTGCCTGCTTCTTCTAACACTATAAGTCTTCCATGTGATCGAGTGTTCTCACTCATGCTGAAGAAATTGTCTTCCCACAAATCCTTAACGTTCTCAATGTCAGTTAATAATTTTACGCAGCAGCCATAAACATCAGCTTTGGTTGTATAAAGGAATCTATCCTGATATTCTTGAAGCAGTCTATCTTTTTCTGCCATTTCTATGAGTTGAACGTGGTAGCTCATGTGAAACCCTTGATTAGAGTGCTGCGAAAAGACCTGAGAAGACTTCTCTAATCGAACGGAGTAACGGATACTTTACCTTCACCGGTACTCTCAGCTTCGCTAGACGATCTACTCTAAAGTATATTGGTGGATGAGGATCAAAGCCTATCCATTCTTGTAGGCGGAAAGACGGCGTGCGTTCAAAAAGTAGTCGCTGGAAGCCGATTTTTTCAAGCGCGCTTGCCAAGATTTCAGGTTGACCAATAATCACTGCTGAAATAAGATCTGCTCGTGCTTCAAAGAATTTGGCTATGAAGAAGATGATTGAGAAGACGACCCAAATATAGACGAAGAACAAGAATGTTTGGAAGACTATTGGGAAGAAGGTCAACAAAACATAGAACCTAAAGAGAAACTCTGCACTCGTAATTCCATAAAGAATCAATGGATCTCTACCTTTTAGATGTCCAAATTCATGTCCTAGAACACTTTCAATTTCTTTCTCTTCAAGTTGAACCAATAATCCTGTCGTGATTAAAACTAAACCTCTGGTTGGACTTGGACCTGATGCTGCAGCGTTAGGCATAATTGTGTTTGAAACGACTATCTTAGGCATAGGATATCCAAATTTATCTGCAATTTTCTTTACAAGTTCGTAAACATTTACCCTCTTAGACGTTAGATTATCTTCTTCGCAGGAAACTCCGTACTTCTCAAATACTCTAGATGCCTCACTACAATTAATTTCACCATGTTTAGCTAATATTTCATCATAGACTTCCCTCTTTATCTGCGCTAATTTCTCAGGAGGATAGCTTTTTCTAAACTCCCCATTCTCCATCAACGGTAAATGATATTCAAGGAAATGAATTGTCGGGTTATCTTTAGTGATCTTCCAATCGCCGGTTCTTGCAATGAACCAAGTAGAATAAAATACAAAGATAAATTGTGCTGCAACAAGTATTACTGGTATCACAAGGAAATATTGCGGATAATAGAGAGCTACAAGAATAAACAGGACGACGCCAAAACCTGTGAAAAGTATAAAAAATAGAACTTGAGTTTCAAGAAATAAACGTTGAACAGATTTTTCACCTTTGCCCACGGTTTCAGGTACAATTTTTTCTCCTTCTCTCCAAGCAAAATAAAGCGTGGATTTTCTTGCATTTTCCTCAAAAATTTGCGTAGCGATCACAATGTCTTGTTTTGCCTCTTCAATTGTTGTTTCCGTTACTTTTTGGTCAAATGGTGTAATTTTGACGGCTAAAGGTTGTGAGGCTTTTACTTCTACTTGAAGAATAGAATTCCTCTGTGCATCAAGAATAGAATATGATAAAACGCTGCCTGTATCTGACCTCTTCTTAGCGATGCCGCTGAACCGTTCCTTTTGAGGAATTAGGTATTTTTGATGGATAAACTCCAATAATTTTTCCATGTAGACTTTAGGGACTTCAGTGTCGATTTCATAAAAAACGGGCTCCATCACTACACATCCAAAAGTAGATTACTTTCACCAATGTGAGAATATATCCTTATTTAATAACTATTTTGCTGCAGAGACAATATTATCATTCTGTGTTAAGCCATATCAGTTGCAGATAACTTTCTCTAAATCTCGAGGAACTCGATACGCTAGTACTTTAAAGTCAGTTTAGAATAGTAAGTAAGAAGGTTATCAAAATTTGAGGCTCGGCTTCTTTGTTTGGGAATATCTACCCTCTTTGGTTGGCGGCTTAGGCACCTATGCTGAATACATCACACAAGAATTCCTTGACATTGGACATGATGTTTCTGTCTTCACCTTAAACCGTGGCGGCTTGAAGACGCGAGAAATTCTTCGAGGCGTTGAAGTTCATCGTCCATTAATCGCAGATGCGAGCAACATTTTTCCATTCTTCGTCATTGATGATCTGAAAAAATGGGGAACAAACATCAAACTATTCAACGATATATTCATCTACAATATTCTCAGCGCTACCAAATTTATCAATGGACTTATAAAAAAAGAGAAATACCATTTTGATGTGGTCTGCGTGCATGATTGGTTGAGCAGTATATCTGGCTTAGTCATTAAAAATGAAACAAAGATTCCAGTAGTTTTTCATGTGCACAGCACTGAATGGGGCAGGGCAGGCGGACAAGGCTCTGAAGTAGTCTCGCATTTGGAGGCTGCTATGGCACAAAACTCGAACAAAATAATTACAGTAAGTTATGCTATGCAACAAGACTTAGTCAAACATGGATGGCAACAATCAAAAATTAGTCCAGTGTGGAATGGCGTAGACGCTGAGAAATATAATCCAACTAAAATCAAGAAGCAAGATGTTGCGGCAATTCGTCAACGATACGGTGTTCCCGATAATTGGAATATGCTTCTATTCGTGGGTAGACTCAACTGGGTTAAAGGCGTCCGCAACCTGGTATTAGGAATGCCGTCAGTCCTAAGGGAATACCCAAACACAAAACTTATTATCCTTGGTAAAGGCGAAGAAGAAAGTGACCTTCTTGAAACAGCGAATCGATTAGGAATCGCCAATAATATCGTTACTCGCTTTGATTTCGTACCAGAAAACGAACGCATTCTACATTATGCTGCAGCAGATGCATGCGTTTTCCCTTCGGTCTATGAACCCTTTGGTATCGTCAGCCTAGAAGCAATGAGTTTGGAAAAACCCGTCGTCGTTGGTGCACGAGGAGTCGTCGGCTTCAGAGAACAGGTGATTAGTGATGGAACTGATCAGAATGGAGTTCACGTTAACGGAGACGACCCTTCGGATATAGCGTGGGGTATAAAACAAATCCTAAAAGATCCTGATAAAGCGCGGAATTGGGGCGAAAATGGACGCAAGCGTGTTCTAGACGTGTTCACATGGCGGAAGGTTGCAGAAGAAACTTTGAGAATATACGAGTCAGTAATGTAAGGTTGAAGAATTTACGTTGCCAACATTTCCGATAATTTCATGAGACTTAAATCTAGCGGTTTAGACTTCGTGCAGACTTCTTTAAATGATACACATTCTACTTTTCCATTCTCCAGGGCCACAGCTAAGTTACCTTCATTCTGGCAAAGAAGGTCAACTGCTTTCTCAGCGAATAAACTAGCTAATAAACGACTTCTAGCGGTTGGGCTTCCACCTCTCTGTGCATAGCCAAGAATTGTTAATCTGACTTCAAAACCCGTTTTCTCTTCGATTTCTTTGGCAATGTCACTGACTTTTCCACAACCTTCTGCAGCTACAATTATACCTGCTTTTTTTCCTTTGTGAGCATTTTCCTTAATTACTTTGACGACATGTTCTGTTTGACATTTTTCTTCTGGTATAAGGATAATTTCGGCACCTACAGTTATTCCAATGGTTAAAGCTAAGAAGCCTCTTAATCTTCCCATGACTTCTACAATAAAAATCCGTTCATGACTAATCGCGGTATCTCTTATCTTATCAATCTCCTCTACGGCCGTATTCACAGCCGTATCGAAGCCAATCGTTTCCTCGATTCCATAAATATCATTATCTATCGTGGCCGGAATTCCAACGATTGACGTATTGGTTTTCGTGCTGAGGTCTAACCCACCCCGGAAAGAGCCATCTCCCCCCATAACAACTAAACCATCAACATGATTTACAGCTAAAGTTTCAGCGGCTTTACTGAGTCCCTCTTTAGTTTTGAAATCTGGACATCTTGTCGTATGAAGTATTGTACCGCCAAGTTGTATAATGCCTCCAACATTTCGTGGAGTTAAATGTCTAAAAGTGTTAGTCAATAACCCTTCCCAGCCTCTCTCAAAGCCCAAAACTTCAAGATGTTTTGTATGGGCAATTCGCGTTACTGCTCTAATAGCAGCATTCATGCCTGGCGCATCGCCGCCTGACGTAACTACTCCTATCGTTTTCAAGTTTTGCACCCTCTGAGCTCAAGTGCAGTAATGAGTATTAGAAAATAAAGTTGACGTTTTTACGGTCTCTAAATAAACACGTAAAGCTTTTTAGCATTAGAAATTAATCCATAAATGGTTGTATGATAGGAGTGATTGTTTTTGACGACTGATTATATCATCGTTTTAGTCACGACAGCTAATAAACAGGAAGCAGAGAAGATAGCTGAACATTTAATTAACGACAAACTCATAGCTTGTGCTAACATTAGTGGTCCTGTTTCATCTCTTTTTTGTTGGTCAGAGAATGTTGAACATGCCCAAGAATATCTTATGTTGATGAAATCTCGTCAAGATTTATTTGAGAGATTGGTTGAAGTCGTGAAAACAATGCACAGTTATGAAGTCCCAGAAATCTTAGCACTTCCAATCGCAGACGGGTCAAGAACTTATTTGGATTGGCTTCAGACATGTCTGGCATAATTTGAACTATCCGTTGGATTATCAAAAAAAGAGTGAAAGATAAAGAGTTGAGTTTTTAGGTTCTGCGTTTCCGTCTTAACAATAATATTGCGACAATTATTGATATGATAGCTGCGATTAAGATGATAACGACTAAGCCTGCACCACGAGGATTAGCAGTCTCACTAGGCACCTCAGACACTGCAATATACGCTGTGAGTACTGGATCATGTTCTACTCTAAACCCGCTGTATTGAGGATAAGAGACAATATAGAAGTAATTAGCTTTACTCATATTACCTATAGTTGAAATAGATTTGGCGAGTAGTGCTGGATACATATGTGTTACGACGAGTGGAAGGAACCGCATTAGACCAATCTGATACTTGAATAAACCATCGTTTCCAGCGAAACCTGAAACTTGAGCTGTGCGACTATTTGAATCAAAAGTTATAAATGTATTCTCGGTAGGATCAACAGCATAATCATAAAGCTTGTAGGTTTTCTTAGTGGTGAAGTCAGCATTTGCGATTTTTTCCCCATCATCAGCAATTGTATTGATAGATGTATCATTTATTGTCATATCTGAGTCTGTTACGTTTTGACCTGAAGATGTTTGGCTAAAAGTTGTATGATCAGCCATAATTGATGTCTGATAATTCACAATACTCATCTTCAAGCTATTACTGCTAATATAGTCATAGATTGTTTGATCATCGAGTTTTTTGCCGAGCATTCCATAATGTCCAGTACTATTGTAATAAGTCCACAGTAGGGGAAAAACTCCGACAATGAGATCTCGCATTCTGCCTATAATATGACTTTCCTGAAGAGTTGCAGTGCCAACAGTTGGGTTTATTGTGAGAGTATAAGTGAAAGTTAATTCATCATACGTGGTTATTGCTAATGGTAGACTGTTTTCAAAGTGTGGATTCATTGGATCTACCCAAGTTCGCCACCATAGTGCAGTCAGATTAGTGTATTTCATACCCCAAGACCATGTAAGCATGTCATCAGTGTGACTTAGCGGCAAAAGTTCTGTTTTGCTATTTAAACCCGGGTGCATTGTATCATAAGCGCTAAGATCAAAGCCAAGGCTGAAAGAAGCATATAATATATCATTAACATCAGGGGAATCTGCAAAACTGGAACTAGCGGTTTCATTGAATGTCATTAACATCAGAAATGTTGATGCTAGCACGACATCACGATTGTTTTGATTAGTTTTATAATGCATTAAGAAGCTTTGCATGGGCATACGTAAGTAGCCCTCGTTGCCAAAAGTAATCTCTTCAAGTCCAGCATAGAGAAACTTCAAGCCACTTTGATTGATGTAGGTCATGTACATGTTAGCATGCCATTGATCAAAATTATCCGGAGTTTGAATTCCATTTAACTTGGCGTAAGCGCGAACATAATCATAGTAATCTACTGTTTTTGCAAAGCTTTCTTGTTCAAAGTCTGATTTAACTAGTGTTTCAGCAGATGCTAGCGGAGTTAAAGTAGCTAACAAAGCAATGCTAACGAATAGATGTCCGATTAATTGGTTTTTCTTCATGAAATATTTCTCTCATTCGTTTATTGAATCTTAATATACGGCATATTATTTAAAGTGTTGCGCACCCTAAATATGCACCAAAAATGCACTTTTTCAAATGTAACTCTTATATGGTATGGTTTAGTATGTTTTTGATGGCAGTGGGTCTTAGGCGGTGGGGTAGGGGTCCATTGTACCGTAAACCCTCTATATGACGGGCTGACAGCGGAGGATGAGGCGCAAAAGACCGCTTGGGCTTTCATTTCCGAACCAGTGACTATCCGTCCTTTGGGGCTGGCGGTCAATGGGTGGCTTCCGTAGGGAAGTCCCTTCATTGTCTACCAGGCGAACCCGGCTAGGCTCGGGAGAGAGCAACCTAAGTTTGGACGTTTAGCGCTCAAGGGGGCTCGGGTAATAGGCTAGGGCTTGAGGGTTCCAGGCGGAGTCTAGGCGTCAAACCTCTGTGACTCACTGCTACTAAAGTTTTCATATTCTTAGCTTCTCGACTTCTTCTCTGCATGGAACTTTCACATTAACAGTTCTACCCAATTTTTCTCTGCCAAAATTCACTGTAGCAGAGTCAGTTTGTGCATCAGAATAGAAAACAGTTAATTCAGCTGCAATCTGAACTACTTTCTTATCCTTTTTGCCTTGAAGTAGTGTTACTGGACCTGCAATTTCTGGGAGTTCAAAAACATAATCATTTTTCGCTTTTCCAGCAATCAATGCCTTATTCTCTTTTTCATTTCTCCCAACGATTATCTTGTTTTTGCCAATCCTGAAATGCCTGCCTAATCTTAACAATGCTACGTCACCGATTGAGCAACGCTTACTGTGTTGGAAAAGGTCATGTAATCTATTTGCAAAATCTCGTTCAGTCAGCAAACAACCGCCCGCGGGTGAAGGGTACTTCGTAATGTTGAATTCGGCTGCTAACTTAATTTGAGGTTTTCTAGACCTACCACGAATTCCCAGTAATTTTGTCCTGTCGATTAATCCAGTTTTCTCTGGACGAGTGGGAGGCAGCAACCTTGCTGATAATGGTCTCAATAGTCTTTCCTTCAGGCCAGATTCTTCCTCGATGATTCGCAAGGATGGATAATGTTGTGACATGGGACGCTCATCTAGGACTTCACCTGTGAAAACTAATGCAGCTCCGATTTTGTTAGCATATTTTTTTGCCTCTTTAAGCATGAAGATTTTGCAGTCAACGCATGGATTCATGTTCTTGCCATAGCCGTGCTTTGGATTTCGCAACATCCTCAAGTATCGTTCGTCAACTTCAATAGTCTTAAGTGGAACTCCTAGTCTTTTTGCCGATTCTAGTATTCCTTGATTTCCTTTACAGGAGCAAAAGAACCCGCTGAAGTTTAAGGCTTCAACCTCAATATCTTGGCACTGAATCAGTTTTATAGCTAAAATACTGTCCAAGCCACCTGAAAACATGGCTAAAGCCTTAATTTTCGCCATAACTTCAAGTAAGCTTAACAGATACTTAAAAATCATTCATAGCGCGCAGGAACAAATTCATGCAGAATTCTCTAAATTGAGCATTGACTTTAATATTAGCTTTAGTATCAGCAAATGGCATGCTCGGAATTACTTTAGCATTACTTTCTGCTGCCGCTTCAGGTTTTTCAGTTGTCGCAGTTGGCAGACATTCACGGCAGAGTAATGCTTTCAACATGAGCATAATGATCTCAACCGTTGGTCTTCTCGTTTTATGGCCATTAGCACTTGTTCTAACTGATTTTTCAGCGGTTAACCTTGGGGCTGTAGCGCTTTTTGCTTTAGGTGGGCTGTTCACACCCGGTTTAGTTCGCCTATTCTACTATAATGGTTTAAAGAAGCTGGGAACGCAAGTCAATTCGTCTATATTCTCTATATATCCGCTTTACGCTGCACTGCCAGCTGTGCTTTTTCTGAGCGAAATCTTAACACTTCAAAATTGGATTGGCATAGTATCTATTACGCTTGGAGTCATCGTTGTAGAGTTGGGTTCTCAAACAAATAACTTCAATAATAAACGTCTTGAACGCAGTTTTGTCTTTCCAATCGTAGGTGGTTTAACGCTAGGATTATCAGCAATTTTAAGAAAATTTGCGCTTGACATGTTCAATGCACCCGTTTTTGGTGTCGCCGTTGCATACACTTTCTCATTCTTGTTATATGCTGCTATGCTACTATTTTTTAGGCAGACCAGACAGGCTTTATCTTTGAAGCGAGATTTGCGTTTGTTCTGGTTGGCTGGAATAGGGCAAGCGATATCCTGGATTCTCTCGTTCTATGCTCTTAGCCTCGAAAACGCCTCGCTAATAACTCCCTTACTATCCGTTGAACCATTGTTCGTAGTGTTGCTAGCCTATCCATATTTAAAAGGACAAGAGACTGTATCCCTCAAGCTCGCAGCTGGTATTATTCTTATATGTCTCGGAGTAGCACTCGTTACCGTAGCTCTTTAAGAGTTTTTTAGCGAATAGTTAATAAATAGAAAGCCTCAAAAAACTACTTGAGCGAGAAGGGTGGCTACGGGAGCAGCTGTGACAGACATAAGCGTCTTTATTCCAATCTTCAGGGAATCCGAATGCCTATCTAAGTTGCTAGACAGATTGATAGAGCAAAATGTTCGTAAAGAAATCATTGTGGCTATTGATGAGCCTGAGCGAGGGTTCTTTGAAGAGATGAGTCGATATAAAGACGTAAAATTCATAGTCAACAAGAAACGAATTGGAAAAGTAAACGCGCTGAATAATGCTGTTAAAGAGTCGTCTGGCAAGGTTCTCGTGTTTCTTGATTCCGATATAGAAATAGATGATGACCAATCTTTTCTGAAGAAGATTTATGAAAGAATGAAGGAAGTAGATGTTCTTGACATTAAGAAAAAAGTCATTAGAACATCCTTTCTTTCTAAGATGGCTTATTATGAGTACTTCACGTTTAATGTTAGTTCTTGGATAGCTTCAAAATATTTACAGAAGTGCCCGGCGACTAACGGTGCAGCCTTCGCCATAAAACGAGAAGTGTTTGATGAAGTTGGTGGTTTCAAGAATGTTGTTGCGGAAGACATCGATATTGCAACAAGAGCATTCCTTAAGGAGCATTCTTTTGCTTATGCGACTGATGTTGAAGTCAAGAATATTGTACATTCAAATTGGAAGAGTTGGTTTATACAAAGAGAGCGATGGGCTGTAGGTCAAGCTCTGTGGCTAAAGGATTACTATAAGAGTTTATTCAGAAAATGCATCGTTAAACCACAAATCTTCTTCCCAGCATTATTCTTCCTCTATCCACCATTAATTTCATTTTCATTAAATTTTCTGCTACCCAGTGCATGGTTATACGATTTGCTGACTGTTTTCTCATGGTTTGTATCAATTAAGTTTACGACGGTCCTACCCATATTTTTGATTTCTATTCCTGCAGCGGATATTGCCAAAAGCATGTTAATCACCTTCTCTAGTTTTGGGGTTACTGCCGTTTTATTCTATAGATTTTCGAGAAAACTTGGTTTTGAATTCAAGCTCCATGAAGTCTTTGTCTACTACTTCTTCTATTCTGTTCTGTGGATCGCTGTAATATTCATTGGTTACTTCCAAGTGTTAGTCTTGAGAAAGACAACGGCACCAAACTGGAAAACTTAGTTTGGACATCTATTTACTTATAAGGCGGATTCTAATTATGATCAATTAACGTAGCGATTAAAGGGTCTTAGAGCGGGTTTAAACGGGCTAAATCCAAGAGCAAAAACATAAAAGAATGGATAAAAAAGTTTATTAGTTTGCTCTGTAGCTTGTTGTTGTGCTCTTTAAAAAAGAATCCTTTTCGAGTTGGAACTCTGAACCAACATCGGAGGCAATCGACTATTTGAAACAAATTACACCGAAGAAACATTATTGTTTACTTCAAAGTTTAGACTTATTGGAGAATGATATAGTTGACTGAACTTTCAAGAGAAGATACTCATCTTTTACTAAACGCTTTCTTCAAAGACAAAGGCTTGGTAAGACAGCACCTTGATTCTTACAATGAATTCATCGACCACGGCTTACAAGAAGTTGTAGATGAGGTTAACGAAATTCCAATTGAGGTTCCGGAAAACCCTTACAAGGTAAAGTTAGGACAAATCTGGGTCATTGATCCACAATCACGAATAACAGGACCGTACGTAACAGAAGTTGACGGAACTAAACACGAAATTTATCCAATGGAAGCAAGACTACGAAATTTAGCCTATGCTGCACCTATTGCATTGGAGATGACTCCAATCCTCGATGGTAGAGAACAAGACACTGAACTTGTCTATATTGGAAATATACCTGTCATGTTAAAATCCAAACTTTGCTTCCTCTCACAACTTTCAAGGGAAGAGTTAATCGCAGCCGGAGAAGACCCAGATGAACCCGGTGGCTATTTCGTTGTAAATGGATCAGAGCGCGTAATTGTGGCCATGGAAGACTTAGCTCCGAATCGCGTTATAGTAGATATTGATGAAAAAGGAACATCGCCTGTTTACCAGGCAAAGATTTTCTCGACCACAGTCGGTTTTAGAGCAAGGATCGAATTGAAACTCAAATCTGACGATGCAATTTATGTATCAATGCCTGGTGTTCCTACGGAGATTCCATTCGTTGTGATAATGCGAGCCTTAAGTTTAGAAAAAGACAAAGATATTGCAGAGGCTGTATCGTTAGACAGTGACATTCAAACTGAGCTTGGTCCTTCATTTGAGAAAGCAATTGGCGTTGATAAACCAAGCGATGCTATACTATTTATTGGTAACCGTGTAGCTCATGGTCAAGTTGAAGAATATCGATTACAGAAAGCAGAAACAGCATTAGATAAGAATTTCTTACCCCACTTAGGCAGAAGCGAAGAGAATCGGCGAGACAAAGCCATATTCCTTGGTGAAATGGCTTACCGCGTTATTCAATTGAAACTTGGGAGAAGACAACAAGATGATAAAGATCATTTCAAAAATAAACGACTACGACTAGGTGGACCATTACTTGCTGATCTATTCCGTGTAGCCTTCAGGAACTTGACCCGTGACATAAAATATCAGCTTGAACGTATAGGTGTTAAAGGTCCATTGATCAATGTATCTGCAGCAGTTCGTCCAGGAATAATCACTGAGCGTTTCCAGCATGCTTTAGCGACGGGTAACTGGGGAAGAGGTAGAGTTGGGATAACTCAATTATTAGACCGAACAAACTACATCTCTACCCTGAGTCATCTTCGAAGGCTACAATCACCTTTGAGTAGAAGTCAACCAAACTTTGAAGCTCGAGACCTTCATGCTACCCATTGGGGCAGATTGTGTCCAAACGAGACTCCAGAAGGCTCAAATTGCGGTCTCGTGAAAAACTTATCTTTATCCGCTTCAATTTCGGTGGGAGTTAACCCTGAAAAAATTAAACAACTACTGTTCGAGATGGGTACGGTTCCAGCTTACGAAGCAAGCGAAGAACTAAAATTATCAGGCGCAAAAGTTTTTGTGGATGGAAACATAATCGGCTACTGCAACAATGCAGCTGATATGGCAAAGACGTTCAGACAAAGAAGAAGAGATGGAGAAATCTCTACCGAAGTCAACATAACATACTTCTCCAAAGCGCAGACTGAGACTGAAGAGGTGCACGCTAACTGTGACGAAGGAAGGGTCAGACGACCGTTAATAATTGTTGAGAATGGAATTCCAAAACTGCAATCAAAACATTTGGAAAAGATCGGTCTAGGTGAATGGACATGGGAAGATCTAGTCAAGAACGGTCTAATCGAATACTTGGATGCTGAAGAAGAAGAGAATGCGTACATCGCTCTATCGTTGGGAGAAGTCACAACTGAAAAAACACATACAGAAATCGCTACATACACAATTTTAGGTATTTGTGCGTCGACTATTCCGTATCCAGAGCATAACCAATCACCACGTAACTCTTATCAAGCTGCGATGGCTAAACAAGCTCTCGGTGTTTATGGGACAAATTTCCATAACCGTGTTGATTCACGATCGCATATACTTCATTATCCTCAAGCACCCCTTGTAGAGACAGAATTAATGGAAGTTATGGGTTACAAGCAACGCCCAACAGGACAAAACTGCGTCGTCGCTGTGTTGAGCTTCGAAGGCTATAACATGGAAGACGCTATTATTTTTAACAAAGCATCTATAGAACGAGGATTAGCGCGTTCTAGCTTCTACAGAATCTACGAAGCTGAATGCCGTCAATACTTAGGTGGATTAAAAGATAAATTCATGGTTCCTGAACCTGGAACACGTGGATACAGAGGAGAACAATACTATCGACTTCTTGAACCTGATGGCATAATCAGCTTAGAATCAGGCGTAGTCGGCGGTGATGTTCTAATTGGAAGAATTAGTCCACCAAGATTCCTTGAAGAATACAAAGAATTTGAAGTAAAAGGGCCATCAATGCGCGATACTTCAGTAGACATGCGTCCATCAGAAACTGGCGTTGTTGATGGTATATTCATCACTGAATCTGGCGAAGGCAGCAAACTCGTAAAAGTAAGAGTTCGTGATCAAAGAGTTCCAGAGTTAGGCGATAAATTTGCATCACGACATGGACAAAAAGGTGTCATAGGTTTAATTGTTCCACAAGAAAACATGCCGTTCACTGACGATGGTATCGTGCCAGACCTAATCATTAATCCGCATGCTATACCTTCAAGAATGACTATAGGTCAATTCATTGAATCACTTGCGGGTAAAGCTGCAGCTGCAAGAGGACAACCATCAGATGGAACTCCTTTTGCTAATGAGGGACCAGATGAAATTAGAAGACAGCTCGTAAGACTTGGCTTCAGCCAGACGGGCAGCGAAGTCTTCTACAATGGCATGACTGGAGAAAAATTTGTCGCTGATATTTTCGTAGGCGTCGTGTATTATCAAAAATTACACCATATGGTCGCAGATAAAATCCATGCCAGAGCACGAGGACAAGTGCAAATGCTTACGAGACAGCCAACTGAAGGCAGAGCAAGAGGCGGTGGTCTAAGGTTCGGTGAAATGGAACGTGATTGCCTTATCGGACATGGCGCAGCGATGTTACTCAGAGACAGACTCTTGGAAGAATCTGACAAGTACACATTGTTTATCTGTGAGAATTGTGGCCAAATCGCTTACTTTGACATGAAGCAACGTAGATACGTCTGCAAAATCTGTGACGAAAAAGCACGAATATCACCAGTCACAGTTTCGTATGCGTTTAAGTTGCTCCTGCAAGAGCTTCAGAGTTTGTGTATTGTACCCAAATTAGGGCTCAAGGAGAAGGCGTAGAAATGTCACAAGAAGAAATTGTACGAAAAGTCGTAAACGAGATTTCATTCGGCTTAATCTCACCCAAAGACCTCCGCAAACAATCCGTCGTTGAAATTCAAACACCTGATACATACGATGAAGATGGTGCACCCATTACAACAGGCTTGATGGATGGAAGACTAGGCACACTCGAACCCCGACAACGCTGCAAAACTTGTGGTAATACTGCGATTCGATGTCCAGGGCACTTTGGGCATATCGAATTAGCTGTCCCTATCGTTCATATTGAGTTTACAAAGATTATCTTTGACCTTCTAAGGTCGACTTGTCGAAATTGCGGACGAATCCTGCTTTCAGAAGATTCTGCTAACAAAATGCAAACCAGAATTGATAGATACAATTCACTTTTAGGTGCAATCCCAGATGAAGTATACAAGACCATAATTCAAGATATTAAGACAAAACAATGTCCGTATTGTGCAGCTGCTCAATACAAGATAACTTTTGAAAAGCCCACAAAATTCATTGAACAGACTGAAGCAGGCTCCGAACCTTTAACACCAAGTATGATTCGTGAAAGACTTGAACGTATCAGTGACGAAGACTTACAGATTTTGGGATTTAATCCAAACGTGGCAAGACCCGAATGGATGGTTCTCCAAGTTCTGCCTGTGCCTCCAGTGTATGTGCGTCCATCAATCACTTTAGAATCAGGAATCCGCTCAGAAGACGATCTAACTCATAAACTGGTCGACATTATTCGAATTAATCAACGTCTTAAAGAGAACATGGAAGCTGGAGCGCCAACATTAATCATTCAAGACTTATCCGAACTATTACAGTATCATGTTACAACCTATTTTAACAATGAAGCATCAGGCATTCCACCTGCACGACATCGCTCAGGAAGAGCATTAAAGACTTTATCTCAACGATTGAAGGGTAAAGAAGGACGATTTAGGAGCAACCTATCGGGAAAACGAGTTGACTTCTCAGCACGCACAGTGATCTCTCCAGACCCGAACTTAGACATTAATGAAGTTGGTGTACCCGAAGAGATAGCAATGCGACTTTCAGTGCCAGAAAAAGTAACCGCTTGGAACATAGATGAGATGAAGAGCTTCGTAGTAAACGGTCCAGAAAAATATCCAGGCGCACTCTATATAATCCGACCTGATGGCAAACGAATTAGATTAGAATTCGTCGTAGATCGAGAAAAAATTGCAGAAGCTATCGAATTAGGCTTTGTAGTTGAGAGACACTTGAAAAATGGTGATATAGCCATTTTTAATCGACAGCCCTCACTTCATCGCATGTCAATTATGGCTCACTATGTTCGTGTCTTACCATACAAAACCTTCCGACTACATCTCTGTGTTTGTCCACCATACAACGCAGACTTTGACGGCGATGAAATGAACTTGCATGTTCCACAAAGCGAAGAAGCACGAACAGAAGCATTACTGCTTATGCAAGTGCAAGACCAAATTCTATCTCCTAGGTTCGGTGGACCAATCATCGGTGCCATCAGAGACTTCATTACCAGTGCGTACTATTTCACACGAAAAGGCAACTACTTGGTTGAGTCTGAAGTCAACAGGTTAATGATGACGACAGGATACGAGGGGAAACTACCTGAACCTGAAATAAAAGAACCTGTTCCAATGTGGTCAGGTAAACAAATCTTTAGCCTTTACCTACCTAAAACGTTAAACTATGCTCTAAAAGCGAATATTTGTCAGAGCTGTCCTAAATGTGAAGGAGAACTCTGTAAACATGATGCTTATGTCGTCATCAAGAATGGTCAACTTATCTCTGGAATAATTGACAGAAAATCCATTGGTTCCGAACAGTCAGAAAGCTTACTTCATAGGATAATAAAAGATTATGGCACACAAGCTGGACGTGAATTCCTAAACAAGATAACTCATATGCTTAAGCTGTTTATATCTATGCGAGGCTTCAGCTATACATACGACCAACTAGTGCTAACACCTAAGGCGCGAGGACGAATGCAGAAGAAGATGGAGGGAATGCAAAAGAAGATTGAAGAACTCATTGAAAGCAGAAACAATGGGACCCTCCCTCGATTGCCAGGACAGACCTTAGATGAATCCTTTGAAATCTATGTCATGCATGAATTAGCTACCGCTCGAGATGAGGCAGGTAAGATTGCGGATCAAGACTTTACTTTAGAAAATGCCGGCATCGTTATGACTCGCACAGGTGCAAGAGGCTCAAGTCTAAACATTGGTCAGATGGCAGCATGTGTCGGACAACAATCCGTTCGAGGTAAAAGAATACTTCGAGGATACGCAGGAAGAGCATTACCTCATTTCACTGGGCAAGATGCCAGACCGAGAGCTCGAGGATTCGTTTATTCATCTTATCAAACAGGTTTAGACGCAATTGAATTCTTCTTTCATGCTATGGGTGGCAGAGAGGGTCTAGTAGATACTGCTGTCCGAACACAGCAAAGTGGTTACATGCAGCGTAGATTAATCAATGCCTTAGAACATATTCGCTTAGAGTATGACTCCACTGTCCGTGATTCAGCAGGAGACATTATTCAGTTTAGATATGGTGAAGATGGAGTAGATCCAGCTAAGAGTGATCATGGAAAAGCTGTGAACGTTAGCAGATTAATTGAACAGATAAAAATTGGCCAAGAAAAAGACGAGCCCGCATCTGCTGATTATGTGAAAGAACGATTAGAGCAAATCGAAGGTCAGCTCACGCCCATATTGAGAGACCAATTAAGACAGGATTTAACAAAAGGAAAACTCAGCAAAAAGAGTGTTGATAAAGCTATTGTTACGACAGCTGAACAATACAAGCGAGCGCTTATGGAACCAGGAGAAGCTGTAGGCATCGTTGCCGCTCAATCGATCGGTGAACCTGGAACTCAGATGACCCTTAGAACCTTCCATTATGCTGGAGTCAAAGAACAAAACGTTACTTTGGGTTTGCCAAGACTGATTGAGATTGTAGATGCTCGCAGGATTCCTTCAACACCAATTATGACGATCTACCTTTTAGGTGAGCATAAAAAGAGTAGGGAAGGCGCAGTTGAAATTGCCAGAAACATGATTTATACATCGCTTGAGACGTTGGCTTCAGCAATCTATGAAGATCCAATGAAAGAAGAAATTGTGGTTGAACTTAACAAGCCTATGATGGATGATCGTGCAATAACGATGGATGACCTTAAGAATAGAATACAACTGCAAAATGCTACTGTACGCGTAAAGGATAATGCAGTCTACATCAAACCAAAGAAACCTGAACAATTAAAGCGTATGTTAACAAAAGTGCCGGGCCTTCATGTGAAGGGTGTGGCTGACATAAAACGTGTTCTGGTAACTGAAGAAAGCGGTGAATGGGTTATTCGAACAGATGGCTCAAATCTCTCTAAAGTCTTAGAATTACAGGGTGTCGACACTTCACGAACCACAACAAATAACATTCATGAAATCGCAAAAACTCTGGGTGTGGAAGCTTCACGCAATGCTTTGGTTCACGAGGCAAAAGGAGTCTTAGAAGATCAAGGATTAGACGTTGATGTACGTCATGTTATGCTTGTGGCAGATATGATGACGTCAACCGGTGAAGTTCAGCAGATTGGTAGGCATGGCATTAGCGGCAAAAAAGCTAGCGTTCTAGCTAGGGCAGCGTTCGAAATTACGGTGCCAAATATTGTGGAGGCGGCTGTTAAAGGTCAGAGTGATCCCTTGGCAGGCGTAACTGAAAACGTTATCGTAGGCCAATCAATTCCAATAGGCACAGGCTTAGTTGAATTATATATGTCAACGTTTGAGAAGCAAGAAAAAGAAGGAGGAAAGACAGAAACATGATAGATATAGATAAGGCAATCAGCTCAGTAGTAAAAACTGGTAAAGTCGCATTCGGAACCAATGCCGCTCTTCAAAGCGCAAAAACGGGCAAGGCTAAGATGTTTATTTTAGCCGCTAATTGTCCAAAAGACATAAAAGAAGATATCGAACAATACAGTAAACTTTCAGGAATACCAGTACTCTCATACAAAGGTGCATCAATGGATCTAGCAGAAGTCTGCAAGAAACCGTTCATTATATCAGCATTAACAATACGCGAGACAGGTGACTCAGAGGTCCTAAAAGCAGCAGAAACTAAAGAGAGACAGACTTAGTTATGGTGACATGAATGGCAACTGGCATTAAAATCACGGCAGATGAAATGCGCTACATCGCATTGTTTGAGAGCGTAAGCGGCGCCAGCGTGAAAGATTGCATTGTTGATGAGGAGGGCGGGCGAGTTATTTTCATTGTTAACCCAGGACAGGTCGGTGTAGCCATCGGCAGAGGCGGAAGAAATATACATACACTAGAAAAGATGACTGGAAAAAAACAAGAAATCATTGAATACTCTGAAGATCCTGCACAATTCATAAAGAACGCATTGAAACCTGCCATTGTTAAAGAAGTTCGTGTTTCGGAACGAACTGATGGGAAAAAAATTGCTGTTGTAACAGTAAGTCCTAAGGATAAGGGCGTGGCGATTGGCAAGAACGGCAAGAATGCTGAACGCTTGAGATTTTTGGCGAAAAGATACTTCAACATTCAAAATGTAAGTATCACTTAAATCCCCCTTCGACGGTTTAAAACCCGTTGAACCCCTCAGTGGCGTATACTGCTTTCATGGAAAGAGACAAATAGTTAGGTATTTCTTTTTTGTTGGTAATTCTGTGTGTCTTTGAAGTTTTACAGATTCTTCTTCCTCGCTGTTATTCTGTACTTCTTGCTTAATATAGCGTCAACTTTGATATTGACCTCTTTGGTTTCGAGTGCTTATGCTGTACAACTGATGCAGTCTGTTATCTCAAATTTGGGTTTTCTTCTAGCCTTTGACTTTGTTGTTAGACATTTTGTTCCGACAGCGCCGCCGGGGTTCAGATTCAACTTTATTGTTATGGCACTTCTTTCTTTCTTATTCTATGCATTGTTAACGCTTATCTTCGGAGAATCATTGCTTAGAGTAATGGGTTTCAGACTTTCCCCTGTTCCTGCTGGTTCTAATTTAACGCCTGACGAATATGCAACTTTATCATTTTTTACGTACGGTTTTTCCTCGTTAACAAATGGCTTGCTATCCTTGTCCGTTGCATATTATTTACAGAAGTACATGGTTCGAGGCATTTTTTATGTGTTTAAACGTTTTACACATTATGCAAATTTCATCGAGGTTGATCGGAAAGGGGGCAAGTCATCTTTTCTTATAACTGTATTGTGGCTTCTGTTACTACCCTTTCCTATTCAGCAAGTTTTAACGCCTAACCCAGCTGGAGTTAGCGTCCTTGGGACTGGTTTGTATTTACTTTCTGCACTAGCATTATTTTTAATGTGGGGGCTAGGTTTAGCTGGTTTAATCGGAGTTGCAAAGAAGAATATTTTTAGATTGTATGGCACCGTGCAAAGCTCACTGTTTTGGTTTTTGCTTATACAATGGTTTTCAGCGTTGGTTTATACTTCAGTTTCTCCACCGATCGTACCTGACTGGTTTGGAGCTTCATCACTGTTGCTGTTGAGAGTTATTTTTGTTTTTGGTCCCCCTGCATTAATATCAGCCTATGTTTACAAGCGAGTCTTGGAAAGAAGAGCTGAGGTAGAAATTATTGAATATCTTAAACGGAAAGAAAGCTTGGAGATGTCTAAAATAACTGTTACCGCTGAAAAACCTTCAGCAACATAAACCTACATAATTGTTTTACACTTAGAGGGAGGCGGCGATGATACGCAATCGCCCGCAATTCTAACTTCATAATTTTTTTGTAGAAGCCTTTACATAAACTGCTTCTAAATCAATGTTTATTGCGTCATCAACTTTTTTAGGCTATATTTGCTTCTTAACAAGTTGTTCTAATCTTGTTATTCTTTGCCTGTTTCTTTTTCAACCTTTTCTTAATTCGGGAAATTTTCTATGAGGCTGCATCACTTTTGTAGCTATTCTTAATTTGTCAAAGGAGTTTATCTTCTTAGACTGTTTGTCTGAGCAAGTTAAAACTGTTATTATCGTGTAAGCAGCGTTTGCCTCCCACACTATATAGGTTTAAGCTTAGCAATTAACTTATGTGGTTGTTCTTATACAACAACATATCGTTTATTTTTGTTAATACTTGCTAATGATTATGATTAGCTTATGCTTTTGTTGTCGTGATTAGATTTGATGTAATTCAAAAAAGTATTATATAAATAAGATTTAGAGGGCAACGTTATCTATTCTTTGTTTTCTGTTATAGTTTCTTCGAGTCCCTCGTTTGCTTCATCTATTTCTTCATGAGACAGAAGTAGTGTTGTTTGTTTTTCTGTATTTAACAGTGTATCTATCAATGTTTTTTGGTCTACTTCTGCTCGTGTTCGCCAATCTAAGTACAGCTGTGCATTATCATCTTCTGTTAGATAGCCGTATCGTATGTATTTGTCTATATTCTGGTTAACTTTCCATCCGGGCAATTTTGTGCTGAGTAAATCTTCTACATCTTTTCGTGGTGCTTGTCCCTTCTTGCTAATA
Organism: Candidatus Sulfotelmatobacter sp.; assembly: GCA_035297385.1. GTDB lineage: Archaea > Thermoproteota > Bathyarchaeia > Bathyarchaeales > Bathycorpusculaceae > UBA11855. Next base: position 26,931 of record DATGZD010000147.1, on the reverse strand, counting down.
ATATACGATATTGTTACTGCTAAGCCTGCTAAATCGTCTATTCGCCAGCCGATCATCTTAGCTTCTTTGGGTGTTAAATCACCACGTAATGTTACATAGAATCTTGCTTTATCTAATTCTTCAGTAGACGCTTTTTCTGTGGCTGGTTTCTCGCTCTCATCGAATACTGTTTTAACTTGTAAATCAAGGTTCGTTAAGTGATCATCCAAGATTTCTAAGACTTTTGGATAATCGGCGCCTAGCGATTTATGAAGCTCCCAGCCTTTAGCTCCAGGTTTCTGGTGTCTTCGGAAGAACAACATATGCGTTGCACGCTTAACTTTGCCTGAATAGATTGCTTTACGTTTACTCAATTCAACTCGCCTCTTTTCCATTTTTGCCAATCATCATAAGTAATAGCAATCGGAATCGAAATTGCCTGTTCACTTCGAGGTTTGGTCTGCGGTTTTTCAAGAGCTTTTATGAAAGTCTGTTCTTCTAATGGATGAACCTCCAAGGAAGCATAACCATATGTGATTAAGAAGCTGGTTAGAAACGCTCGTTGCACAGTATCCTCATATGTTTCTGCACCAATAAAATCCCAATATTGCATTTTATCGGCCTTGCCCTTCGTTTGGATGGCAGCTTTGAGTTCGTTCCAGAATTTATCTAATTCTTCAGAAAACACCTTGTCACTCAGCACACGTGATTTAATCAGTTCATCCCTACTTGTTACGCCGATTCCAACCTCGTTTGGGGCTATATCATTCCAACGTTCAGTAATTGGCAATAATGTATCCCAATATCGCAGTGCCTCTGAAAGACTATGAAGACTGATTTGTTCTAATTCAACGATTGGATGCCATGAATACAAGAATAAATTAACCATACTTTCCTTGTTTGCCTGGAGTATTTTTTCTTCTAATATGAAAGGATCAGCATAGAGTGATGTTGAACGACTTTTCACCCACTCACTCTGCAATTTAATAACTGAAGCTAAATGATGCAAGGTTTCTGCATCCAAGTTTAAATCTTCAGGTTTCTTCCAGTCAGGAAAATATTGCTTAACCACCTTAATTATATCGTTAACATCCATCATGAAGGGGTCAACATTGTGAGTTTCGATTGCTATGCACATTTCAATAATGCGTTGCAGTTTTTCCCTGCCAACTTTCGTTTCATTTAGTCTTTGCATTAGGCAACCTCTCTGACGATTGATTTGCCGTCAATATTTTGAACTGTGATAACGTTGGCGTTTTCTTGTGCAAAAGTAATTTGACTTGGTGTTATCACGACGTATTGTGTAGTCGCTTCTTTAATCATAGAGAGGAGCATTTGAGCGATCATTTCACGATTCTTTGGGTCCATATGGATATCATATTCATCTACTGCTCGGAAGGGTGATCGTACATGTCGCTGTAGCGCTAACAGAAAGCTCATCGTTGCTGTCGTCCTTTCGCCACCGCTTTGAGTGTGAGAATCTAGTGCCACAGGTCTTGCACCTTTGAAGCCTACAAGGATCTCGAGACTTGCGGCTTCAATATCGTTGAGGTTTGCAAGCCGTATTTCACCGGTAGCTAATGTTTGGTTCATAATTCGTTGATATTCCAAGTTTACTCTGTCGATGAGGTTTTGCATTACCATGCGCCATGATTGCATTCGTGTGTTAACTTCTTCGAGTGTTTTTTCACGGTTCTCAGCGACTAACTGTGCTTTTTCTTTGAGTTCTAAGTAGAGTTTGGAGTAGGATTCATACATTCGTTCGACATCTTCTGAAACATCGGCTAACGCTGCTAAATGTCCATCGGTCAGACGAATCTCATCGACTATATCAGGAACGTTTTTGACAACAGCGATTCTAGCTCCCAATAATTCTGCTTTCGAAATAGCAGTGCAGACGTTAGCCTTCACATCTGTTAGCTCACGATCTATTTTTTCCAATTCCTTAACGGCATTTTCTCGTCTGTATTCCGATAATGCTAATCGAATCCGATTATCTAAAACACTATTGGCAACTTTCTCAGTTATCTCTTCTAACCCACGCATGTGGCTTTCATTTTCTTTTACTTTGTCATTTAGTTTTGTAAGATTTTGGCGTGAATTACCTAAGAGTTCTTTCAGGTTTTCTGTTCTAACTAATTTAAGGCTGGCTGCGTTGTCCTGAATCACAGTTTCTAAGATGGCAACCTCTCTTAACAATTCAGTATACAATGCCATGGTTGATTGGTTTTCAGCGATCCCGCGTTCCAAGATTAGTCTTTCATCAAAAATGCTTTTGCCTTCTTCTTTATGCGCTATCTGCTGGTTCTGTTGAGAATGTAACTCATCATTTATCTGTTCACATTCTTTTACAATTTTGTTTAGCAGGTCTTCTTCTTTGCTTCTATCTGACTCCAGTTTTGCAGCGATCTTTTCACGACGTTCTACCTCAGCCCAAGCCAACTCCCTGTCTAAGAAACGTCTCTTAGTCTGCAACTGTTTCTTCTCTTGATATTTTTCAAACTGTTGTCGCCAATAAGTTAGTGTCTGCTCAGCTGATTCTAGCAATTTGCCGACAGATTCTTCCTGACTTAGCACATGCGTTAACTTATTTCTTGCTTGAAGCACGTTCTCTCTGAAGGGTTCTAAGCCGACTGCTTCTTCCACTATATGCAGTTTATCCACGTTCGATAACACTGTGAATTGTTCAACCATGTTCTGATGCATTATTATAAGCATATTATCAGGGTCAACGCCAAGTTTGCCAAGTAATCGTTCTACATCTTGCTTAGTGGCAGCTCGATTTTCTAATTCAAACCAATATTTTCCATCTCTTCGAATTACACGTGTGAGAAAAATCTGATCTTTTGCATATCGCGGGACAGGTCGTTTATTGCCTTGCTTACAATTATCTAAGATTAGGGTCACTCGAGCTTGGTCTTTTCCCCAACGAATGAGATTGCTCAGTTTTTTAGAACGTTCAGTGTAGGATTGTCCAAGACCAACAGAAATCGCAAGCAACAGACTAGATTTGCCTGCTCCGTTTGGTCCTCCGATAACATTAACACCCGGCCTGAACGGTACTCTAGCGTATTCGTAACTCATGAAATTTTCGAGTATGACTTCTTGAATGAGCATTACTTTTTTATGCCTCTTATTGAGGAATAGATTACTACGTAAATATCCTGTTATTTAACTAAATTGGACTATTTTAGGACAAAAATCCATGGGTCTGTTCATACTGTATCGTCTTGTTTAGACAAATTGAAGCGAATTTATACGGACAAGTTTTTAACCTTTGACCACCATATTATTAGATGGAGGCTGGGTTGTGGCTATTTCCAAGATTGTTCTTGAATGCCCCTTCTGCAGTGGTATCCTCGAGGCTGAATCTCCAGATAGGCTGCATACCGCATACTCAATGAAAAAACCAATCGCTAGTATTTTTCACGGTCAAGTAATAAAAAAGAAGTCTAGGTGTCAAAATCCAGAATGCAAGAAGCAAATAACAATTTACTGGTACGCTCCATTAGATTACTTCAACAGACTGTGAATAATCAGTATTATGTTTTCGCTGCTATCGATAGCCCTACTGTGATGTGAACATAAATAGTTGGTCTTTTGTCGTTGGTTAGCAGTAATTATGCTCCATCAACTGGGCTGCATTATTGAATTATGTTAGGTTTATGGTATACGATAATGGTACTCGTTGGTTTAAGCAAACTTTCTTAAGTGTCTATTTTCAATTTCTGCAAGTGAGGGTTAACGTATGGTCGTTGCAGGAAAAATCTTTCGTCTCGCAGAGATGCGTTCAATCACAGATATATGCGCAAAACTAGACGGCTACAGGACTGAAGAACGTTTCGAGGAAGACGATTACAGTTTTCCGATTGTGACGGAAGTCACTGGCTTGTTACCTAGGAGCGGAACAGTCTCAGGGGTGTATTCGCATGATTATGTTCTGCATGTTTTTCATCGAGGATCGGTGACACCCCTCCCGCATACCGTGGAAGCAGCGTTCTGTTTTGCTGATGTTAAGGACACAGTTTTCTTAACAGTGGTGGAGAAGAAACGTATTGCGAATTTTATTGCCAATAAACTTAGTGAAATCTTATTCGAAAAAATTGGTGGTATATTAGAAGCAAGGATTCCTCCTGAAATTTTGCGTGATTTTCATTTGAAGAATCGTGAAGATACTAAAATCACATTCTTCGATAATATGGACTTTCCAAATGTTGATAAACTTAGTCTTTATGGTCCAGATTTGATCAATACATCGTTGTTTGAAGATTACATGAAACATGGCGATCTTTGGTATGTTGTCGCAAGGTCTAAAGAAACGGGCTATGTAGTGGGTGTCACAAGGGACGCTTCTGTCACTATTTTCAATTTAGCTGATAAGCCAAAGTATGTGGAATATGTAAATAAAGAAATTTATCCAGTGATCATTGCTGGTACCAGATAAGTAATCTGTGCCACACCAGAAGAAATTGTGAAGCAAAGGTCACTTAATCAACGATTTACAGTCTTTAATTTACTTTCGTCTCGTTGATTTAGTTGATCTGGACGGCTTAGTTACCCTAGGTGACCTTGCTGATCTAGGAGACCTACTGGATTTAGTTGATTTAGTTGGTCTGGTTGTTGTTCTTTCTGGTTCTATTGTTTCAGATTGATGTCGCGCCATTACATGGCTTAAGTATTCTTCTCTTGAGTCAAAGGTTTGATCGCACACTGGGCATTGCAGTTTATTATCCTTAATTGTCTTCGGTTCCGGAATAATGACGTTTTCCATCCCTTTATTCATCGTTCCAGTCTTATTATCACCATGCACATTTGATCCTGGATTAATCTTAACCAAAATCTCACCTCCACTCCCTTATCTGGTAAACTTGCTTCATGAATACAAACAAATTATAACTCTTAAAGTTATGGGACTACATGAAAACAAATGTATCTAGTAGGCTGAAAATGTGAGTTTAGTAGGTTAGCTTTTTTATAGTAATCAAACATACCTGTTTTCATGGCTACTATGCTTACCATCGAGGCTCTTGAGAGTCTATTGATAGCAGTAGTATTAGGGGCAATTGTAGGGCTTGAACGTGAGCGTGCACATAGACCAGCAGGTTTGCGGACTCATATGCTAGTATCATTAGGCTCATGTTTGTTTACACTTATGTCTGCCCAGTTTGGCGGTCAACCTGCTCAAGTTGCGGGAGGTATAGTTGCAGGTATAGGTTTTATTGGCGCTGGAACAATTTGGGCTGAAAAAGACAAAGTAAAAGGCATAACTACTGCAGCGAGTTTATGGACAACTGCTGCCATTGGTTTAACGACGGGTTTAGGTGACTATCCATCAGCGGCTGCAGTTACTGCTCTTGTTTTCTTCATTTTATTCTCAAAGTATATCGTCGCATTGTTGCATATCAATAAGGAACATAAGTCGATAGATGTAGATTCCTAAACAATTTGCTAACTTAGTGTAGAATCTTTTTTCATTCGAGCATAGAACAAACATCCGTAGCTTTTAATTAGCAGAAAAGCAGAAACATGAACCAAAGAAGGAGAAAATATGGTTACATTAAGAGCAATAGCCCCATCATTGACTCGCATTACTGTGGCAGGAGCAGTCGGTGCAGCACTCCATATTGGACAAGGTAACTGTGATTTAATTGACCAGAAGGCTGTGGAATACAGTCGTGCCGTCCTTGCACAAACAGATATTGAAGGTGAAGTAATCAATTGTGAAGGACCGAAAGATAATGCGCCAGCATTTGCAATGCGAGAAAAAGTTGGCACAGGTAAAGGACCTAAAGTTGAATTTGTTGTTGACCCAGTAGACGGTACAACCGCAGCCAGCAAAGGTAGAAAAGATGCTATCTCAGCATTAGCTTGTGCACCCCCCAACTGTCTGCAGGTCTTACCAGATGATGGTTATTATTTCAAAGTGGCAACAGATTGTCATTCCATTGGAAAAATTAATCTAGATATGAAACTTGAAGAAATGGTTCTGACGATTGCAGAAGAAAAAAATACACCCATCGAAAAATTCACTGTTATTATGCTCGAACGTGACAGGCACAATACAATACTTGCTACACTACGCAAGTTAGGCGTGCGTATAATCCTTATTCCTGATGGTGATATCGCAGCAGCGGTCGTAAGTTGCATACCTAATAGCGGTGTTGATCTTTTGGTTGGTGCAGGTGCCGGACCAGAGGCAACAATTGCGGCAACTGCCGTAAAGTGCCTTGGAGGAACGATGCTGGTTAGAGTTTGGCAGGGCGATAAAGATGATCCAAAACGGATGCGTCGTTTAGCTGAAGCCGGTGTGGATATAAAAAAGACTTACTGTGAGGATGAATTAGCGAAGGGAAAGGAACTAGTTTTTGCTGCTTCTGGCATCACTAAGGGTGAGCTTTTAGATGGCGTACGCTTAGTTCCTGAAGGTGCGATTGTACAATCCCTTTGTATGCGTATGCCAAGCGGTACTATTGAAAGATCTGAAACAACGTTACGTTTCAAAGGGCACCCAGTATACAAACAATTTCTTTAATAATTTCCTTTTTTTATTGTTGTGTGTTTGCTAACAAAATTCCCGAATTTTTTTATTCTATCATATGAAAATGAGTGTTAATGGAACTCAGGTTTATATTAATCAGATTATCTTCTCAATATCAGTGTTTTCCTGTCTACGGTCACCATGATTTTTAATATTGAACTAAGTGTATGCTTAGGTTGAAGGGTATGGTAGAGAAGAGTTGTCAAGAAAAGCCTGAAGTAAAGGAAGTAGAAGAACATGAGAATAGAATCGTGTTTGTTTTACTAGGTTTAGCCTTAGGGTTGACGATGCTTGTTGGAGGTTTGCTGTACTTCTTTGTCAACGGACTACCCTTGGGCCTCGTTGTCCCTTTTGTTAATTTGACCTCAATTTCAGATGTATTATTCTTTGTGGTAGTAGTTATCGCCGCAATATACATTGGGTTCATTGGCTTAAGAGAATTATTTGTTGACCGCCGTTTTAGCGTTGAATTCTTAATGGCTGTGGCAGGTTTAGGCGCACTTTATCTGCGGTTGTTTTTTGAAGCTGCTACAGTCCTATTTCTCTATTCGCTAGCTGAATATTTTGAAGGGTACATTCAAGATCGTGCAAGACGAACCGTGGAGAAATTGTCCAGTTTCATGCCTGATAAAGCGCGTGTTCTAGTTAATAGTTCAGAAGTTAGCATGAACGTGAATGAAGTTCAAGTCGGCATGAGGTTGCTTGTTAAGCCGGGTGAACGGATCCCGTTGGACGGAAACATAGTTGAGGGTGTTTCGCAGGTTGATCAAGCGTTGGTCACGGGTGAGTCTGTTCCGGTAACAAAAACTGTGGGGGATTGTGTCTTTGCTGGAACTTTAAATGCGGGTGGTGTTTTTCAAGTGGAAGTTACGAAAAAATCTGATGAAACATTAGTTTCTAAGATTGTAAAATTAGTGATTGAATCTGGAAAACGTAAAGCTACAATTGAAACACTCGTAAATAGATTCTCTAAAGTCTATGTGCCCATAGTTATTTTACTCGCAGTCCTAACAGCTACAGTTGTTCCTCAAGTTTTGAGTCAACCCTTCCAAGAATGGCTTCGTCGAGCATTAATTCTTTTAGTTGTTTCATGTCCTAGTGCATTCATTATCTCTGTTCCTGCGACAGTGTTTGTTGCCATTACGATTGCAGCTAGACGGGGCGTCATCATTAAAGGCGGTGTTTTCGTAGAGAAATTAGCTCAGATTAAGAGAGTGGTCTTTGATAAGACCGGAACTTTAACGTTAGGAAAGCCTGCCGTTCACGAGGTTCGACCTGTTGAACGCGCTGAATTAGAGGCATTAGCTTTTGCAGCGGCTGTATCTCAGTTCAGTAATCATCCAGTCTCTAAGGCTATAGTTAGAAAAGCTGTTGAACGTGGTGCTGATCTTTCTAAGTTTAAAGTAACAGATATCACAGAGGTTCCTGGCGAGGGCATTGTTGGGTTTGTTAATGGAGTTCATGTTGCTGTTGGAAATCTAAAGCTGATGGAAGAGCAGGGTTGCGATTGTAGACAAGCATTTGAGATAACTCAAGGTGATATTCATACTGCAGTTTGTGTTTCCGTTGGTAAACAGGGTCTTGCTGCAGTCTGTGTAGTTGACGAGGTTAGGGATGATGCTGAGCGAGCCATTACTAGCTTAAGGAATAGTGGTGTAAAAACAGCTATGTTAACTGGTGATCGACAGGAGATCGCTAAAGAAACAGCTGAATTATTGAATATTGATGAATACTATGCAGAGCTCTTTCCTGAAGATAAACTCAAATGTATTGAAGACATGAAGGGCAGAGGCGGTTTAGTTGCTATGGTTGGAGACGGTGTTAACGATGCTCCTGCCCTTGCTGCTTCAGATGTCGGTATAGCGATGGGTGCTGCAGGAGTTGATGTTGCATTAGAATCTGCAGATGTCGTGTTAGTGAATGATGAATTAGCTCAAGTACCGTACTTAGTTAAGTTGAGTGAGAAAACTATGACTATCGCAAAACAAAACATCGTAGCATCTTTAGTGATTAAACTAATCTTGGGAGCACTCGGTCTTGCCGGCTTAACACCACTGTGGTTTACGGTGGCTTCGGGAGATGATGGCGTCACCATGCTGTTGCTACTCAATACATTGCGACTCGAGAGAATAAAATGATTAATTAATATTTTAATTTTGAGTAAGCTTTCAAATTCTTCTCCAAGCAAAAATAGTAAGCAACATAAGTGCTGTTAGATCTAATTGCTTAGTTTCCGTAATTCTTTGTTTCTTGAACACCCTCTTTCTAAAGAAGAAAGCTTTTAGAGGTTCACATCCCATTCAAGTTTGGGAGTGCTTTTTTGCTATGATCCATGGATACGATGTAATTGTAATAAGCAGCGGTATTGCAGGTTTATACTCTGCTCTGACTGCTGCTGAACATTGCTTGTCCGATAAATTTGAAAGAAGACCCAGAGTTTATTGGACCAGAAGCTGTACTTCGGGCTCACACGTACATTTTCGATTCGCGAGCTCCAGATCAAATCGAAAGGATGCAGCTGCTTGAAAAACCGCATGGTACCTAGAGTTGCAAAAGCTACTATCAATGTACTCGGGTCTGTCCGAAGAGAATTCGTGTTACTGAAGCAATTTTGAGGACGAAGAAAAAGGTTCTTCAGGAGCTTCATTCTAGACAGGAACAAGAGGTCTAAACTTTGGAGACAAGGTGCGAAATCGATTCATTGGGTGAAAAGATATTGCCTAAATCAGCTTATTATGGTGTTCAGACATTACGGGCTGTTGAGAATTTTCCGATAAGTGGCATCCAACATCCGACCGTGTTCATAAAATCGTATGTTCAGGTTAAGAAAGCTGCTGCACAAGCAAACATGGAAGTTGGCTGGTTAGACCTAAAAATTGGAGAGGCAATCGTTCAAGCTTGTGATGAAGTTTTAGCAAACAAGTTTCTTGATCAATTTGTAGTCGATGTTTTTCAAGCAGGTGCAGGTACTTCATTCAACATGAACATCAATGAAATATTAGCTAATAGAGCATTAGAACTACTTGGCAAAGAGAAAGGCGATTACAAATCTGTTAATCCAAATGATCATGTGAATATGTCGCAATCAACTAACGACACTTTCCCTACAGCGTTACATGTTGCTGTTCTAACTGCAATACAGCCATTATTTAATGAGTTAGAGAATGTTGCATCTTCTTTTGAGGTGTTGAGCAAGAGATATAATGACATTATCAAATCTGGTCGTACTCATCTTCAGGATGCCTTACCTGTTACAGTAGGGCAAGAATTTGGAGCCTATTGCTCGACATTGAGGAATGCTCTCGATGAACTTAAGAAGAGACAGCAAGATTTGTACCAAGTCGCGTTAGGCGCTACGGCGACAGGTACGGGTGCCAATACTCATCCACGTTACAGACAGTTAGCGATTTCTAAACTCGGAACTATGACGAGCCTTCCGTTGACATGGGCAAAAAATTCTTTTGAGGCACTTCAAAGTTGTAGACGCCTAGCTGCAATTTCTAGTGGGCTCAAGGAACTAGCATTAGAGCTTGTTCGAATTGCGAATGACTTAAGGCTCTTGTCGTCAGGACCAACGACGGGATTGGCTGAGATTCAACTTCCAGCGGTACAGCCTGGTTCTTCGATTATGCCCGGCAAAGTTAACCCTGTAATCGCTGAGTGTTTAAATATGGTGGCCTTCCAAGTGCTTGGTAATGATTTGACGGTTGCATTTGCAGTTCAAGCTGGTCAGTTAGAGTTGAATGTGATGACGCCTGTGATAATGTATAATGTGCTTTTCTCGATTCAGATTCTGACGAATTGTCTGATTGTCCTCAGAGAGAAGTGTGTGAAGGGCATTCAGGTTGATGAAGAGCGATGCAGAAATTATTTGGACAAGAATCCTGCCTTAGCCACATTTCTATCTCCTAAAATTGGTTACCTTGAAGCTAGCATGATTGCTAAACAAGCAGTTGAGGAGGATAAATCAGTTAAAGAAGTGGCTGTTCAGAAGAATGTTCTTAATCATGAAGAGTTAGATCGAGTATTTGATAGAAAGAATCTGATGGGCAAAACTTCAGAAGAGTAGCGCGCACTCTCTTCTATTTTTTGCTATGTTGTTATGCCATAAACTTCAATGCTGACTGATGCAGCTGTTGATTCTTGATTTGATTTTGCATCGATTAGGAGTGCCCAGATCATGTTTTGAGATGGAAGTAGTCGCAATATTTCATCATCAGTTAACCAGATTGACGTTGTATTCATGAAGAGCCTCTCTACGCTTTGAGAAATTGAGTTGTCTACATATTCAAGACGAACTCTTACTGTTACTAACTCGCTTTCTGCTAATCCGTTTACCATGATTTTAGGCTTGAGGCTAGCAATTGTTAACGGGCGATCATGAATGTATACAACCTGACCAAAGACATTGTTTGTGGCGACCGGAATATCTTCAGTTCTTTTGAATACGCTTGCTGCGCCTGAAATCCAAATATTGTTGGGATTGTATATTCTAGCTGTCCAATTACCCAAGAAGCTAACGCCATTATCAAGTATGGGTGCAGGGTTTGTGTGTGGACCTAATGTAATAGCATAGACTCTCTCGGGTGTATCAGCGAAGGATTCGAAGACTACGCTTGATAGAAGTGTTTGAAACATTGATCCATCAACTAAGAGTCCAGTTTGGTTGCTTTTTCCGTTCTCTGCTAGCCACATTCTCGAATCACTGAAACTACTGTCTGAAAATTCTGCACCTTGTTCCACGATTATGCCAACTGAATTGTCGATTTGGTTGAAGAAGCAACGTGTTATTTGCGTGCTCGCGTAGGATCCCGTGGCGTTTCCTGCGGATGGTGTTCGAAAAACTATGGATTCAATGCAATTCGTGAAATGGATGTTATCTATCTTTGTGCCTTCCGTCCATTGATATGTATTAATGAGTTCGATTGCAGTGGCGGAATTTTCGAAAATCATGTCCTGAATAGTTGTGGCAAAACTGTTCTCAACTCTGATTGTTCCATTAATTATTGTTAGGCCTGAGACAACATTATACTGTGATGTAGTGTAGTTGTCACCCTTGATGATTATGCTGTAGCCGTTTCCGATTATTATGGCTCCATCGCTCACTATTCTTGCATTCTTTTGATTCAGGATTAATACGTTCGAGGTTAGCAAATATGTGCCCGGTTTAAGGTAGACATATTTACCTGTTGCTGTAGCTTGGTTGATGGTATCTGTAGCTGAGGCTGATGAGTAATCGATTAGGCTGCTTGTTTGATTCTTAGCTTTGTAGCTTCCTCCCTCTTGGAAGACTATGTAATTAAAAATGGAATCATTTGCTTTGTATCCGTTTTGCATGCTAAGTATCAAGTAAGTGTTGAAGATTGAAAAACTAAGCATGACTACAAATAAAATTGGAAATAGGTGTTTGGATAGAGTTATTCTCATCAATAGTCTTCCATATTGTATCCATTAACAGTATAGAATAGATTTGTCAGCTGTTCGTTAAATAAGGTTTATCTTAAAACTTGTGTTTTGTTTTTAATAGCTAAAATTGCAGTCATTTAAGTTTCACACTTCGCGCGTTTATGAAAAAGCTGGCGATAGTAATCTTACCTGCAACCTTATTGAATTACTTCATTATTGGAGTGTTGCTAATATTGAACATTTTACTCCAGTATTCTTTACCAAGACACCCACCTGAGCATATGTCTGTATATGAGCAATCACATAAGGGTTTTTTCCGTAATGCAATCATTGTGTCGCTGTGCCATAGGTCAATAATTTTTTTGTCACGAATATTCCCAATTGTTTGATCTAGATTGCCGCAAGCCTGTGCATCTCCATCTGCGCTAACATACATTAAGGATCTCCCTGCTGGACAACCGTATATTGTTGCATTCTTGCTTATCGCACAATAAGGAGGAAATCCGCCACCATCAACTTTTAGGGTATTTGAATTACTATCTTTTAGTCTTCTTAGTTTATTTGCCATTTCATTTTTTTCTTCCATTTTCCACTGGTTGAGTAGGCAACCCCTACCCTTGGAGAACAAAACTAAGAAACGAATTGATGGCACCTGCAATTCACGTGCAAGTTCAATCATTGCATCCATCTGTTGAGCGTTATCATTCATCACTGTACATGATATGTTTAATGTAGAGACATTATATTTTCTGAGTAACTTTATGGCGTGACATGCTTGAGCAAAAGCTCCAGGTCTGCCAACAATAGTATCGTGAGTTTCGCTATTCGCACCATGTATACTTATCTGCACTGAATCAAATAGAATCGCAATTTTTTTCGCCATATTTTCATTTATTAACCAACCATTTGTACTCATGGCTAAAGTATGAATACCTGACATTTTTGCAAAAGTCGCCAATTCGATGAAAGATGGATTACAGGTTGGCTCGCCTCCCATAAATGAGATTTCAGGAACTCCTAACTCACCAGCTTGTCGGATAAGATCAACGTAATTCTGAAGAGACATTTTACCTTCAGATACTACCGATGAAGCATCCCTCGAGCAATGTTTGCAATGGAAATTGCATTTTTTTGTTATGTCAACTTCAATCTTTAACGGGATGTGACAAAACCATGTGGTCTTTGAAGTATCGTATAAATCAAAATATTTTTGATCAATCTTTGGAACTACTATTTTGCTTATAGATTTTTCTGTATATCCTATCAAACCATACCGATAATATTCTTCTATCTCCTCTAAATCTTTGTCATTGTTACAAATATCGTTTACACTTCTTCCTGCAATCGATTTAAGTAGATTAACGGAATTTACAAAGAATTGACCGTTACTGTTCTCGACGATAAACCCTGTATTCATAGGGTAGACGAACAAATCCTCTGTCAGATAAAGTGGCAAGGTTCTTTCAGATATAATTTTTCTTTCATGCAAGTGTGAAATTTCAGGTATCGCACAAGGGAGGTATTGCTCGTTTTGGAAAAGAATCATAATTTACCTCGCTTCATATGACTATCTCAGCAAGAAAGGAGAAAAATGTTGGGAGCACGTAATCCACTATTTTAGTGCTCTAAATCGACACCTTTTGATTTAAAGTATTTTGCTACAGATTCTTTGTTCTGAAGAATATAATCCTTGACGAGGTCCTGACGATTTCGAATATTTGCTGAAAAATTATCTCCTGCACATCCCCATAAGTCCGTCATTTCGGCTGGACATTTTCCCTCTCGACAACATCCTTTGTCCTTGCAGCATCCTTCATCTCCTACGCATCCACAGTCGCCGGCAGCTGGATTTATTCTAACTCTTCCCAGTCTTTGTGCTCTCACTCTCGTGGAAGATACTACAGGTTCTTTCTTTGACATTTTGCTCACAATATTGTTTGATAATATTCTGGATATAAGGTTTGTTAAATAACTTCACTATTCAAGCTAAAAATAATGTAATGCCATCATATAATATTTTCAGCTTAGACCTCAATCAGGGAATTTTTCCTTTGTCGTTTATACAGACTGAATATGTGATTTACTTAGTTCAACTAAAACCTTTATTCTAAATATGGTAAGGACGAATCACCCGCAACAGAAATAGTGCTTAGAGAAAGTAAGAATTTTTAATATTTATCCAGAGATGGTCAAAGTTTAACTATTTGAGCGTGGGGTATACCGTCAATTTGTAGGACTGCTTCAGGATGGACATACCCTTTTTCGATGGCTTTTTCAACACAGTTTTTGCCTACCATGTTCACGATAGTGGAGTTTTCAATCATTCTGACGGCTTCATCTATAGCGAGTTTGCCACCATTATAGAATTCATCTTTAACATGGAAGACTATTTTTCCTTGGCGTAATGTTCTGCCCAAGAGTTCACAATCACAGATAGCTAACATTACATTTCGGCCAATTTTTTTGAGGTTTACGTAGACTTCCATGATATAAGTACTCCTATAATTGTTTAATTGAGGATCTTGCTCCACAGGCGTTGCAGATTAAGAAGGTTAAACGTTTTTCTTTTACGATTTTTGTATCGGGACGTTTGCAGACAGGACAGGTTACGAAACTTTCTGTGTAACGTTGAAGTAAACGTGCAAAACTGTCTCGACCAAATTTTCCTTGAAATATTGCTCTACCCTCATGATACGTTGCTGCTGTAGCCATTTCTCTGGTTAAGAATTTTAGAATATGTTGTGGGTCTCGATCTAATGCTGCAGCAACATCCTTGAAATTATTTATGATCGTTCGCATTCCAACTGTGTTAACGAATAGCATAGGCAGTTCTAATCGTTCACGTTTTAGTGAGACCTCTGGAATTTGGGCGCAACCCCGTTTCAGTAAATCGTCATAGTCATACTTCATCGTAAATCTTCCATCAAAAATAGAGGTGACAACCCTATTAATGCTTTTCACCAAGAAATCCCGTTTTTGCTATTGTTTCCAGGTTCAGGATATAACCCTCATAGTTGAAAATTCCAGGTATATCAGTTGTTACTGTCTCGTCTTCTTGTTGTTGATCAATTTTCAGAACATAAAATGCAAATGATAGAAGAGAATTTTAATTATGGCATTCTTGTTTTAGAATTTGTTGTCTTGAGCTATGTGATTGTGTTGGCACAACAAACAGTGAATTAAAGTTTTTCATACAGGTAGATTGTGTGTGAAGGGTAACCTACTTGTGGGTTCTCACAGAAATTCTCAACCTTCGTTGGCTTCCAGCCAAGAATTTCGTAATCATGTGAAACAATTCTTGCGCCTTTTTTGAGTTCTTGTTCCATCTTTGGACGAATCTTCTCGTTTGCGCTTGTTGTTAGGTATAGAAATACGACGTCGGCTGACGTCAAATTTACGCCGAACATATCGTTATTAACAATTGTTACTCTATCTGCTAAGCCGTTGTCAAAAATTGTGCTCATAGCTTTCTTCGCTAAATCTTCACGCAGCTCTACGCCTACGCTTCGTGCGCCAAAACTTTTGGCAGCCATAATTACTGTTCGTCCATCACCAGCACCCAAATCAAATAACACTTCACCCGGTTTCAATTCAGCCAAACGAAGCATGCGCTGTACAACTGAGACTGGACTTGGAACGAAGGGTGCGATAAACAGGTTCATGAACCTCCGGATGCATCTACAAGGAAGCTTTTCGACTTAAAGCTTTTTGCTAGATTAAGCTACGTACTGCTCGCGTTTTGGTGTAGGACGTTTTGCTTCTCCACATTTTATGCAACTTTGAGCACATAGTTCTAGGTATCCTTCTTCATCTTTTGAACCAACAGCACTCGCAGCTTTCTGACATATTTCAGCGGGTTCCGTGCATCCTTCTTCTTTACAAAGGTTTGAAATGTACTTGCAGATCTCTTGTACATCATTTGGCTCTAGAACAGCTCTGTTTGTTCGGACTAAAAGGCAGAGTTCTCTTGCCATAACACATGTTTTAACATATTTGATGCGCTCAAGTATTTCTTGTCGCATTTTTTTCCTGCTTACTTCCACCAGTCATAATCTCCTGTAACAATAATTGTGTCTGCAAACACTAGATATTCTTCAGTTTAAAAGCTTGTTGTTGCAGTATCCTAATGGATGAAACTAAGTGCTGCACAAGATTATGTGTCGCTAAAGAATAACTATTTAGTGTTTAGCTGAACCTTCTGCTCATGGCTTTGCGCTCTGCTTCTAGGACCATTTCGTAGAACTTATCGCTTAGCTTTCGTTCGGTCTGCAAGATTTGAGCGACATCTTTGGTTGATATTCTTCTCGCGCTCAAAGCTACGGCAGCTAGTTTACCGTATTTTGCTATTAACTCTGCTGTATCCTTCGAATAATCTCGGAGTTTCTCTTCTTCCTTGGTTAATTTTTCTCCTTTCTTATCCACAAGTGAAAATGTTCTTTCTTCCTCAACTTTCAACAACCCTAACGCTGGGGAGCCGCAGCGGGGACATGCAGGTTTGCTGGGTAGATCTTTGATGCGAATCATCTCAGAATAGCTCCAACAATTTGTGCAAACAAAGTTGCTTGTTTCATTTAGAAGTCGTGCTTTGGCTGATTCAACGAGCACAGCTCTCATACGTTCAGGTGGAATTAAGTCTGTTTTCATGCTAACTCGTTCGATGCCTACTCGTGCTACTGGGGTTGCATTGCCTCCAGTATTCACTACTTGTAATGCGACATCGCCGTATTGGGTTCTTCTTAGTACAGTGATTAGGTTTTCAACGTCGAGGTCTTTTGTGAAGACTTCTTTCAATCCTTCATCATAGATGGGGGTGCCCTCGAAACCTCCAATTAACTTCTGTAAGCTTACATTGCTGAAGTCCGCCCATTTCTTTAACGCTCCAAAACGTCGCGCAACATGAATGATACGACGCTTAAACAACCCAGTCTTCACAGTTGATTTCGTTAATGTTTCCCTGATCGTTTGATCTGACATCTGAGCAATCTCGTTCAATGTTTCTAAGATTTGTTGTGCATTAGCTGCGCCTATGGTCTGTACAAAAATCCTGTACGGGTCATGTTGAACGACTATGCCTTGACCTAATTTATCGCTTAGTACTTGACCTAATAGCTGGGCTAACGCCCTGTTTGTAAGCGAGCCAAAATTAGCATGAATTATGACAAATTCTCCCCAGTCTTCCAGCACGATGCGTTTTGGAGTTGGGACGGGAATGCCCATCGTTATCTGCTCTACGGTTTCGCTGATTGCGCGTTGAATAGTTTCTTCATCTGCTGGGTATTCTTGACTGAGTGACTTGACAATTTCTGAGAGTGATTGTCCGTTCTGTGTTTTTTCTTCCACTGCTCCGCGTAGGTTAGCGACTTCTTGGGCCACACTGTAAGGTACAGGGATCTCTTCGCCGATCCAACTGGGTATCGCTCCTGTTGGGTCATCGACGGGTTTCACATAGACTTTATCTTCAGTTGTGTGTATTATTTGCCATGGACTGCCACGAATCACGAATTTTGTTCCTATCTTACCGAATTCTGCCATGAATGCTTCATCTAGTACTCCAATCGACGTGTCGGTTGATTGATCGATGACTAAGAATTGTTTTTCTTCAGGAATCATGGATAAATTGTCGAAATAGTATTCGAAGAGTGCGTTACTTCGACTGGGTTTTAGAACAACTTTGTCTTCAAAACTAACCCATGCTAATCGAGGAAAACGTCCATGCATATACTTCAATATCTTTTCAACATCTTCTATAGTTAGGTCTTCGTATGGGTATGCTTTTCTTGCGAGTTCAAGGATCTCATTAAACTCCAGTCTGCGGGTTTTGAGCAGTAATCCTGCAATTTGATGAGTTAATGCATCATAAGGTTTCGGAGGAATTTCCACTGGTTCCAATTCCTCGTTTAAAGCCATCCGTGCAATGACCAAGGCTTCTAGAGTATCATCAGAATCCATGCCGATAACTAGTCCCTGAGCAGTATGCCCGTACGTGTGGCCGGCTCTTCCCACTCTTTGAATGAGTCGCGTCACTTGTCTTGGGCTCATATACTGAATAACTAAGTCTATGCGACCTACGTCGATGCCAAGTTCGAGGCTGCTGGTGGCAATTAAGCCTTTCAGTTCGCCTCTTTTGAGTCCTGTTTCTGCTGCAATGCGTGATGGTTTGGCTAATGAACCATGATGTATGCTGACTGGAAAATCTATATCCCACACTTTAATCCTGCTGGCTAGGACTTCACTAATGCTGCGGGTGTTTGTGAAGAGAAGCACTGATTTGTGTTTGCTCATATGATCGCGGATAATTCGTAATCGCGCTGCTACCTCGGGGTGTGTATACAATTTTCCTGACAGAATTACATCTTCGTTTGTAGGCTTCGGATATATGATTTTGAGTTTGACCATTTTGGCAACTGGAACTCGAATAATCTCAACTGGACGTTTATCGCCAACCAAAAATTGCGCAACCTTGTCCGGACTGCCAATGGTAGCTGATAAGCCTATCATCTGAAAATCTTTGCCAATTAAGTTGCGGATACGTTCAAGTGCAAGGCTTAGCTGGCTTCCACGTTTGCTGTCTGCTAGTTCATGGACTTCATCGATTATAACCCAGCGTAAGCTTTGGATATGTTGTCTAAGAATCCAGCCAGATAGAATAGCCTGCAAGGTCTCAGGAGTTGTGATGAGTATATCGGGTGGACTACGAGATTGGCGTGTACGTTCTTTTAATTCAGTGTCGCCATGCCTTACTGCAAGTTTTATGTCTAGGTTGTTGCACCACCATTCTAAGCGTTCAAGCATGTCACGATTTAGCGCTCTTAATGGCGTAATGTAGAGAACTTTTATTCCTGGCGTTTTGGGCGCTTGTAAGAGCATGCTTAGAACAGGAAGAAATGCGGCTTCAGTCTTGCCTGTTGCTGTTGGCGAAATTAGTAGTACATTTTTGCCTTCAAGAACCTTGGGAATAGTTTTTTCTTGGGGTTCCGTAGGTTTTGGGAAGCCTTTTTGTTCGACGAGCTTTCGAACGGGCCTCACTAAGGACTCGAAAACATTCTCAGAAATCTGACTCACTATTAATTAAGCCTCGAATGATGACATAAGAACATGGTCATGTTTTGGTATGAAAATGTTTTGGAACACTTTTCACGTTTCCCTCATCTATGGAAAGAATTTTTACTTCAAATAGAGAAACAATATATGAACTGTAGAATATGGCCACGTTATTGAATCTGTTTCGTTTACAATCATATCTTTTCTGCGACAAGAATGATTTAGAATAATACAGTCTTTTGCGCAAATTTTGCCTACACAATACTTAACTTAGGAATTCAGTCCTTATTTTTTAACAAAAAAATGTTAAAAAATTGTCTTGAAATGAAGTTTTTCTATGGAAATAGAGTGAAAAGTTATTTATTCATCATTATGAAACCATGCAATACAACAGTCTCATGGAGGAGAGATTAAACATGGCAAAATGTCCAAAATGCTCAAGTGAAGTCTCTAAAGCAAAGAAGACATGGAAGATGGCTGGAAGACCTGATAAGACTGGAAAACGTATGCAGTTAGAAATCGCACTTTACGATTGCCCTAAAGGTCACGGTGCATTCCGACAGGTCTTAAGCAAGCAAAAAGTTTAGACTGATAAGGTTTTAGCTGACAGAGATTACTATTTCAAATTCCTCATTTTTCCTTTGACCTAATCTAAGAGAGCGGTAAGTTTTAAAACGCAGAACGCATAAGCACAACAACACTCATGAGAAATTAGGTTGATAAGAAGTCAAAGAAGGCAATGTATTGGCAACACAACTTAAGAAACTCTGGAAGAATGAATATATTCAAACCGCTGTAGTCATTGGTCTTATTGTCCTTATATTTTTTGGTGTTTGGTATGGCGCAACAGTTGCATTAAACAATCCAAACCCAATCGTTGTGGTGCCAACAGGAAGTATGTGTATACCTTATGATGGTTTATGTCAGGATTATCTCTGGAGTCATCCGTTTGATAGGACTTTACATGTTGGTGATTTATTGGTCCTTCAAGGAGTCGACGCTAAAGATCTGAACGCGAATTATCCTTACAGTGACATAATAGTGTTTCATTCAGCTACTACTGATGAACTTATTGTACATAGAATTGTGGCATCAGATGAAATAAATGGTACACTATATTTTCACACTAAAGGTGATGGAAATTCACCAATAAAATGGCCAAGCGCGGTAACACCTGAGTATTACGATATGTTGCCGATTGAGCCGCCAGCAGGAGTTGCTCAAAACCTAATTGTAGGTAAAGTAATATTCCGTATCCCATGGGTTGGAAACATAGTACTCTTCATGCGTACACCTGCAGGCTTAGTTGCAGTTGCTATACTCGTAGCGTTATTGATAATCCTTGAATTTGTTGTTCCGAGTCTCCGGAAGAAACCAACAGAACAGACTGCTCCAACGTAGCCGAAGATAAGTTTATTCATGAAGAATTGATAGTTAGTCTCAAGATTATTTGAATAATTGCGTAGGAGTCAAGCAATCTGAGTCGTGATAATTATCTTCTTGAAATCAATGATTTTGTTATGAAGAAAAAAATACTCTCAATAAATGAGCATTATGATTTAGAGGATAAAGTGGGAATAAAAGTTGGTGAGGCAGATGGAAACCTGCTTCAGTTACCTGCTAAATTTGTTGTCCAGAATAATCATGGTTTTGAAGTGATGCGTCTTAAAGGAAAATTGCTTTCTTTAAGAAACGAATTCACGTTCTATGATAATAGCGGCATAGAAATTGCAACAATAAAGAAAAAGATACTCAAGCTAATTGGAGATGAATTTTGGGTAGAAAAGAATGGAGTTGAGTTTATGCGTATTTATGGCAACTTTACGGAACACGACTATAGAATGGAAGTTAATGGTGTTCCAATTGTTTCAGTTCATAAAAAATGGGTTTCCATACGAGATCAATTTGAGGTTTCGATAACTGGAGAAGTAGATCATCGATTAGTCATAGGCGCAATAATTGTCATTGAACATATAGACATCACTGACAGTCAAGCTCATCACGGAGCATCCTCATCAACGCGATAGTTTTTATTTTCTTATGGCATATATCGAAAGGAAAATGAGATATTTCGAAAGATTGAATTTTTATCTCGCCCTACTATTTATTTAGAGGAAAGAGAACAAGAAGCTGTTTCACTGCAATACGCCATCCCTCTCAAACTGAACATTTTGTATTTAGTATTGTCATGCGTACGATCCTTTCACTTCAACTGTACTCTCCCCGGGTTAAACCAGTACGTTTCTTCACGCTTCTTTTAAACCCTTCAAACCATAGCCAATGTTCCTGAGGGATACGCTATGAAAAAGAAACAATCATTACTAATAGAAAACGATTTTTCAGTAGATTTAACCTTCAATAATATTTCAGTATCATTACTTTCTGAATTTGCTACAAAAATTGTTCAACCCTACTATAACGGTAACTTAAACGCTGCAGTCCAAGATTTACTAACAAAAGCCTTAACAGAACAAGATTTTGTTCTTTCGCATATAACACATATCAGGAACAAAAAGACCCGACGCAAGGTATCTGAACGGAAGGATTTTTCATACTAAATATTCTGAAATTACTTTAGATTCTTATATCAACATATTTGAGACTGTATTAAGTATACAACAAAACCTTTTATAACCTTGGAGTTTCCTAAAATACTGGTGTACATTTTTATGCAAGTTTTGGCAACAAATCTAATTATAGCATTGCAATCGGCTACGCAATTCTGGAACAATTTTCTAAACACAGTTGCAGTAGTACTGCCCGGAGTCATCGGCGCAATCATCGTAATAATCGTTGGAGTAATAGTTGGCTGGCTCTTTGGTAAAGTGGTAAACAGAATAATTAATAGAACAGTAGAAAAAAGTTTTGACAAGAGTAGCCTTGGACAGACTTTTCAGAAATCAGGTTTTGATCTCTCGAATTTCATCGGCGGCGTATTAGAGGCGTTCATAATCGTAATAGCAATAAGCATTGCTTTCGGCATGCTAAATATACCTGGAGAAATAGGTGCACTGTTAGCGCAAGTGGCACTATATTTGCCCCGACTTTTAGGTGGCATATTAGTCATAGTACTGGGCATTGTCTTTGTTGATTTCCTCTCAACTCTAATTGGAAATGTAATAAGACCTGCATTTCCACAAAACAAAACTGAAATCGCTGATATGATAAAGAACCTGCTCTTCTTAGGTCTGGTTGCAGTCGTACTAAATATTGCTCTTGATTTACTATTATTGACTGCTGGCGGCTTAGTCTATTCACTGATACTCGGCTTCGTAATCATTGGTGCAGGCGTCATCTTAACTGATACATTAATTGCATCAATTACTGAGGATCATACAGAGTTTACTGGCATCGCAGGCTACGCTAAATTCATTCTGTACAGCATATTCCTACTAATCGGTGCAGGCGCAATCTTCTCGAGCTTTGGCGGCGTAACAACAATAGTAGCTAACATCGCATGGGGCTTCGCAATCGCATTAGCGATCGTACTCGTGCCTATCGTCTATAGCTTAGCCAGACGAATGCAAACAGAAGCCGGATGAGCCAGCTATAACATTTTCTTCTTAAACCCCTTTTCTTTTTGTAAATGAAGACATAAAGTATAGACATTTACCATAAATATCGGAGGATTTCCTTTTCCATATTTTTCCTACGATATTATCATACCACTTATCGCAGCCATAATTTTAGCGATCATTAATTTCTATGCACATAAACTCGGACAAGTTTCAGAATATCATAAGGGCAAGATTCTATCCTTCTTTGGTGGAGTGGCTGCAGCCTACGTATTTCTTGATCTATTGCCAAGCTTAAGACAAGCCGGGGATTACCTAAAGAACGTGACTGGCGGGCAACAGCTCGTAAGTATTTATGAAGATGCAATATTCTTGCTAGTTTTTGCTGGGTTCTTGATATTCTTCATACTCGAACACATAGCAACCAGATCAAGAAAGAAACAGCAGACAGTAACAAAACTCAATCTTAAAGACACGCCTGCTACAAAACAAGTTTTTGCACTCCACCTATTCAATTTCAGTTTTCTCAATATCATACTGAGTTTTGTCTTAAACTTTGAATTCCAGGACCACATAATAAAAGGTATTCTCTACACTTTTGCAGTCTCACTTCACCTTTTCATATCCAATGATTCAATGATAGAACACTACAAGAATATGCAAATCCATGTTGGTCGTTATATAGCAGCTTTTATGCCAATCATCGGATGGAGCTTATCTGTTATATTCCCTGAACGACTGGCCGAGGCTTATGTTCTATTAGCTTTAGTCTCTGGAGTCATACTTTACCATTCAATAAAGAATGAAGTCCCAACAGTAGCAAGGGACCAAAGTCTTAGTCTATTCGTAATTGGCGCAGTCTTCTACTCCTCAATTTTGCTCGCACATGCCTTGCTATTAGTCTAACTCAACAAAACTATCGAAAAATATACGAACTAGGCGCTGAAATCGTCTTATCAATGTATATTTCAACTCAAGGATTAGATTTCAAAAAAAAAGAAAAAAGTATTGGTTATGCTAACGTTGTGTGATCGACGATTCGTGCGTTTGTAGCATTCTTCTTAATTGAAGCAATACCTTTTTCGGCTGCTTGTTTTGTACAGTAAGATTCACTTGCAGCAATAATTCGTCCATTCTTAGCTTTTAAATGAAAACGAACTTTACCGCTAATGTCACAGAGAATCTCGAAGACCGGTTCTTCCAGTATTGCTGGTCCACGTCCTAGTTCTTTCAAATTTGCTGGTCTTTCATCAACAATCTTAGCGATAGGTGCATCTTTTTTGATTGCAGCAATGCCTTTCAGTGCAGCTTGTTTTGTTCCATAGCATTCACTAACAGCAATTATCTCTCCATTTGGAGCCTTTAAGATAAAACGGAATATCCCACTAGTATCGCAGAGGATTTCAAAAAAGCCTTCTCGACTTTTTACTGCTTCAGATATTGGTACTGTTGTTTCCGTTACCTCCGCTGTTCCTATCGGTTCCACTATTTTTGTCGGTTCTGTTGGCTTCTGTGGTTGTGCAGGCACCTCAGCAGTTGCTGCTTTCTCTATCTGAGGAGTCGGCTCTGAAATTTTCTCAGTCTTATGCTCTTTATCAGTATGATCTTTCAATTCTTGTTCGCTCATGAAGCCCATTCCGTCTTCTGGACAAGTGAGGTCCATGTTTGGCATCAATACTTTATTCAAAACATGTATCATACCATTATCTGCCACAACATCCTTGCTAGTAATTTTTGCATCATTAATTTTTGGGTTCATATGAAGATGCCATTTATGAGCATCAACCTCCAGTTCCTGACCTTGAAGTGTCTTAATCCTATCCATATGGCTAATTTCATCAACTGTGTACTTTCCATCAATTACGTGGTACAATAGAACTGCCTTCAATTTCGGCACATTCTTGAAAAGATCATCCTCCGCACCCGAAGACAGGTCATCGAAAGCATCATCGTCAGGAGCAAAAACAGTAAAAGGTCCTTTACTCTTTAACGTATCAGTTAACCCTGCAGCTTGAACTGCCCCAATAAGTTTCTTAAAAGAACCAGCTAATTCAGCAGTTTCGACAATATCTGCCATTCAATATCACCTCCATTTCCAAATCAATATTCCAAAAACTATCAACCATTGATTTCGCATGCAACTATTAAAATATTCCCGACACACAAGCAGATAGTACGCATAACCTATGTACGCACACAAATATGGACAGTTGAAATGTTGGTGAATTAGAGCATTTGAAGCCACCATGATCGAATATTTCTTTATGCCTAAAGAGTTAGAAATAAAATGCTCCTTCCATCTATAAATCCATTAGTCTACTCTTTTAGAGTAGACGATTAATTAGCGTGCTTGAAAAAACAGATAATAATCAATAGGTCCTCAAATTGACTTCGGCAAAATATATCTCTGATTCCCAAATAAGGTCTCAAGCTTGGAAATTTTATTTTACGGCTATTGCTTAGCCTATTTATCTTCTATTATTGCCTTTAGCTTTTGCTCTGTTGGGTACTTGAATCATTATTATCATAATTTTTCCAGGAATCTATTTGTTTACTTGGGTAGGGTTTCTCATGCATGAATGCTGGCATGGTTACGTTCCAAACATACCATCAAAAAAATTCTACAACATATTTGCTTACATGCTGTTTACTGACCCACAAATCTATAGAATAGTACATGCTTACCATCATGGAATGGTGCATTCTTGGGAAGACCCAGAATTTCATCCATTAGGTTACATCAAAAATGATAACTGGAGAAGAATCTATAATTTCTTAGAAGTATTCCTTGGTATTGCATTTCTATTCGTGGTAGCAGCGTTTATTGTGCCCAATCATCCAAAGCATAAAGTTCAGTACAAGATTCAAAAGACCATTACAGCGATATTAGTGCTTGGCTTCTTCATCGGAGGTTTAGTGATTGTTTCTCATTTCTTGTTTGGTGTTCCGTTTCTAACTATCGCGTTTTCGTATGCAATAACCATTTGGATAAATTCAGTAGTGTTACATCATTCTCAGTTAGTCGAGCACGGTAACCTTATCGTTAACGGTAATTTTCCACAACGTAACGCTTGGACTCATAATCTAAGCGATAAAGGATTACTGGAAAAGCTATTCTTGTTCTTCACACATGGCGATTCAAGAGAGCATGTGCTCCATCACGTATTAACTTCTGTTTATAGTCGCCCCTTCGCTCACAAAGTGCCTATGCCCTCAAACGCGGTCTATATTACAATTAAAGATTATCTTGATATAATCAAACGAATGCTCCAAGGAAAAGTTGACATCATAGACCCCTAGCTGTAACGAACCCTATATTATTATTTAACTTCCAAACAATTGAGATATTAATCAATGAAGAAACATTGCTGTCTGCAAAGTATCTTAGAAAAGAGAAGAAAGATTGAATATCAAAAATTTTAATTCTTTAATTTACTTTCTATTTTACTAAAAATCAAGTGTTACATAACATTAAAGTTAATGTTATGTATTTATGTTCTATAAACATTTTTGAGTAAGATACAACACATAATACAATAGATACACTTCAGTTTTTCAGGAGAATAAAATAAGGGAGAATGGGAGGTGAAAAAATGAAACTAAAAATACTTATTGTTTCTTTAGCCTTGTTATTTAGCTTAATTATGATTACTGCAGTAACTGCTGTACCTGAAACAGCTATTCCAGTCACTGCAATTCAACAAGCATATGCAAAAACAGTTTACTATCGGCTCTTACTTAATAATGGTAGCATATTCTTCTATTCTGGTGTTGGAACTGGAGCAGTTACTCTTCATATTGGCTCTGACGCATATTTGATGAAGTTAACTGAACAATTCAATACAACCATAAACACAAAAACTGATCAAGGTGAAAGCAATCGTAGAATATTATGGGAGTATGTTGTTAATGGTGAAGTAGTTGGAGCTTTTGAAGGTGAATCAAAGGGAGTAACCTTAACGTCTTTATATAATCCTGCCACTGGTTTTCCACGAGGAGCATTTTCAACAAACATTTATCATACGGTGTTGCACGGCAGTGGAATTTTTGAGGATCAAATGTTAAAGTTAGATGGCATAAGACCAACTGTTGATCCAAGCATGCCAGTTACTACTCCAGCTAATCCAACTGTTTGGGAAGGCATTCTACTAGTACACTAATAACAATTAAAACTCACAGAAAATATAGAAAACTCTTTTTTTATTTCTTGTTTTTTGCATAAATTATATGATGTATGCGAATACAATAATAAGAGGGAATGTCCAACAGAAAAAGAATTAGAAAAATTAGAGTTAGTATCTTTGGGTTTGACGACTAAATTTTAGTCTTTCTCTCTCTCTCTCAAACGCATACGATTGCATTCTCTCACACGTACGCACCCGCGTGAATAATGTCTGTCTGTCAGCCTCAGTCAGTCACACCCTGTCAGTCACTCTGTCAAAAACGCGCTTT
>DATGZD010000146.1:0-3452 GCA_035297385.1 Candidatus Sulfotelmatobacter sp. | reverse complement strand
TTTATGCAACGCAGAGAGAAGCTCTGCGAACGAAATACATGACTGTAAAAGAGGAGACTGAAGAATAATGTCAACATTACTAACACGTGTAAGGCAGAAACAGATTGCCCAGATGATTGATGCTGGAAAACGTCTAGATGGAAGAGGATTAACCGATTACCGTGAATTCACAATTGAAGAAGGTTTAATTGAACGAGCAGAAGGCTCTGCTAGAATACGCCTAGGTAAAACTGAAGTTCTAGTAGGAGTGAAAATTGAGACTGGTGAACCCTTCCCAGATACACCAAATGAAGGTGTATTAACGGTTAACGCTGAACTCGTGCCTTTAGCTTCACCAGCATTCGAACCTGGTCCACCAGACGAAAATTCTATTGAGTTAGCACGTATTGTGGATAGAGGAATAAGAGAATCTAAAGCTGTATACTCAGATAAACTGGTTATCGAAGCTGGAAAGAAGGTGTTTGTGATTTTCGTGGATATTTATGTGCTAAATCATGACGGAAACTTGATAGATGCCGCAGCATTGGCTGCTGTCGCTGCATTGACGAACACAAAGATGCCCAATTACGAAGTTGAGGACGGCGAAGTAAAGACTAAGACTGGTTACTCTCCGCTGCCATTAAAGAATCATCCAATAACGGTTACGATAGCTAAAGTTAATGATAAGCTAATTGTTGACCCAAGCGCCGAAGAGGAACAAGTTTTGGATGCTCGGATCTCAATGGCGATTGATGATGACGGCAACATTTGCGCTATTCAGAAGGGTTGTTCAGGGTTCTTCACGCCGCAAGAGATTTTAGCAGCCTCGAAGATTGCACAAGAAAAAGCTACAGAAATACGCAAGAAGCTGGATTGGTGAGTAAATTGGCAAAAATGAAAAAAGTTGGACCAAGCAGAGGCTTAGGCACTCGTTATGGTTCAACTGTTAGAAAACGATACACCAAAGTAATGATTGGCTTAAAAGGAAAGCACAGGTGTCCTAATTGTGGTTTTAACAAAGTCCGCCGCGAAAGCGTTGGTATTTGGAAATGCAAGAAATGCGAATACACTTTTGCTGGAGGCGCTTACGTGCCTGTGACAAAATTGGGTGTTGTAGCTAGACGTGCTGCAAAAGGTGGCACTGTTTCCGAGACTATAAAAGCAGTTGAGGAAGCAACCGACTAATCTATTTCCTTTTCTTCAACACTTTTTGGTACTATCACTTCATTTTAAAGTCGAAACCTCATTAGATATGCAGAGGATCCTTTGATGAAAGCGAGAGCTCTGATTCGCTTAAAATTCATATCATCCAAACATTTACGCGCAGTGATGGATGCCTTGTTGCCTGAAATCAATAAACCGGCTCCTGGAAGATCACAAACAACTGTAAGAAATGAGGATAATTTCTTGATTATTGAAGTTGAAGCAGAAGATACAATTGCGCTACGATCGACGTTAAATTCCTATTTGCGCTGGATAGACTCTTTAAACAATGTATTTTCTGTTCTTGATACTGAACCTCAATGAATAGAAGATTTCTTGTTCTAAAGCTGTTTTCTTGCTTCTTCTGCTTGTTTTAAGATTTGACTTGCTGTGCTTACTAAGAAGATCAAAGCGAATACTATTACTCCAATGCTTATTTTGTAGGCTAACTCTATGCCCGAGAATATTGCAAAGACTAAAACTATCATAAGCGCCATGACTAAGGCTTCTTGAACGCGATTCATACCTAGCTTGAAACTCATTTATTCGCGACCTCCAAAAGTTCTTGTTGGCGCTGCTTATTAGGATTCTGTACTTATTCTCTATTTTCTATGACATAAATTGCATATTTCAAAAAGCTACATCACTGTTGATTTATACATCTAGATTTAATTTCTAAGGATTCATATCTATTAGGTTTAAAGAAAAAGAGGAATGTGAAAGAAACTTGTTTTCTTTCATCTTTTTCTAAGTACTAACACTGCTATTGCAACAGAGATTACAACTGCTATTATTATTGCGATGGCTGCATAGATGATTGTCATTGTATAATCTGGAATTACCGTCTGAGGCGTCTCTGGTGTCGTGGGTGCTGGACCAACTGATACAGCTGTTGCAGCTGAAGAACTACCATATGATGCGTCCCCATCAAAGGAAGCAATAATATTGTATACACCTTCATTTGGCGGAGTCCATGGGCAGACGAATGTACCATGGTATGCATCGGTTGTTACGGTGCCAACATCAATATAGGTTCCATCAGATGCCATAGCCGTTATTTTCACTGGAACACCAGTCAAAGTAACGTTGTGATAGATGCCGTCAATTGGTTGTTGCATATGTAAGTATTCCATTTGAGTTGACATTGAATCCACAGAGACACATGGTGTTCCTGTCTGAGCGGCCGACTGATCTAATACTGTGCCTTCAATCAATACGCCTGTTCCTTTAGATATCTGAGTCATTGGTGCTGCTACTGTAGTAGTGCTTTTGCCTTTTCCGAAGATATACATCGTGCCATCGTATGAGCTAGAGAACGTGAGGTAGCCATCAGCTATTGCTCCAGGGAATGTTCGAGAGCCACCAACACCCGAGTAGGCACTAATATTCCATATATTTGCGCCTGTCGTAGCGTTAAGGCAATAGAGCCTCAATCCTCTAGTAATTGGCTGGGATGGTGTATGCTCAGCAGTAAAGGTGTATAGTTTTCCATCAGCAACATAGCCGGTAGCATGCCATGCTTGACCTCCATTGTAAGGAGTCTCAAACGGAGCAGAAGGTGTTTGGAATGTCCAATCTATTTTGCCTGTGTCCCAATTAATGGCATGGACACCATCATAGCCGTTATCGAAGATATAGCCGTAGGCTGACTGTACGTCGTAAGCGCCGAAGCTTCCCCATGGCCAACTGGATAATGGACTCTTCCACGCAATTTTTCCTGTGTTTAAGTCCCATGCCCACCATTCTCCAGTCATCATACGTTCAGCGAATTTTCCATGATCGGCTACTCCTGGTGTTCCAAAGAAGGTTGCCCAATTCTCATCATTAACATTTGTAACATTCCATAGCAATTGTCCTGTTGTTATGCTAGCAGCTTGCACGTTTACTCCTATGGCTACGCCTGTGCCAGCTGAACTAATTGTTCCTGTAGTAACAGCGATACCAGATTCATAATCCACTGTACCAAGACTGCTAAAAGGCCAAGACACGTTACCCCATACTCGTGCAGTGAAATTGTCGACTACTGATTGGCCTCCTCCTATTCCGATTTGTTCTGTGCCTGCATTGTTAGCAATTGTCCAGTTGATTAGACGATAGCCTTTGCCTGTACCTAAATTCTGTATGCTCAGGACCCATGGGTCGCGATAGAAGGTGGTTCCTGAAACGCCACTAGGTAGCCCAGTGAAGTTGTATGATACTGTTCCAGTCCATGGGTTGTATTTTATGACTCGTCCTGAGTTGTTTCCAGAAGGCGATGTTAAAGTCACAAA
>DATGZD010000145.1:0-30897 GCA_035297385.1 Candidatus Sulfotelmatobacter sp. | reverse complement strand
AAGATAGATAAGTGGATAATTGCTTTTTCATATGTGAGCGCTTTTCAAGCCTCAGCAGCAAGAGCGCTAGTTGATTTAGGTTCACATGCTTCCGCAGTTGCGGGCAAAAGAAATGGAACGATTGAGATTAGTTTCCGTTGCACTCGCGAATTCTACAACGAAACAGGAATACATTTAGGAAAGGATATAGCCAAACCTGTTGGGGAGCTATTGCAGGGAATGGGCGGCGGACATGCTGCTGCTGCCGGCGCTAATGGTGTTGGAGATATTAAAAGTGGGATTAAGCATTGTTTAAGATTATTTAAAGAACGGTTAGCCGAGAAAGAGTAGTTAGTCTTAAATTATCGTCAGGATGCTTAACTTAGGCGAGCAAGAAAAAGCATGGCTATTATTGAAACCAAGAATCTAACTTATACTTATCCAAGCGCAAATAGGCCTTCCATCAAGGATGTTTCTATTAAAGTTGAAAAGGGCGATTTTGTTCTTATTACTGGACCAAGTGGGTGCGGGAAAACTACATTATGTCGCTGCTTCAACGGTTTAATTCCCCATTTTTACCAAGGCGAACTCACAGGAGAAATCTTGGTTGCTGGAAATGATATAACTAAACATCAGACTCATGAAATGGCTAAATATGTGGGTCTAGTTTTTCAAAATCCTGAGAATCAACTCTTCGCTTTATCCATTGAGAAAGATGTTGCTTTTGGATTAGAAAACCTTGGCTTCAACAGAGAAGAAATGCGAAAAAGAGTTGACTGGGCTCTAAACCTCACGGGCATTTATGATATTCGCGAGAGATCACCGCACGAAGTCTCAGGAGGACAACAGCAGCGTGTAGCAATAGCTGCTGTTTTGGCGATGCAGCCTGAAATAATCGTGCTGGATGAGCCAACTTCATTTCTTGATCCTTTGAGTGCTGAGAAAATATTTGAAGTTATCCATGATCTTAACCAGCGGTTAGGAATTACAGTAGTATTAGTTGAGCATAGGTTAGATTTGACAGCAAGATATGCCAATCATATTATAATAATGAATGAGGGCAATGTTTACTCTAACGGTGAAACGCGTCAAATCTTAGACAATGAAGATACACGCCTTGTTGGTGTTGGAATTCCAAAAGCTACACTTCTTCATCAAATGCTGCTAAAAGATGGAGTTAAACTTAGCAATGTTGCTCCACTTTCATCAGATGAAATGGTCCAGATCCTTTTGGAGGCCCTAAAATCGAAATGATTACTGTTGAAAATGTACACTTCCAATATCCAAGTGGTGTAGAGGCTCTAAGAGGTGTTTCATTAACTGTCAAAGATGGAGAATTTATTGCTATAATGGGGCAGAATGGCGCTGGAAAAACAACACTTGTAAAACATTTTAATGGATTATTAAAGCCTACATCAGGGCTAGTCCGTATTGATGGTATACAAACAACTAAAACAACAATTGCTACATTATCGAAAACTGTTGGGTTTGTTTTTCAGAATCCTGATCATCAACTTTTTAGTGAAACCGTTGAAGATGAAATATCCTTTGCACTGAAAAATTTTGGTTTCGAAGCCGATGTAGTCCAAAGGCAAGTTACTTGGGCTTTGAATTTACTATCTCTCGAACAATACCGAAAAACTTCACCTTTTATGCTAAGCGGTGGAGAAAGAAAACGTGTTGCACTAGCATCAGTTCTCGCATGGGATCCAGAGATATTGATTTTGGATGAACCAACAATTGGTCAGGATCATCAACAGAAAGAAAAATTGCAGCAATTTATTCTACAATTGCAAACACAAGGAAAAACCATTGTCATTGTCACTCATGATGTAGAATTTGTCGCGGAATGTAATCCCAGAGTTATTTTGATGAAAGACGGCAAATTAGTTGCTGATGGTGAGGGCAAAGAGATTCTTACGAACACTAAAGCGTTGGCTGAATCTTCGATTGTTTTGCCGCAGATTGCACAGATTTTCACGCAATTAGAGCCCTATGGCTTTCCAAAGGATGTAATTGATATTCAGGAAGCAAAGCAACTTCTGGTTAAAGCGTTGGAGAAGCAGCAGCCATGAGTGTCTTTGATGGGTTAAAATTTCGTAAAGTTTACTCGCCGATTCATAATTTAGATCCACGCGTAAAATTCGTCTACGTCATAGCAATATTCGTAGCTGCTATACTGTTTAGTCAAATCCTTCCGTTAGTGGTTCTTTTTTTCGTACAGGTTCCTTTCGTTCTCTTGGCCCGAGTTCAGAAACAATGGCTTCGTTCACTTCGTGGCGCTTTGTTTTTGGCGGTTTTCATTTTTGTCCTTAATATTCTAACTAGATGGTGGCAAGCAGGTTTTGTCTTCCTAATCACCGACTTAGAAGCCTCGGCAGGTTTGACTTTGCGTTTCATAGTATTAGTGGAGTCATTCTCTGTTTTCTTCCTAACAACATCCCCTGATATGTTAGGGTTGGCTTTGGAGCAATCACACGTACCTTATGAGTTTTCATTCGCATTCACTACTGCCGTTCGTTTTGTACCTGTCTTGGCTGAGGAAGCTCAAACAATTATGGATGCTCAAAAGGCAAGGGGTTTGGAATTAGAGAAAGGTGGTTTCCTGAAGAGAATTAGAAACTATGTACCAATTCTAATACCTTTAATCGTGAGTGCTATCCGCCGAAGTCTTGAGCTTGCTGAAGCCATGGAATCTCGGGCTTGGGGGGCTGTTAAAAAGCGCACGAACTTGTATGAGTTAATCCTCCATCGCGGTGATTTTGTATTGCTGGCGATTACAATTCTAATCTTGATTCTAACGGTTTATGTTTGGTTACTTGTTCCTATACCTACTTTGACTCAGTTACTTCATTTATCTTAACAACTAATTTTCAAGAGCGGTAAATGTTATGAAGGTAGCACTGGCACGCTATGCGCGCTCTCTGTTTTTCATCCCAATCGTTGTAAATACTCAATTGATACCATAAACTAACAGTAAGTTAAAGATATGAATGTATTTAGGCTTCAAAATTTAGATGAATAATCCTTATTACATCTGTACAAATTTTCTAACTGCAAGACAACTATCATATCAAAACTAAATGGAAAATGAAAATCAATGCCTAATCATATCCGTTTTGGACCAGCAGGTATTCCCCCCTTCTTCAGGCTTATGGGCGCAAAGCTATCTGATGTTCCTCTGATGCTAAGACAAGAAAAATTGGATGCATTCGAGTATCAAGCTAGTCGATGGGGGCAAGTACCGCAAATTAAACAAGAAGTAGCAGAGCAACTTTGTATAGAAGCTAAGCGTAACGATGTTGGACTTAGTGTTCATGGCAGTTATTTTTTGAATTTTGCTGGAAAGAGAGAAGTTGTAGAAGCAAGTAAAAGACGTCTGATTGCTTGTATAACAGCGGCCCAATGGATGCGTGCTAGTGTTGCCGTTTTTCATCCAGGATTTTATGGTGTTATTGGCAAGGCTAACGCATTTAAAAACTGTAGAGAAGCTTTGCAGGACGTTGTTAAAGCTATGGATGGTTTGGGAATTTGTGATGTTAAGCTCGGTCCAGAAACAACGGGTAAACATTCTCAAATCGGCAGTTTAGAAGAAATATTAACTCTTTGTGAAACAGTTGACAGAACTCAACTCGTTATCGATTGGGCACACTTACATGCTAGAAGCGGTGGGCAACTCCAGACTGCAGAGGACTTTCATACTATTCTTTCAGAAGTGGAGAAGCGCCTTGGTTCTGATACTACCAAAGGTATGCATTGCCATTTTAGCAAGGTTGAATTTACGAAGAATGGCGAGCGACGTCATCATGTATTGGATGATAGAAGATTTGGTCCAACCTTTGAGCCATTTGCAGAAGTTATTTCAGATTTTAAGCTACATCCAGTTATAATCTGTGAAACGCCACTCTTGGATAGAGATGCTGTTAAAATGCGCAATATATACTTGAATGCTAGCCAAAAATCATCCAACCAATAATCCCGTTCAAAGTTTTGTTCTAATTAGCTTCAATACAAAAAACATCGATAGATTTGTGCAGGGAAATTTTAGTCAAGATTTCTTGACTTATTCTTAGTCAAGGAACCTTAACAAGAAGTCTTTTATGTATAGAACAAACTCGCAATAATGGTGATGACTGTGAGTGAGTTTTGGTGTAAAAGTGCAGTGATAGGAAAAAACACGATTAATCGTATTCGTTTGGGAATTCGCGTGAAGTCACTGCTTATTGCTTTGATGATAGCGTTAGTTCTCAGCGGTTTCTTGATGGCAAGCGTTACGCATTTAGGTTTAACACAAGATTCTACTAAGTACACGATTTCAGGTTACATCTTAGATGCCGACGGTCGTGGAATTCAAGGCGCAAACATTATTCTCAATGTACCCGAAATCGTGCCTAGTGTCTGGTCTGATTCTTCAGGGTATTATGTCATGTATGTTCCCATAGGAACTTATCATCTTAACGTGTGGCCACCATACAATTCAAAATTCATCCATTATGACGAGCCAGGGTTCGTAGTAAAATCAGATGTAGTCAAAAACATAACTCTGTACTTAGGCTACAAAGTATCAGGTTACATTTCTACCTTCGATGGAACACCCATCACAGGAGCGGCCATTCTACTAAGAACCTCTACAAATAATTGGTTTGGTTCAGGCTGGTTTTCTAATTCCAATGGTTATTACTTTCTAAATTTACCTAGCGGAACTTACACCATAGACGCTCACCCAAGGACGGGATATGACTACTTAGGTCCTACAAGTGATTTCAAAACTTATTATGAGTTTAACTTCACAGTCAAAAGTGACACTATCAAGAATATCACCGTAGATGCTTCCTCATCAATTCCTATGACCATACCAAATCCAATTCCTGAGCCGTCATCTTGGGGCAACTGTACTAGTAATCCGAATTCTTGGCCTATGTTCCATAATGATCTCACACATTCAGGTTACTCCAAATCTACAGGTCCATTGACAAATCAAATTCTCTGGAAATATCAAACAGGCAGTGGAGTAGAATCTTCTCCCGCAATTGTTGACGGCATCGTTTACGTTGGAGCTTTATGGAATGGCAAAAATGGTTTTGTGTATGCTCTGAATGCTTCAACAGGCTCTAAAATATGGTCATTTGCTACAAATAGTGGAATAGAATCATCCCCTGCAGTAGTCAATGGTATCGTTTACATTGGCTCGTATCTTGGTCGAGTATACGCTTTAAACGCATTTAGTGGTTCCGTTATATGGTCATTCAACACAGGCAAATCTGTCTTTTCATCTCCTGCTGCTGTTGATAATGTAGTATATGTAGGCTCAGCTGATGGCTATATGTATGCTTTGAATGCTTCCAGCGGATCACAATTATGGTCATACTATACAAACGGTGAAATCATTTCATCTCCTGCAGTCGTTGATGGCGTTGTCTATTTTGGTTCAGAAGATCACAATCTTTATGCTCTAAGAGCCGATGACGGAACTCCGATTTGGCAATTTACACCTGGTGGGTTAATTGAGACTTCCCCCACAGTTATTGATGGTAGAGTTTGCTTTACATCAAGTGATGGTTATGCTTACGCCTTAGATGCATCTAATGGTTCTAAAATCTGGTCGTTCTGTCCACAAAACAGTGGAGGAAACAGATATTATTCATCTCCCTCCATTGCTAATGGACTTGTTTATGTTGGTTCATATGATAACTCTATTTATGCTCTGAATGTAACTAATGGCAGTTTATTTTGGAAATTCAGAACTGATAACTACATATTTTCATCGCCCATCGTTGATGGAAGGACAGTCTACGTGGGATCATTTGACAATAATCTATATGCGTTAGATGCTATGAACGGCAGCAAAATATGGAGTTACCAAACTGGTGACATGATGCGCTCATCTGCTGCCGTTGCAGATGGAATAGTCTACGTCGGTTCAGGAGATGGTTACTTGTATGCTTTTGGTTCTGCAAGCGCTCCCTCAACACTATCAACTTCCACGCTGTCTTCGACTGGTCCCTCAGTGTCAACTAATTCTAAGCTAATCCAAACATTAGCTGAAACAAACAGCTCTTCTGACGTTACTTGGGTAACGAGTGATAACGTGCTTGATCATACACCAATTCAACAGACATTGAGCACGGAAGCGGAACCCCAAGACCTAGATGTATCATACTGGACTTGGATTGCGGTAGCTGCCATCGTTGCATTGCCGATTGTTAGCTTCATAATGTTGCTAAAAGGCGATAGAAAAACATAGTGACTCCAATTTTCTTTTTCTTTTTTTTGTTAGGATGATTCTGATTTAAACAAGAGAATGCCTATCTATGGGCACTAGTTTTCTTTTCAGTTCCGAAACCTAAAATAAGAGGCTGTCAAAAGGTATAGCGCCAAGCAACAAGTATCAAGAGGAAACTTGCATTTGTCATCTATCATTGAGGATCTTATTGCACGTAAAGTGTTCAATAATCGAGGAGACGAAACCATCGAAGTTGATGTGATTACCGCGAGCGGTTTTGGTCGTGCAGCTGCTCCTGCAGGTAAAAGTCGAGGGAAGAATGAAGTATTGTATTACCCTCAAGGTGGTATTGATGAAGCGATTAAGAAGGTTGATGAACAAATTGCGCCAGAACTTGCAGGATTAAATGCAGATTATCAAGAGGAAATTGATACGACCTTACATGAGATTGATAGTACCACAAACTTTAGAAGTATAGGCGGAAACACAGCCTACGCAATTTCCTTGGCAAATGCAGAAGCAGCCGCAAACAGCCACAGTCTATTGTTATTCCAATTCATAGGTGGTAGCGCTGCGAACACGTTACCTTATCCATTGGGTAATTGTATTAGCGGTGGACAACATACTCGAGGGAAAGCTCCGGATTTTCAGGAATTCCTCGCATTACCGCATGGGGCAACCACATTTCTTGAAGCACAAACTGCCAACACTACCATTCACCGAAAAATTGGTGATGCCTTAAAGAAGAAAAGTACAGGTTTCAATGGAGGCAAAAGTGATGAGGGCGCATGGATAGCTAACATCTCGGGAGAAGAAGCTTTTGAAATAATAGCAAAAGCTTGTGAAGACGTTGGTAACGAACTTGATTTTGAATGTGGTTTTGGTATAGATTGTGCGTCAAGCAGTTTGTGGAAGGAAAAAGAAGAAAAATATGTTTATGAACGTGAAGGCAAAAAACGTGATACTGCTGAACAACTCGAATACATACTTGAATTGATTGAAAAATATCATCTTACATATGTTGAGGACCCATTCCAAGAAGAAGACTTTGAAAGCCACGCTGAATTAACAAAGAAATCTAAGAATTGTTTCATCTGTGGCGACGATTTATTCACGACTAATAATGAACGTTTAAATCAAGGTATAAAACAGAAAGCAGGAAATGCAATAATAATCAAAGTTAACCAAGTCGGCACACTCACTGATGCAGCAGACACAATTGAGAATGCTCAACGTCATAGTTATGCTTGTGCCGTCTCACATCGTTCAGGTGATACAAGTGATTGGCATATAGCACATTTGGCAGTAGCATATAAATGCCCCTTAGTGAAGATTGGTGTTGTTGAAGGTGCCCGAACTGCTAAACTCAACGAGTTGTTGCGGATTGAGCATTTTCTTGGAAATCGTGCAAGAATGGCAGATTTAAGATTAACCACTTAAATGGAGATAAAATTGTATGACGGAAGATGAAATAAGAGAAGACTCATCAGAAATTGAAGCTGAACAGCCACCAACAGAGCAGCCTGGAGAACAGGTTGAAAACATAGAGGTACCTGAAGAATCAGCACAGCAAGAACAAAAACCTTCAGAGGAACAACCTCAAGAAGAACTCTTGTTACCACGAGATACGCTACTATCTGCTGGAATACACATTGGAACAAGGATAAAGACATTGGATATGGAGCCTTTCATATACCGAGTAAGGCCTGATGGTTTATTCGTTTTGGATGTGAAAAAAACAGACGACAGAATTCGTGTAGCAGCCAAATTTTTGGCAAGGTTTGATCCTCCGAAAGTAGCTGTGGCTGCTGCAAGACTCTATGCTCAAGAACCAATTAAGAAATTCTGTGAAGTTACGGGTGCAACCCCAATAATCGGTAGATTCATTCCAGGACAACTATCAAATCCCTTATATGTAAAACGTATTGAACCTGAAGTCATAGTTGTTTCTGATCCACGTGCTGATGGGCAAGCAGTTAAGGAAGCATCTAAGGTGGGTATCCCAATAGTTGCATTATGCAGTACAGACAATGAATTCGCAGGCGTTGACTTAGTAATTCCAACAAACAATAAAGGAAGAAGAGCTTTAGCCGTAGTTTTCTGGTTACTCGCAAGACAGATCCTTCGCGAACGTGGTGAATTAGCAGCTGATAAAGACCCAACAGTGACAATCGAGGATTTCGAAGCGAAGATTACCAGAGAAGAGGAAGAAGAAGGCTAAATATTTGCGTATTCGGCGTGCGACCCAAGCTGGAAGCTTCTATGCGGGTAACGCTGAAAGTCTAAAACGGCAGGTTGAATCCTGCTTTTTACATCGTTTTGGTCCAGCCAAGCTTCCAAAAGTGTCTGTGAATGGAGACAGAAAAATTGTTGGTTTGTTATCTCCGCATGCTGGCTACATGTATAGTGGTCCAGTTGCCGCAAATGCATATTATGAGTTAGCGGTAGACGGAAAGCCTGAAACCATTGTGGTTTTAGGTCCAAACCATACTGGCTATGGTAGTGCGTTGGCGTTGATGGATGAAGGAGTCTGGCAGACACCTTTAGGTGATGTTGAGATCGATTCGTTGGTGGCACATGAGTTATGTCGTGAAACCAGTTTGATAGATATAGATGAGACTGCACATAGGTTTGAACATTCAATAGAGGTACAGTTGCCTTTTCTGCAATATCTGTTTGGTAATCAGTTTAAGTTCGTACCGATATGTTTCCAGTTGCAGGATTTTGTGTCAGCTGACGAAGTTGGTAACGCACTGGCTGAAGTATTATCGGAAAGGAATGCTGTTGTGATAGCTTCATCAGATTTTACACATTATGAACCACAGGTTAGTGCTGAACTGAAAGACCTTAAGGCATTAGAAGCAGTCAAAGCTATGGATGCTAAACGATTTGTAGACATTGTAGAAGAACAAGATTTGACAGTCTGTGGATACGGACCGATTGCAGCAGCAATTACGGCAAGTAGGGGTTTACTAGCAATAAAAGCGACACTGCTGCGTTACAAGACGAGTGGTGATATAACGGGTGATAAATCAAGCGTGGTTGGATATGCAGCAGCCAGTTTCGCAAAATAGCATATAACCTTTAGAGCTCAAGAAGAGTTATCGTCTCTTTCGTATGATGAGTATTGTGGAAACTGAATTTATGTTTGCTATTTTAGCAAGTTGTCAGCGAACAAAAAATTCTTTTTTCACCGCGGACAACTACTCCTCTTTTCTTCTCTAATGTTATAGACTTCAAAACATAAAAAACATTCAGTAGATTACAAATTGTGTATGAACAATTCAGTTAAATTAATGAGTGTATTTGTCTTATTATCTCTTGGGTTTGTTTTTGACTGATTACTTAGTCGGAACGGGCGGATGGGCTTACTTCAAAGTCCCAGGTGAATCATCGCTTGAGGTTTACTCCAGAGTTTTCAATTTTGTTGAGGTCAATTATACATTCTATGAATATCCAGACGTGAAACGTGTTGAACATTGGCGTAGGGTTGTACCCACAAATTTTACGTTTTCCGTGCGATGTCACCAAGACTTAACTCATAGAATTGGTTTGCGACCTACAGACGAGGCTTACGGCGTTCTTGCTAGAATGACCGAGTATTGCAGTGTTCTGGATTCGCCTTTCTTAGTTTTGGAAACGCCACGACGTTATGTTTTAGATAGCAAGGCTATGAGTGATGCTAGGGACTTTCTTTTATCTGCTAACCTGAAGGGCGTTCAGTTAGTCTGGGATGTTAGGGCGTCATTAACCGCTGAAGTTACGGAGTTAATGGAGAATTTGGGTATCGTCCAGAGTGTTGATCTGTCGCGGCAAGAACCTGTCGTATCTTCGGATATGGTTTATTCTCGTTTATTTGGTAAAGGTTGGCATAATCGTTATCAATTCACTGATAATGAATTGTTGGATATTGATTCGAAGGTTGAGAAAGCTAAACCAAAGGTTGCTGCTCTATCTTATCATGGGATGCGAATGAACATAGATGCTGCGCGATTTAGAACATTCAAGAAGACTGGTCAATTTATTCCTATTACATCATTTACAGGTTTAGAATCAGCGAAGGCTGTTTTAGCTGAGGATACTAAATTTCCAAGTTCCAAAGAAGAATTAATTCGAGAGCAAGGCTGGAAAGTAATAGATTTAACCGCTGCCAAGAGAGTCCATTTATCGGACATGCTACTTAAAATACCTGGAAAAACCTACAATAACTTAGACGATGTTGTGACGGCGCTGGAGGCTGTCGTTTGAATAAGAATAATATCTTTTTGGGAACTTCTGGTTGGAGTTATAAGGAATGGGAAGGCTCTTTCTACGAAAAAGGTGAAAAAAGAAAACTAAGGGCTTATACACGAGTATTTAGTACTGCAGAGATTGATTCAACGTTCTATAGACTACCCTCAAAAGGCATGGTAATGGGTTGGCAACGGTATTCACCTGCTGATTTTGTTTTCACAGCAAAATTTCCTAAAACTATAACTCATACAAAAGCTCTTGGTTTGAAGGAGGCTGTGGGTTCAGACTTAAATGAATTCTTTGATTTGATGAGGCCATTGCAGTTAAGTGGTAAACTTGGATGTTTGTTGATTCAACTTCCACCAAGATACAGTTATGATTTACAGAGCCTTGAAAGTTTCTTTAAGATGTTGGATCCTGTTTTTAGATATGCTGTTGAATTTCGAAATTTATCTTGGATGAGGGATGAAACGTGGCCATTACTTAAGAAATATGAGGTTGCTTACGTGAATGTAGATGAGCCTCTATTACCGCCTGAGGTACATGTTACGACAGATTTTTCCTATTTTAGATGGCACGGTAGAGGAAAACATCCATGGTTTGATTATCAGTATTCTAAAAAAGAATTAGATGAATGGATACCTCGAGTGGAAGAGACAGCCAAGAAAGTGAAGAAAATCTATGGATATTTCAACAATCATTATCATGGTCATGCGCCAGAGAATTGCCTGTACGTTCTTAAACGGCTTGGATTAATGACTGAAGCACAACAGCAGGCTGAAGCAAAGACTTTATCACAGCAATCGAAACTTGCACAATTCGCGTAACGACTAGCAAACAATTATGCTTTATACTTTCTTGATTAACGCCTTTTCAACTGGATTTTAGAGAAAAGCCACATATGCCTAGCGTTATTACCAAATGATTAAGAGGAAGCAAGCTTAATCTTCTCTTAAGGATGTCTTTTTATGGTTAAATCAAAACCCAAGACTGTTGAAGAAGTTCTCGCCAAGAGTCAACCTGAACAAAAAGATATCTCAGAGCGACTTCGTACAATTGTGAAAATTAATCTTCCAGATGCTTCTGAGATTGTTAGACGTGGTGTTATCACATATGTCTTAAATGACAAAGATTTTGTCAGGATTCACCCCTATAGTGATCATGTAGATTTAGAGTTACTTACGGGTAGAGAGATCGATGATGAACACCTTCAAGGACGAGGCACAGGAGAAGATGGTCGATACATAAGAATAGTTTCACTAAAAAACATAGATGAAGCAGAAATTATTCGTATACTCAAAGAAGTTGCAGCATTAACTTAGATGTATCTTATGTTTCTTTAAGACTAAATTTTCGAGAGTCGCACTGATAGCAAGGGCACGATAATTTCCTCTGAAGTCATCCCTCCGTGTCCTCCATGTTGTTCATGATTCCTATCATCCTCGTAGTAAGGATAAGATAACGCAATTGGACATTTACTCAATACTGCAAAATCACCAATCAAGTTCTGTAGTGCTACCAAATCTTTGCTACGTCCAAAGGCTCCAGCATTAATCAAATCTTCAGAAGTTGTAAGTTTGAAGTCACCCAAATTCTTTTCCAGTACATTTCTAAGATTTTCTTTTTCATACTGCTTTGCAAACAAGAATGCTGTACGGCTATCACCTACTGGCGGCAACTGAAGTCTACTAGTTATTTCAGGTAAATCTTTAAGATACATAGTTTTTTGAGTCTCACAGACTCCATGATCAGCTGTTAACATAAGTAAAGTCTCCTTCTTTGTTGTATCTGATAGTTTTGTGAAGAAACCTCTGAGTAGACACTCAAACATTTGAATCATGCTTGTTACTTCTTCAGAATATGGACCGTACCTATGTTCTAATGTATCCACACCACTAAAATACAGAACACTAAAAACACGACCGGGTTGCTCCAAAATCCTTCTTGCTTTGACAAACATTTCAGACTCCAAAACATAAGGCGTTATGGGTTGATCTGCATACGTTATACGAGATAATCCACTTCCAACAATTGCACCTCGTGTAAGAATTGATGTGTTTACACCTTGCATCTGCAACGTTGGCATCCAAGGCTTAACTCTTCTCGAGAAATCTTTTGCAATCTCCATATCTGAGCTATGCCCGTATACAGGGTGCATATCTAAGGTAATGAACACGCAGCCGTATGTTTGACTGAACATCAAATAACCAATTATGCTATGCTCAGCTGGCGTTAAGCCCGTGAATATACTCGTCAATGACGTGGAGGTTGTAGCTGGAAAAGTGCTAGTCAGCGGCTTCAGAACACCTTTGGATACTAAATTAGAAAATTCTCCATCGTCTTGCTTAATATGTGCTAACAAACGATTGTATCCAAAACCATCCATCACGATAAGCATAACTTTCTCGATACCATGGTAATCATCTATCATTTCGTTGGGTATTGATGAGCCCAAAGAATTAATTCCAAAAACCTTGCCAACCAGAGAACTAATATTTCGTACATTAAGAGTTTCATAGTCTGGTAAAACAAAATTGTCTAGGAAAGCCTGCTTATCAATAAGAATATTCCTTTGGTTTTCTAAAGCTTGAATATCCACAAAAACACACCTTGACTAAAAGAGTCGATTGCTCTTATAATCTTTAATGGAAATGAACGTTAATACACATGTCCTTAAAGTAACATAAAGGGCTGAGAAGTCATATGTCAACAGAGTCTCTAAAGGAAAGACCATGGTTTAAATCATGGCCTGTTAAGGTGACTAAAACAATACGATATCCAGACGTTCCTCTTCACGTAATTCTCAAGAAGACTGCACAAAAACATCCAGAAAAAAGCGCAATTATCTTTCATCATACAAAAATTAGCTATGCGGAATTAGACCTACTCTCAGAAAAATTTGCGTCTGCACTCAATTCTATAAATGTAAAAAAGGGTGATAGAACCGCAATTTTCTTGCCCAATATTCCCCAATTTATTATTGCTTACTACGGAGCTCTAAAAGTTGGTTCTGTTGTCACGACCATAAGTCCACTTTACAAGGAACGTGAAGTAGAATATCAATTATGCGATTCAGAAGCGAAGACAATTATCACGTTAGATTCATTGTATCCTATCGTTGCCACTGTGAAGAATAGAACTTCACTTACAAGCATTATCACTACCAGTACTGAAACCTTCTCTTCTAGAATTGAACAAAAACCTGGTGTCTATTCATTCCACCAATTGTTAACCGAAAATCTGGTCGCTCCGAAAGTTAAGGTTAATCCTCCCAAAGATTTAGCAGCCCTACAATATACAGGCGGTACTACTGGCGTAGCTAAAGGTGCCATGCTTACCCACTCAAACTTGGTTGCAAACACAATCGCATTCGCTAC
This sequence comes from Candidatus Sulfotelmatobacter sp., assembly GCA_035297385.1. Classification (GTDB taxonomy): domain Archaea; phylum Thermoproteota; class Bathyarchaeia; order Bathyarchaeales; family Bathycorpusculaceae; genus UBA11855. The sequence goes on along the minus strand of DATGZD010000145.1, from coordinate 17,085 downwards.
ATGGATAAAAGGTGTCCCCGCCAAGGAAGTTTTCCTTACAGCCTTACCTCTGTTTCATATTTATGGCATGACGACGAGCATGAACGTTCCAGTAAGCCTAGCAGCCACGATGATTCTGCTTCCAAGATTTGATCCTATAACATCATTAACAGCAATACAACAATACAAAGTTACAGTATTCTGCGGAGTTCCCACAATGTATGCAGCGCTACTTATCAACCCAAGCCTTGGTGATTTTGATCTGACGAGTATTCGTGTTTGTATCTCTGGAGCATCATCCTTGCCTCCACAAATACAACGTCGTTTCATGGAAGTTACAGATGGGTTGCTTGCAGAAGGTTATGGTTTAACTGAAGCCTCACCAGTTACACATTGTAATCCAGTAGATAAAACCATGCTATCGGTGCGTGTTGGCTCTATTGGTCTACCTTTGCCTGACACAGATGCATGTATTTTCGATTTAGAAACCGGTACAAAAAAACTGAAACCTAACGAAATAGGAGAATTAGCCGTATGTGGACCTCAAGTGATGAAAGGCTACTGGAAAAATTCAGAAGAAACAGAATTAGTTCTTCGTGATGGCTGGCTTTTCACAGGTGATATAGGCAGAATAGATAATGATGGTTATTTTTACATTACTGACCGTAAGAAAGACCTCATAAAATACAAAGGCTACAGCATCTACCCACGAGAACTTGAAGACATACTCTATGAACATCCTGCTGTAAAGTTATGCACGGTCATTGGCAGACCTGACAATATTGTAGGTGAGTTTCCAAAAGCTTATGTTATGTTAAAAGAAGGTGTCAACGTCTCAGAAAGAGATTTAATAGAATTTGTCAAAGAACGTGTGGCTCCATACAAACAAATCCAAGAATTAGAGTTCCGAAATGAATTACCTATAAGTTCAGCAGGCAAAGTTCTAAAACGTATACTCTATGCAGAAATGAAAAGTACACCTGCTTCAAGAAATCAAGATTAAAGACGTTCTTGCTATCAAAGTTCATGTATAGGAATCAAGGCTTAAGACAGATATTTTACTATAAGCGATAAGAAGAATTCATGATTTTATGCATAATCGTTTCGAAACCTATAAGAGAAATTCGGCAGTTCACTTTTTGACGAAGGCTTAACAATGCGTGTGAAAGTCAACGTTACTGGCATCGTTCAAGGCGTAGGATTTCGTCCATTCATATACCGTACTGCTACAAAGCATAGTTTAGCAGGTTATGTAAGGAATCTTGGTGATGCGGGCGTAGAAATTCTTTTAGAAGGTACAGAACAAGCGATTAATGCATTCTTACATGATTTACGAGAAAAGAAACCACCCTTAGCTCAAATTAATAGCGTAATCACGTCCAGCGTTCAAGGCAACAACAAGTATCAAGAATTCAAAATTGCCAATAGTTCTGATCAAGTTGAACTTGCAGGCTCCATTGTACCGCCTGATGTAGCTATCTGCAATGATTGTCTTCATGAACTTCGTGATCCAAAAGATCCACGCTATGACTATTTTTTCATTACATGCGTTAATTGTGGACCGCGGTTTACTATTATTGAAAAGTTACCTTATGATAGAGAGAACACGACGATGCGTGAATTCCCATTATGTGGATTTTGCCTAAAAGAATATCAAGATTCATTAAATCGGAGGTTTCACGCACAGACTGTAGCATGCCCACAATGTGGACCACGAGCTTATCTCACTGCAAGTAAGGGTAAAGATATCGCTGTTAAAGACCCTGTACGTGAGGCAGGACACCTTCTCTCTGAAGGCTACGTATTAGCAGTGAAAGGCTACGGAGGTTTCCATATTGCTGCTTCAACAATTTTAGAAAAACCTCTCTTAAAGCTTCGACAAACAAAACATCGAAAAACCAAACCATTCGCTATCATGGCAAAGGACTTAGAAGCCACAAAATCATTTGCCGAAATAAACTCAAAAGAACAAGACTTACTCACTAGCCATATACGTCCCATTGTCTTACTTAACAAGAGAGATAGCTACAGCCTATCACCGTTAATTGCGCCAGGTTTGCACAACGTTGGCGTTATGCTGCCCTACTCAGGCTTGCATTATATGCTCTTCGACGACGTTCATGACATGGCATTCGTAATGACAAGTGCTAACCCAGCAAATGAACCCATTGTAAAAGATAATGACACCGCGTTGAAAATGCTTGGTGATACAGTTGATTATTTTCTTTTTCATGATCGTAAGATTGCGCAACGGTGCGATGATTCCGTAGCGAGAATTCATGATAATCGTGTTGCATTCATCAGACGAAGTAGGGGCTATGCACCAGCCCCTATAATGCTCAAAGAGAAAGCAAAACGTTGTATCTTAGCGTTAGGCGGTGAACTCAATGGAACAGTCTGTATCCTACAAGATAACAAGGCTTTTGTAAGTCAACATATTGGTGATATTGAAAACCTTGAAACACGTAATTTTCTAGAAGAAGTCGCAAACCATCTTATTGAGTTAACAAACACAGATGTGAATACTATTGCTTGTGATTTACATCCAAAATTTACTACCACAAATCTTGCCGAAGAATTAGCAAAACAAACCAAGTGGAAATTAATTAAGGTTCAACATCACCATGCACATGTTGCAGGTTTGATGATGGAACATGGCTTAGATGAATTAATTGGCGTTGCTTGTGATGGATATGGCTATGGCTTAAACGGTGAAGTATGGGGCGGCGAAATCCTTTATTGCAGACGCGATTCACTTGCATTTGACAGACTAGGCCATCTTGAACCTCAACCTCTACTTGGTGGAGATGTGGCAACTCGTTATCCGCTACGAGTTGCAGCAGGGATTCTGAGCAAAAAATTAGACATTGCCAACTGGTTAAGAGTGAATAGTCAACATCTACCATATGGCAAGAGTGAAGTAGAAATAATGCTCCAGCAACTCGACAAAAAAAGCAATATCCCCGAAACAACCAGTTGTGGTAGAATCTTAGATGCTATCGCTGCCATCCTAGGCATATGCTACGAGCGAACTTATGAGGGTGAACCCGCCATTAAACTTGAATCTATAGCTATGAAAGGCAGGGATATTTTGCAGTTAAAGCCTATAATTAACGGAAACAGGTTGGATACAACTGAGTTGCTTCTGCAGATTTTTGAGAATTGTCACAAAATTTCTAATGCTGACCTAGCATATTCAGCGCATGCATATCTAGCAGCAGGTTTGGTTATGCTAGCTGTAGATGCAGCCCTAGAAAAAGGTGTTAAATCCATCGGATTCACAGGTGGTGCCGCTTGCAACGAGATACTAGTAAGATTGATGCGTTATCAAGTGGAGTCTGCTGACTTACAATTTTTTGCTCATGAAACCCTTCCTGCAGGAGATGGCGGAATATCGTTTGGACAGGCAGTTGTTGGAGGATTTAGTGATTTTTAACCAATCGGTTTTTATCGATGTTTACGGCACGGTTTAATGTATGTGCTTGGCAATTCCAGCTCGTGTAGTGAGCGTTAAGGGCGAAAAAGCTCAAGTTGATTTCGGTGAAGGCGTCCTCAGGGATGTCAATGTAACACTAGTGGACGCAAAAGTTGATGAGTACGTACTCGTGCATGCGGGCTATGCTATTCAAAAGATGGATGAGAAGGAAGCTAAAGAAACTTTAGCGCTATGGAATGAAATTCTCACCGAACACTAAAACTAGGTTATTCCATGAGCATTAACATGAAATTTCGAGATCCAGCACTAGCAAAATCAGTCACGCAGAAGATTAAGAATTTAGCACCAAAAACTAGCACAGTAAAATTCTGTCACGTCTGTGGCACACACGAATGGACCATTACACATTTCGGGTTACGAAGTCTTTTACCTGAAAATGTTGAAGTTATTGCCGGTCCAGGCTGTCCAGTCTGCATCGTGCCTGCCGCTGAAATTGATGAAGCAGTTCAATTAGCTCGGAAAGGAGTCATTATAACCTGCTTTGGAGATGTGTTACGCGTACCAGGCAGTCAATCATCCTTGCTTGAGGCTAAGGCTGATGGCGCTGACGTTCGCGTAGTTTATAGTGTTTCAGATGCAGTTGAGATGGCAAAACAAGAACCAGACAAAGAATTCTCCTTTTTTGCAGTTGGGTTCGAAACAACGGCTCCATCAACTGCCGTTGAAGTGTTAACCAAACCACCAAGTAATCTTAGTTTTCTTATTTCTCACAGATTAATTCCTCCTGCGATGGAGTTATTGTTGGGTGTAGGTGATTTACAGATTAATGGCTTCATTGCACCCGGGCACGTGAGTGCTATCATCGGCTTACAACCCTATCAGTTATTTCCTAGACTATATCATATGCCAACTGTCGTTGCCGGTTTTGAGCCCCTAGATGTGTTAATCGGTATCTATATGCTCTTAAAACAGGTCAAGGAAGGTAACGCTAGTTTGGAAAATGAATATGCACGTGTTGTAAAGCCTAACGGGAACTTAAAAGCTTTAGAAATGATGAGCCGAGCGTTTGTAGTAACAGCTGGTAATTGGCGCGGTATTGGTAGATTGCCCGATTCAGCATTTACTTTACGCGGAGACTTTGCCGATTACGATTCACGATTAAAGTACAATGTTAAGGTTGAACAGGGCAAAGATATCTTACTGGGTTGTGAATGTCATCTTGTCATAATTGGCAAAATTAAGCCTAATCAATGTCCTATGTTTATGAAGGCTTGTACACCCGAAAAACCTGTAGGCGCCTGCATGGTCAGCAATGAGGGCACATGCAGAGTCTGGGCAAAAAACATATAGCTAGCAAATTCTTGGTACGGGATCCCCAACTGGTCTCGCGATTATTCTTTTGCCTCCAACGATAGTCTGCATCGCGACTCCTTTGAATTCATTTGTAGCTTCACCAATTATCTCCGCATTTTTACCTTCTATGGTTGCTCGTAGTAATGTGAGAACTTGTTCTGCCATCTCTGGAACGACTCCGATGATCATTTTACCTTCATTTCCAATCTCTAACGGATCAAGTCCAAGCATATCAGATGCGGCTCGCACATCTTCTCTGATTGGGATTTTGTCTTCATAAATTAGTATACCAACACGCGATTTATCCGTCCACTCGTTAAGTGCATCTGCCAAGCCACCTCGTGTTGGATCTTTCATGGCAACGACGCCCCCAACCTCACCGAGTAAGCGCTGTAGCAAACAATTTAGCGGTTTCACGTCGCTTCTTATTTCACTGCCAAACTGCAACCCTTTTTGAGCTGAAAGCACTGCTAAACCATGCTCGCCGATTGTACCGCTCAGAATTATCTTGTTGCCAGCAACCAAATTCTTATCGAGACACCAACGGGCTGCAAAATTAGATCTATGTTGTTTCACGACCTGCAAATCATTTTCTAAGGCTAGGGTTCTTCTTCCGATGCCTGATACATTCATAACGCAGCCGCCTAATGCTCCTTTTTCGACGACTTTGGTATCACCCGTAACGATGCCTACCTTTGCTTCAATACAAGCTTGTCTCATACTTGATAATATACGCTCAAAATCTGACATGAGTAGACCCTCTTCTAAAATGAAACCGCAAGCCAAAGCGTACGGCTCAGCTCCCAAAGCTGAAATATCATTAACTGTACCTGAAATACCTAAACGTCCAATATCGCCGCCAGGAAAAAAAATCGGTTTAACAGCATGACTATCACTTTTGAGGACAATGTTATTAATGACTGCAGCATCATCCATAGCTTCTAATGATACTTCAGCCTCATCTGTAAGCCCACTAAAATACTTGGCAATGTAATCTTTGACCAGTTTATGCATGACAGTGCCACCTGCACCATGCAACATTGTGATAGTCTCTTTCTTTTCATTCATTGTTCTTACCTACTTGTATCGTAGAGGCTTCAACCCAAAACATAAACACATCGCAAAAGCACCGCGCTCATTTATTGTAAAGAGCAATCATCGCAGAGCTTACGCATTAAATAGAAGGGAACAAAGGGAACACGGTTTACGTAAACAACAGTATATGCAGTTCTACTTGCACGTTTTTGGAAAAAATTTAAAAGGTTCTAACGCGCTCCACATTCATACACCTCACAGCATTGAATTCGAACCTTAGAAACCGAACTTTGCTAGTTCTATCTGTCTAAGGAAACGTTTTCATACGGAAAGCCATATAAATTGCTTTTACGCTGTTGATTGCGCACACGGAGAAAAAAACATATGCCAAAATGGGGATACTCAATCTTAACAGAAGGCTTAGACCCAGAAAAAACAGCGAAAGCTTCAGGCCGAGAAATTAGAGTATCTCCTAAACATTCAAGAGAAGTCTGTCGAACAGTAAAAGGCATGACACTTAACAAAGCTAAAGCATATCTCCGTGATGTAATGCAGAAAAAGAAACCTGTTCCATTCACACGTTTTAACAAAAAAGCTGCACATAGACACGGACTTCCCATCAAAACTGCCTTCGCAGGACGATACCCCATTAAAGCCGCAACAAAAATCCTCAACGTTATCGAAGCTGCAGAAGCCAACGCAGAGAACAAAGGACTAGACATTGATCGTTTACACATTCTTCATGCAGCAGCCTATGGTGGCACAAAGATAAAACGCTCTACCCCTCGAGCACATGGACGTGCATCTCCAAAATACGATACTCTAACACATATTGAAATTGTCCTCGAAGAAACACCCGTTACAGAACAAGAAACTGAACTAGGAGAAACATCCTAAAAATGAGTATAGTAAAACGCTTCATCACAGAATCAATCAAAAAAACAGAAATAGATGAATTCCTCCAAAGAAAACTTGAACGTGCAGGTTATGGTGGTGTAAACCTCTCTAAAACACCGTTAGGCACGCACGTTGTTGTTTATGCCATGAGACCTGGATTAGTCATAGGTCGTGGCGGAGAAACTATTAAAGAACTTGCTCACTCATTGGAAGAAAATTTTAAGGTTTCTAATCCTCAAATCTCTGTTTCTGAAATTGAAGTTCCAGAAATGAATGCCTATGTTATTGCAGCCCGAGTTGCTTCAGCCTTAGAACGTGGTGTACATTTTAGGCGTGCAGCGTTTTGGGCTCTCAACCAAGTCATGGATGCAGGCGCGTTAGGCGTAGAAATTGTCATAAGTGGAAAACTTCGAACAGAAAGAGCACGATTTGAGAAATTCCGTGCAGGTTACTTTCCACGTTGTGGAGAACCAGCTTTACGATGGATGCGAAAAGCTGAGGTTCATGTTCAACTAAAACCAGGCATAATCGGTGTTAGGGTAAAACTAATGCCTCCTGACGCTCAATTTCCCGATAAAATCGAGATTATATCTGCCCCTCAAATGGAAGAAAGAGTTGCACCAGTGAAGGAACCAGTAAAAGAAGCACCAAAGGAAGAAGCTACCACAGAAGTTGAACAGGCAGCAACATCTGTGCAAGAAGCAGGAAGAATGGATGAAAAACCGACAAATCCACCTGCAGTAACCGTCAGCAAAGCTATGGATAGCGAAGGAGCAAAATAACAATGGCTATTTTACGACTCAAAGAAATCGATAATATGTCCCAAGACGATCGTAACAAGAAACTTACAGAGCTTCGTGCAGAGTTATCTAGAATGCGCACCATGATTCATGCAGGCGGCGCTGTTGAGAATTATGCTAGAATAATCGAATTACGTAAGACAATCGCCCAGATTCTGACAATTGAGAGTGAACAAAAACGCGGAATTAGGCAGAAACAGGATAAGGCTGAGAGACAATCAAAGAAAACGAAAAAGAAGAAAAAAGAACAGTCAAAGAAGGAAGACAAAGATGTAAAGACAAAGAAACCGAGAGAAGCCAAGAAAACTGCAGAAGCAGAGGAAACGAAGGAGACCAAGAAGTAATGAAAGTAACCTCAGACATAATTAAAGATGAGTTCGTAGGAACCACTTGCAGCATTGTTCAAAGTTCAAACGCCGGGTACCTTGGGCTTTCAGGAGAAGTAATCGACGAATCAAAGAATACTTTTACGATTATGCAGCATGGACAAGCAAAGAATATTATTAAAGATGTAGCTGTTTTTCACTTCAGGTTTTCTGATGGAACTGTTGTAGAAATCAACGGTAAACTCTTAACAGGCAGACCTGAGGATCGTCTAAAGAAAACGATAAAGAGGTTATGGTAATGTCAATGTCTTTTAAAAGACCAAAGAAAACATGCGATGACAGGAATTGTCCGTTTCATGGAACACTATCAGTACGCGGTCGAGTATTAGACGGTGTAGTTCTCAGCTCAAAGATGGACAAAACGGTTATTGTAGAACGTAAATACTTACAAGTTTCACCAAAATTCGTTCGGTATGAACGACGACATAGTCACATCCCCTCACACAATCCACCCTGCTTGGATGCAAAGGAAGGCGAACGTGTACGAATTGCTGAATGTCGTCCAGTGAGCAAAACTGTCTCCTTCGTAATTGTAGAAAAATTGGGAGAGAAGTAGAATGGCCGCAAAAGCAAAACAGAGAGCCCTTGTTGCTAAGGGCATGCTTGCTCACGGTCAAAAAATTTCCCGTGGCCTTCTAGCGGGCTCAGCATTACGCTGTACTGATAATACTGGTGCGCGTATGTTACGTTTAATTCAAGCTATGGGTTACAAAGGAAAGATTAGACGGTATCCGTCTGCAACTGTAGGCGATAAGGTTACTGTTTCTGTGCGACAGGGAACACCTGATATGCGGAAGAAAATCTTCCAAGCTGTTATTGTTAGACAGAAGAAGGCTTTTCGCAGAGTTGAGGGTGTTTGGGTTCAATTTGAGGATAATGCTGCCGTGATAATCACTCCTGATGGAGAAATGAAAGGCTCCGAAATTCGAGGTCCTGTAGCACGGGAAGCTGCTGAACGATGGCCACGAATTGCGAGTGCATCAAGTACAATTGTATAGGTGAAACAATAATGCAAACTACAAAATCTGTTAAAGACCCTTCTAAACAACGTCTGCGATTATATAATGCTCCTGCTCATATTCGACATAAGCTAATGTCCGCTCATCTTGCTCCGGACTTAGTTAAATCACAAGGCGTAAAGTCTATACCCGTTCGAAAAGGTGATACCGTTCGAATTGTACGTGGAGACCATGAGGGGTTTGAGGGAAAAATCTCAACTGTTGATCTCAAGAATTACCGTATTTTCCTTGAAGGATTAACCCGTGAAAAAGTTGATGGTACAGTAATCTTCGTTGCTGTACATCCTTCTAAAGTTCTAGTCAAAAACCTCAATCTTAACGATAGATGGCGAAAATCAACTATTCAAAGAAAGAAACCCTTGCCAGGCAGAGAGGAAGCCGAGGAAAAACCAACTAGAGAAATAACTAAACCAGCAGAAGTCAAACCCAAAGAGCGGACTAAGCCCAAAGAAGCTGTTGAAGCTGAAGAAATGACATCTTTAGAACCTACAGCAAAGAAAGCTAAACGTGCGGAAACAAAAGCTACAACACCTCCGACGGTTGAAGCGGAAAAGAAACCAAGAGCTGCTAAGAAGAAAATAGAGAAACCAACCCCACCAGAGACAGAAGAAAAACCAACATCAACTACTAAATCAGTTAAGGCGCCATCGCGCAAAAAGAAAGCAAAAGAAACACCTCCAGAAGAAAAATCTGCAAAGACTTCCGAAACAAAAGAGTCTAAGGAAAAAACTGCAGAAACACGCGCTAAGAAATCATCTCCAAAAAAGACGCCAGCAAAAAGTGCAACAAAGACTAATAAAAAGACTGGAGGCGCTTAAGATTGGGTAGAAAAGGAAAAACAGGACGATTAAAACGTAAACCAGCTCCAGAATTCTGGCCAATTCATAAGAAAGAGTATACGTGGGTTGTAAAGCCTGCTTCTGGTCCTCATTCCCTCAATAATTGTTTATCTTTAACATTAGTTCTACGTGATTTGCTTGGCGTAGCAAAGACCAAAAAAGAGGTTGGAATGATACTCTATGAAGGGAAGGTTCTGGTTGATGGCAAAGTCAGAGAAAAAGCAGATTTTCCAGTTGGGTTAATGGATGTTATTTCCTTGCCTGATTTGGACAAATATTACCGAGTAATTCCTTCTCATCAAGGCTTATCTCTTAGCCCAATTAGCAAAGCAGACGCTGGGTTCAAACTCTGTAGGGTTGAGAATAAAACTACAGTCGCAAATGGTGTTCAAGTTGCTCTTCATGATGGCTCGAATATTCTTGTAAAAGTTGCTGATCCAAAGAATCCAAACGAAGTTACGCATGAAACATTTGATATTCTCAAGTTGAGTCTTCCAAACAAAGAAGTGGTTGATGTCATAAAAACTAAAGTCGGCAACTTAGCGATCATCACTGGCGGAAAGAACGTTGGAAAAACAGGAAGAATAGTTGAGGTTGAACAGACTGAAGCAAAGAAACGTAGGCAAGCTCTTGCCGTAATTGAAGATGAGAACGGTGCACGATGCCAAACTATTCTAGACTTTGTTTTCTCAATTGGCGATAAGACACCATTAATTATGGAGGCTACATCCGTTGTCTGAGGAAGGAATAATTGAGAAATGGACCTCACAGCCAATGTTACGCCCTCGAATCGAAAAGGTAGTTGTTAACCTAAATGTTGGAAAATCTGGAGAGCCTCTTGACAAAGCCACAAGAGTGTTGAAAGAAATAACTGATCAAACACCTGTTAAGAAGAATGCTAAAAAAACTATCCGAGACTTTGGAATTAGAGAAGGCGAGCCAATAGCGGCCGTTGTGACGTTGAGAAAGCAAAAAGCAATTGATTTCTTGAAAAAAGTTTTGCCTGTTGTAGATAACAAGATCTCGCAAAGAGCGTTTGATAAGCGGGGTAATTTTGCTTTTGGATTGAAAGAACACATCGAGATTCCTGGTGTAAAGTATGACCCCGATGTTGGTATCTTTGGTATGGATATCTGCGTAACGATGGTTCGTCCAGGTTATCGTGTCAAATCAAGAAGAAAAAGAAGTGCTCGTGTTGGTCCAAAACATGTGTTAGCTCCAGAGGAATCTATGGCTTTCGTGAAGCAAGAATTGGGAGTAGAAATTGTCTAGAAGGAGTACCGAAATTATGGGTAAACAGCAAGTTAAGAAAGAGCGAAAATTTGGCAAAGGGTCTCGTCCTTGCCAACGATGCGGTTCCTATGGTCCAGTCATTCGACGTTATGATTTATATTTATGTAGGCACTGTTTTAGGGAAGCAGCTCCAAAATTAGGATTCAAAAAATATGAGTAATGAGGTAGAAAAATGGATACATTGACTAACGGTTTGGTAACTGTCATAAACAATGAGATGCGCAATAAGCGTGAGTGCGTGATTAGTCCTGCCTCTAAACTCTTGGGTCGAGTACTTAGAATCATGCAATTGAACGGTTACATAGGAGAATTCGAATTTATTGACGATGGCCGTTCAGGCAAATTCAAAGTTCAACTCTTAGGACGAATAAACAAGTGCGGTGCTGTGAAACCACGCTTCTCAGTCAAAGTCGATGAATTTCAAGATTGGGAGAAGAAGTTTCTACCATCTAGAGATGTGGGTCTGATGGTTGTATCTACCTCAAAAGGTGTAATTGCTCATCGAGAAGCAGCAGAAAAGAACTTGGGAGGAAGGTTGTTAGCCTTCATCTATTAAGTGAGGTGTATTTAATGCGGCTCCCTGAAATCTCTAGAACAATTCAAGTTCCTGAAGGTGTGACAGTAAGCCTTGAAGGTCAAAAAATTACTGTCAAAGGCGACAAAGGAACACTAACACGCGATTTCTCTCATTTTGCAGTGTCGTTGAACGCTGACGCTAATACGGTTAGAGTTTGGGCCGAATGGCCTAGGAAGAAAGAAGCCGCACTTGTAGGTACAATTAATTCTCACATTCAAAACATGATAACTGGCGTTCAGAAAGGCTTTACATACAAAATAAAGATTGTCTTCTCTCATTTTCCTATCTCAGCGAAAGTTCAGGATAAAACGTTATTGATAGAGAACTTTACTGGAGAACGTCGAGCAAGAAGGGCCAAAATAATTGGTGATGTCAAAGTCAAAGTTGAGGCCGAAGATATCTTAGTTCAAGGCTTAAACTTAGAAGATGTAAGCCAAACGGCCGCAAACATCGAAACGGCAACAAGAGTTCGAAGAAAAGATCCTCGAGTGTTCTTGGATGGCCTTTATGTTTACGAGCGAAACGAGGGAATGGATTAGATATGACTGAGCGAAAACCCGTCAACTCACGAAAACTTCTAAAATTGAGGGAACAGGCTAAGCATAAGAAACCTGAATTCTTGCGATCAGAGAGTTGGCGCTATAGTAAAATGAGTAAAAGTTGGCGTCGGCCTCGAGGGTTAGACCATAAAATGCGTCGGAAGATTAAGGGATGGCCACCGATGGTGAGTACAGGTTACAAGGGACCAAAAATAGCTCGTGGATTACATCCTTCAGGGTTAAGAGAAGTTCTCGTTCATAATATTGCTGAAATATGTGCCGTTGATCCAGAAATTCAAGCTGCTCGAATTGCAGGCACCGTGGGTAAGAAGAAACGTGCACTTATGCTAGCAGAAGCAAAGAAGAAGAAAATTAGGGTTCTAAACCCTGGAATCGAAGAAACAAGTGAAGTAACTGAAGAAGAACCATCACTTGCCGAAGAAGAAATATCCGAAGTGAAATCCGAGAAACCTCGAAGGCGACTTTTTAATAGACGAAAACCTTCAGAAGACACTGAATCTAAGAAGAAAGAGACGACTAAAAGGGCTCGCAAAAGTGCTAAAACCACAGAAGCAACAGAGGCTGCCGAAGCATCAAGTGAAGAGACAGAAGGAGTAGAGGAACAATGACTAATCTTACAAGTCAACGTCGTTTGGCATCAGAATTATTAGGCATCGGACAAAACCGTGTGTGGATTGACCCTGAACGCATAGGCGATGTTGAGGGTGCAATAACAAGAGAAGAAGTTCGAAAACTGATTCATGAAAAAATCATCAAAGCTGCACCTGAGAAAAGTGTCAGCCGATCACGTGCTAAAACTTTACTGGAGAAGAAACGAAAGGGTAGACGTAAGGGTCAAGGCAGTTATGGTGGAAGTCCACGTGCAGCAGTAACAAAGAAAGAAGCTTGGATGCTTAGAATCCGTTCATTAAGAAAACGGTTGCGAGAGCTTAAGGCAAGCCGAGTAATCACTGAAACTACCTACACACAATACTATAGGATGGCTGGTAGTGGACGTTTCAGTTCGGTAGCTGATTTGGAACGCTATCTAAAAGCGCGCGATCTTTGGAGGAAACGCTAAAAATGGCCAGTAATGCACGTTATCGTGTTCAATTGCGACGAAGACGTGAAGGAAAGACTGATTATCAAGCACGGAAAGCATTAGTCGTATCAGGAAATTTACGGCTTGTTGCACGTAATAGCCTCAAGAATGCTTCTGCACAAATCATAATTGCTAAACCTAACGGTGATGAAGTCTTAGCTGCTGCACATAGTAATGAATTGAAAGAATTTGGTTGGCAAGCAGCAACAGGAAATATTCCCGCAGCATACTTAACAGGGCTTCTTTGCGGTTTACGTGCTAAAAAGGTAGGTATTGAGGAAGCAGTTTTAGATATTGGGTTGATTCCGCCTACAAAGGGCTCCAGAGTTTTTGCCCTTCTGAGCGGTGTAGTGGATGCTGGTGTAGAAGTTCCATATAATGAGGAAAAATTGGTTAAGGAACGAACAAATGGTTCCCATATTGCTGAATACGCAAAGGAGTTGGGTTCAGGCTCAGAAGATTATTCCGATAAATTCTCAGCATACCTATCACAAAATCTTGCACCTGAGAAACTTCCTGACCATTTTGTACAAGTAAAAAACACCATTATTAATTCATTCAAAAGTGAAGGTAAGAAACAATGATGTCAAGAGAACGAGAAAGGTCAACTTCTAACTTGGAGGAATGGATTCCTAAAACCCGTTTGGGTAAAATGATTCAAGAGGGAAAAATAACTTCTATTGATGAAGTCTTCTTAAGTGGAATGAAAATTAGCGAGTCCCAGATTGTTGATGCCTTGCTTCCAGATTTACAAGAAGAAGTTATCAACGTGAATCTAGTTCAAAAACAGACCGATGCTGGGGAAAAATCTAGGTTTAAGGCTATCGTAGCAGTAGGCAACAGAGATGGTTACATTGGATTAGGTGCTGGAAAAGCAAGTCAAGTACGTAACGCCATCGAGAAAGCTTCAGTTGCAGCGCGACTAAACATTGTTCCAGTTAAACGTGGATGTGGTAGTTGGGAATGTGGTTGTGGTAAACCTCATTCAGTTCCATTTCAAGTTGAGGGCAAATGTGGTGGTGTCCGCGTTGTTATTGTTCCCGGCCCAAGAGGTCTAGGACTTGTGGCAAGCGAAGTTGCGAAAACAATCTTAGGTCTAGCAGGCGTGAAAGATCTATGGATGCGCAGCTATGGTTCCACACGTACAGTTCCTTCATATGCCTGTGCTATTTTTGATTCATTAAAGAAGACCTATAATTTAATTACAACAACAGACTGGGTGAGGTAAAAGTGTCCCAGAAAGCTGAAAAAGTTGTGAAAGCTGAAAGATGTAAATGCTTTGCTGTCGTGAAAGTTCGTGGAACAGTCAGTGCACAGCGTGAAGCGCGTGAAACTCTTGAATTACTTCGTTTAATACATACAAATCATGGTATACTTATTCCCAATAATCCATCAATGAAAGGTATGTTGAAGCGTGTGCAAAGTTATGTTACATGGGGAGAAATCTCAAAAGAAATGATAGCTGACCTTCTGACAAAACGTGGAAGACTGGAAGGCGATAAGAAATTAACGGAGGAATATTCGACAAAAGTAGGCTGTAAATCCATAGACGACCTTGCAAGTGCTATCGCCGACTGCAAATTAACTTACGGAAGATTGCCAAATATTCAGCCTGTTTTCAAGATGCATCCTCCAACGAGGGGTTACAAAGGGACGACGAAAAAGAATTTCCGTGCTGGAGGCGAAGCAGGCTATCGCGGCGAAGCAATAAATGATCTAATAAAACGTATGATTTAGAGTTTAGTATTAGCCGTTTCCTTCATTTCTTTTTGCTCCCCGAGTTAGTTTCTCCAGTCGTTTCGTCTTATTCACGCAGCAAATGAGGTTCCAGATTATTGTTGAGTAAGCGAACCTTATTCTAGTCAAGTTTGCTCGTATAACTGAGTATGACATTTCTAATCATCGATGCTAATAATGGAAAATGATAATAACTCCTATCATAGATTAAGTTCAAAAAATACGGAGATTAGAAGATAATGAATGTTACTGGACAAAGTACGCAAATTGATATGAATCATTGGCTGTTGCGGTTGATCGCTATTATAATCGATGGTGTCATAGTTGGCATAATTGCATGGATTCTTTGGTTTCTCTTAACTCTAGCGATCATCTTTATTGGGGCTTTGGCTTTCTTTGCCTTCTATGGTCTGTTTTTCCTTGGTTGGGGAATAATATGGGTAATTTATGCAGTAATTATGGAATCCGCTTGGAGTGCAACGATAGGCAAAAGAATTCTTG
This sequence comes from Candidatus Sulfotelmatobacter sp., assembly GCA_035297385.1. Classification (GTDB taxonomy): domain Archaea; phylum Thermoproteota; class Bathyarchaeia; order Bathyarchaeales; family Bathycorpusculaceae; genus UBA11855. The sequence continues at coordinate 1,592 of DATGZD010000145.1, read as the reverse complement.
CGTTACAAGTGCAAACCGTCAGAGGCGGTAGACCAACAATTAGTCAATTAATTATACGAAACATCAGCAAGATTATTCCACCTTTAGTTATCATAGATTGGTTAATTGGCATCGCTACACCAGGTGACAGACGGCAAAAATACTTAGATAGAGTTGCGGGTACTACAGTTATCCAGATAGGTCAACCCTTCGCTTCAACAACTAATCCCCCACCTCCTCCACCTCCACCATCACCGCCAACACCAAGTTAGTCCACTCAAAGAACTAGTAACTCGACAAGTTCCCTATTTTTTATTATTTAATTGATCAATCTATTATTTCAATCATGAATTGCGGCGAAATTCGCAGGGGTTCTCAAGCTTGAGCTGGATGCCAGTTGTACAGCTTTATATTTGAAATATATAGTCTTGCCACAATAGGCGCAAAGAAAAGCATATTAGTGTACATTATTCAAATTCATGGCGAAATTCGGGGCTTGTCGGTCGTCCGCCACTTCGAACTTTGGCTTTTCGTTTCGTTTCCAGCGTTGCTTCAGTTGCTTGTGCTTCAGCTTCTCGTTTTTCTCTTTGGATTTTTTCTTAGCTCTAATCTTTTCTTTTTTACTCATCAAAAATCGCCTTAGTAATTACTATTATGAAACTGTCTAATAAACTCAAATCAACTTAGCATAAATTATGGGTTCTTTAGCCAATTATAAACTGTTATACCCAAAAGAGATGTGATTTAGAACATAAATAAAATCTGCATTAGCCAAAGAAACGTTTATATCATTTAAAGATGCTTTGGTTGGATTGGCGATAGTAACTAGCCCCGCAATTATCTTCATGGCGGCGGCTCAACCCCAACCGTAATGGCGAATTCGCCTAACAAGGGATGCGGGAGTTGGCCTCCAGTTGCGGGAACAGACATGACGACCAGACATGCACAATTTGGTCTGAACATGGGCTTTGACGTTGTGGAATGCTTTACCCTCCAAATCCAGAAAAAACACAGTCAAGCAAAAAACGTACCACTTAAAAACAACCCGACAGATACAGCGGAGTCGCCTATGTGCGCAACTCCGGTTGATCCTGCCGGACCCCACTGCTATCGGGATAGGACTAAGACATGCTAGTCAAGCGCTTCTCAGCCAAAGAGGAGTGCGGCACACAGCTCAGTAGCACGTGGCTAACCTGCCCTTAGGATAGGGACAACCCCGGGAAACTGGGGCTAATCCCCAATAGATGAAGAACCCTGGAATGAGTCTTCATCAGAAAGGATACTTACACTATGCTTGTAGGTGTCGCCTAAGGATGGGGCCGCGACCGATCAGGTTGTTGGTGAGGTAATGGCTCACCAAGCCTTTTACCGGTGCGGGCCGTGGGAGCGGGAGCCCGGAGATGGGCACTGAGACAAGGGCCCAGGCCCTACGGGGCGCAGCAGTCGCGAAAACTTTGCAATAAGCGAAAGCTTGACAGGGCTATCCCGAGTGCCATCCGCTGAGGAAGGCTTTTACCCAGTCTAGAACGCTGGGGGAATAAGGAGAGGGCAAGTCTGGTGTCAGCCGCCGCGGTAATACCAGCTCTCCGAGTGGTGTGGATGTTTATTGGGCC
>DATGZD010000144.1:0-5123 GCA_035297385.1 Candidatus Sulfotelmatobacter sp. | reverse complement strand
TACACACTCAGTTATCCGCTTTTGAATGCTTGCTTCCAGTTTTTTGAGTTCTTTTGCTGCTTTTGGATGCAGAAAAACCGCGTAGCTCACTCGAGTTCCTCTAGGGGCACGAGCGTTTCAGGATGCTGTCTGGCTTCCTCGCTTCGCTTCAGGAGCATGTTGAAGAAGGCACAAGTCTTCTCGCGTTCTTGGTAGAGTGTGATCACTGATTTTATGGCGTCGCTTCTGCTTTTGAAGCGGCCTTCAGCTACCCACTTGTCTATTTCTTCGATTGTCTTCTGGGGGAGACGAAGTTGAACTTGTCCCATAAACGATCTCCGTAAACAGTTCTGTTTACAAAGCACTTAAATGTTTCGCAGAAAAACACACTTTGCAGAAATTGTTGCCTCTTCTGCGCTGACGTCCTTCGCGGCGCGCTATAATGTATCGTTAGTTTTTATTCCTGAAGTTACAAAAGATATAGGTCCATACGGTAGTTTAGATGAAGCGCGCGCTTGACAGTAAACTGAAGTAAAAATCAGAAAAGGGTGTGTTCTGTTAGGGTTTTTTCTGTGTAAATGGTTGTTGTCCCACTAATGCCTGGTTGCTGGATTGTAGTTTGTTGTGTTAGTTCTGATTTGATTAAACGGCAAGTTCCCAGTTCAAGGTACGACTTACCATTCAACTCAAGTATCGAGTTATCTAGACTATTTGCGTTTATGATTCCATTGTCTAGGCTGATATGCATTGTGAGACCGTTGGTTGATAGTTCCACTACAAAGACTTTGTAAGTTCCTGCTGGGACTGTTATTTCTTGGATGCTTGAGAATTTGAGGGTTATCTCACCTGTTAATCCGAGGCTGGCGTTGCCTGTGCTTACTGGAATCTGCCATGACTCGCCTACTTTAACTTGAGATTTAGTCAAATAAGCCTCAATAGCTGGATTGCTGCTTGCATTTAGGAAGAATGCTGGTGATCCTGCTGGTAGAAGGTTGTTGTAGTATTGTGTTTTAGTGGTTGTATTCGTTGTTATGGGTATAGAGAAAGGTTTTCCATTTAACTCGGAAGTTATGGTTAGTTTGATTGTGTAGGCTTCACTATCAAAACTTAGGATTTCATAGGTGCCCATTGAATTATACGTCTGCGATAGTGGGTTTGTTTCCACATTAATGGATGTGTTACTCATTTGGTTAGTAACCATGTTTGTGGTCAGATACGTCATTTTTTCTCCAACCGTATAGTTTAAGCCTAAATCTATGGGTGAGCCTAAAATCTGCGGAATAAAAAGAACTGAAGCAATAACTATTATTGCTATGATTCCACCTAAAGCATAGAGTCTTTTTCGACTTTTACTTGGAATCGAAAGAGGGGGTTGGTTGGGTTTATCGGTGGATTCAGGTGGCGGACTGTCTGCTCTACTAAACATTATCTTCATCCTCATAATTTATTGGGATTAACAAAATTTAAGTATTTTTGACTAAAAACTTAGTCATTCAAATTATGCTTGAATATTTCTTGACTAAATGTTAACGCGCGTGTTTGTTGCTCTCTCCAGAAATCGGCTGCGAACAGTTAAGTTGTTCTATTGTTCATGTATCCTTTGGTATAATTATAATTTCTAACCCGATTGTTCCATTTCCGATGTTTATTTCAATTGAATATTGACCTGTCGGTGCATCTTGAGCTATGTTCATTGTAAGAATTGTTGAGTTAGACATTTTAGGTTGCAAGGTCACCAGAGTTGGAATGAATTGATAATCAAATGCTTGTTGTTGAAGCAGAGAATAGTTACCATTATCATTTATCCATTTGTGTAGGTCAACGTTACTGTTGTAGTAGGTTACTTTGAGGTTTTCTATGGGTAACGTCAATGACTGGTCACCAATTGATGTAAATATTATGTTTACTTGTAGTTTTAACCCCTGAGAAATATTATTAAAGAAACCTTCATATCCAGCCACTTCTGTAACCTGTGGATTTAAAACAGTAAGAGTACTGTAATACAATTCAGGTGGAGTAGAATAGGGATGAACCTGATTCTGCTTGAAAAATAGTATCAATCCGACCGCAGTAGCAATGATCACGACTACAACAATAACAAATAGAATTCTGCTTTTCACTTAATCCCCATATCTATAAAGATGATAATGCTATTTACGATTTGTTACCATTGTTTATTCAACTGTTGGTTGTTGGATTAAAATCTAGTACTATGCTGATTCTAATCTTAATCATACTTAAAGGGATTTAATGTAACTTCCATCTATTTTCATAGCAATAACAAGCTTGTTTGTATATGGGAATTCATCTTCTACAGGAAAATCAAAATAACCACTTACTTCAACTCGTTGACCAACAACTAAGTTAGGCACATCAGATTTATCGTAAGCAACAATCATATTCTGATTTATCCAACCTCTACTTATTTCTGTTAAATTCACCCAACTCTCTCCAACCTTAACAATTTCAGTAACATTCACAGTAATTAATGCTGGAAAAACATGATAATACCAGCCATAACAGTTAACCTCACAATTTAGCGAGATTTTAGTTATAATACCTCGAATTGTTGTGCCAGCAGCCGTTGCATAAGTCCAATCAACATTCATATCTTCACGTAAAACATGTGTTGTTCGAAGCGAAAAAACCAATACTGAAGAAAGAATCATGATAGTTAAAATTGCATAGAATCCTTTTTTCAAATGATGAACTCTGTTTTCGCTTAAGTGATTTTTTATCGAAAAAGGTAAACGGTTTCTAATTAAATCACTAAAGAACACTACTATTCCAAGAATAATAGTGCTAAATCCAGTAAGAAGAATCCATAACACCCACCATGGACCAAAAAAAATCTCAATAAAACCTGCCATTACCATCACTATGCTTATCCAAATTTTATCACGAGGAAACTTTACTGTTAAACCAAGACAAATAGCAAGAACAATTATGAAAATTGGTCCAAAAATTAAAGCATTTGTGTAAATAGCTGCAATCATTAATGGAGTAAGCATAGTTTTCACATATCTTTAGTCAGTTATAGTTTAAGAAATTTGCTTAACAAAGTTTTGTAGACTTGGTTTGGGGACTGGACCTTGGGGAGTTTCACCCTCTGATGAACTACACGGAACATTTGACGGTGGCACTTTGGACATTGATTGCGCAGTTGGAGTAGCATCGATAGTACGAGATTACATAGGTTAGGAAAAGCAAACACTAAATCTCGCTATGTTCTTCTGGAAGAACACTTTGTTCTCTGGGGAGAGCTATATGCACGTTTGTCCATTACACTTGCATGACCAGAAGGGGAATATACATGAACAAAAGACCAGTTTTACTGTTGCTCTTCGTAACATTGCTTTCATCATATATAGCAGTCCATTCCATATCAGTTAATGCTCAGACTACTGATTTTATCAGCTTTCCTTCAGGTATCACAGTCTATTCTCCACTGAACATGACCTACGATTCCCATTACTTATTTTTGAATTTGACCCTGCAAAGTGCAGGTCAGATGGGTTACCTTGACCCTAACATCAACATGAACTATAGTATTGACGGTGATTACAACGGTGCCGTGTCTTTAACTATCAGCAACCCAGGCTTGCACGTGGTAACCAATGCGGCTGCGTATATGAGTTTGCCAAAACTATCTGAGGGTTCACATTATATGACTTTGTATTTGTTTGGGAATAATCAGAAGAGTCTTTATCCCAAGTATCTTTCTTACGAAGATACGGTTTATTTTTCAGTTAGCATGGATGCTTCAGATACTCCTCCTTCAGGCTGGGTTGAACCAGAAGTAACTTCTCAAGATCAGCAGCCTCAAGATGTGACACCTCCTAAAGTTACGATGTTATCTCCAGCGAGAAACAAAAGTTTTGAGGCAGTAAACCTAACTTCTCTTGAGGTTTCCCTAAACTTCACAGTTAATGAGGCGCCATCGAAGTTGAGGTTTAGTCTGGATGGGCAGCCAAACGCAACCATCGCAGGAAACTTTACGTTTAGGGGACTATCTGCTGGATTACATAACCTGACTGTCTATGCTTGGGATTCTGCTGGCAATGTTGGAGCATCAGAAACGGTTGATTTTACGATTACTGTTATGCAGGAGCCTGAGACGCAATCCGAATCTTCCCTAATTCTGCCAGTTGCTGCCTCCATAGTTTCAATTGGAGTGGTTACTGTTGCTGTCATGCTGTACGTCAAGAAACGTAAACGCTGAAACTCGCAAGTGTTCTTCTAAGAGAACATTTCGTTCTCTGAGGAGAGCTATATGAAAGTTCAACAAAATATGATGATGACACTGCTATGACTAAACCAACATTAGCAATATTGATACTCATAGGTTTGCTTTTATTCTCAGCTATTGCAACAGAGTATCAACTGCACAAATTGGCAACTGCAGAATCTTCAGAGACTATAATCATTAAAGATGATGGAAGTGTAGAGGGATCTGATAAGCTTCAACGCAGGGATAACATTTACACTTTTACCAGTGACATTTCAGGCAATATGCAGGTGTTGAAAAGCAACATTGTAATCGATGGTGCCGGATTCACGCTTCAATGCAATAATGGTACGGCAATAGCCATTTCAAGCAAAGCTACCGAGCATCCTTCTGACCAAGATATTTGGAATGTAACAGTGGAAAACTTGCGAATAACAAATTTTACGTGGGGTATAAAATGTGATTTTGGAGGCAACCATACTTTCTATGGCAACTACATCTCAAACGACATCGTAAATCGTAACGGAACTGTGGGTCTATCTTGGGATAATCTGGGAATTCTGTTTTGGGGTAGCTCAGGCAATAACGTTACTCACTGTACTATTGGGGGCTCGCCTGCAATTTACATGCATTTTGCTGTTAGCAACAATTTTGTGATTGAGAATAACATTGTCTTTGGTGCAGATTTGAGAATTAGTGGGCTTGAGACTTTTGATGGAAACTACTGGAGCGATTTTTCAGCAAAGTATCCTAATGCTTCTGAGGTTGATTCTTCTGGAATATGGGATGTGCCTTATGCTTTGGTGGATTCTTTGAGTGAGAATCGGAGATTCCAAGATGATCATCCATTGATTAGTCCATTGTCTATTCCAAATTTTGGGTCGGTTTTGCCCACTGCTCAATCAATTCGGGAACC
>DATGZD010000143.1:0-3209 GCA_035297385.1 Candidatus Sulfotelmatobacter sp. | reverse complement strand
TTCTACTACAGATTGTTCGCGCTTCAATAAATCTCGAACCATAACGGCATTTTGTTCCAATTCTCGTTTACCTACAATAACAGCATAATCAAATTTTCTTCTATCAGCATCTTCCAACGCTTTATTTACCTTTCTTCCCATAACTTCAAGCTCTGTTGAGATTCCTCTTTCCCGGAGTATCTCGGAAATCTTTAATGCTTCTTCTCTTACCGTCTGATTTACAGGAATAACAGTCACACGTTTCTTCTTCTCTTTCATCAACGTTGATTTTTGCATCTGTAATGCCAAAACAATCCTATCTAATCCATGAGCAACGCCAGTTGCGGGTGTGGGTTCACCGCCGAAGACTTCGATAAGTCTATCGTATCTGCCCCCACCACCCAATGCAATGTCTAATTCTGGAATGTAGACTTCAAAAATCATACCAGTATAATACTCTAACCCTCTTGCGAATGCAGGCTCCACTGATTGGATTGGACATCCTCCTTCGGTAATCAGTCTAAGTAAGCTTTTGAGTTCTTTGGCTGACTCTGCTGCTTTGCAGTAACCTTCAACATGGGATTCTATGCGTTCAACAGTCTCAAATACGTCATCAGTTTTTAACTCTAATGAACCTCGAAGTATTGAGATACATTCTTCTGATTCGATTAGTTTGAATGCTTCATCAAATTCTTTCTTATCCATTCGTTGCAGAATTGTATTCTGAGTTTTTTCATCTACATTTTCTTGGCTGAGTATGCCTCGAATGATACCTGCATGACCGAGTTTGAAAGCATAATTGGCTAAGCCTACAGATTTTATGAAACGATCTGTGAGCAGTATTATTTCGGCGTCTGCTTCAGGGTTACTGCTGCCAATGATTTCAAAGTCTGATTGATAGAACTCGCGGTAACGTCCACGCTGAGGTTCATCATAACGATAAACGCTGCCAACCGATAGAGTTCGTAATGGTTTAGGCTCATTCTTTAACTCAGCAGTCGCCAAACGTGCAATCGAGGAGGTAAATTCTGGACGTAAAGCAACAGTTCGATTACCTAAATCCTTAAACGTGAACATACGTTGACGGATTTCTTCACCGGACTTAGCACTTAACAATTCATACGGTTCAATTACAGGAGTTATGACTTCACGATAACCGTATAATCCAGCTGTCTCACGTGCTTTGTTCATAACGAAAGTTAACATTTCAGCTTCATCCGACAGTAAATCACGCATTCCACGCACGGTCTGGAAGGTTGGCATAATGAATGACTCCTAAGACGGCTTAAGATGATGCAACTGTTCTTTTAAAAGTCTCGCCCAGCAAAGCAATGCGAGAACTAATTTATGCTTATAGTATACGAATATCTTGATTCAAGGTCTGCAGGCTTCTACTTCAAGACGTACCATTGCGATATGTATGGTACCTGAAGAATCCGCTGGATGTTTCTCGATATAGCGATCAATGATTTCAGTAATAAACATGTTTTGAAGCGCGTTTGGTATTTTCTGGGTGTAGGGTAACCAAGTCGTCCGGATCCAACCTGCTAAAGACTCTTTATTTAGTTTCATGTTTTTTGTTATTAGTTCTACACGCTCAGGCTTTAATCCCGCTTCTCGTAGCCATGCTCGGTACTCATTAGGTTCATAGAAGCCATATGGGAACGTGAATCCTTCAAAGAATCTTCGCCAATGATTATCCTTTACCAATTCGTCAAGCACTTTAAGTATGTCGTGAGCGTTGCCTTTACCGCCCATCTGAAAAAGTAATTTACCATCATGTTTTAGGCTTTGTTTAACACCTGCAAGCATGGGTCGATGGTCGATTATCCAGTGTAGGGCTGCGTTGGAGAATACCCGGTCAAACTGTTCTTTAAAGGTTAATTGTTGTGCATCCATTTTTAGAAAAGAGAGATTCGGAAATCTACTTCTTGGGAAATTATGGTGTGCTAAGTTGATCATTTCATCTGAATTATCGATTCCAACGACGTAGCCTTTAGGTAAGAACGAGGCTATCTGAGCGGATATTTTTCCGTCTCCGCAGCCAATGTCGAGTAAAGCTTCATTTCCTGTTAGGTTTAGTTTGGGGATGAGTTCTTGCGCCCATTCAAATTGTGTTGATGAGTGCTTAGCGTAATCCTGAGCATTCCATGAATATCTTGACTGTTTTGACATTACTATTCAGTCTAACTTATTTGAAGGCTAAGGGTGAGACAGAATAATGTACAACTTCTCCTCTGCGGTTCATTACTGCTAGGATTAATTCTTTCTTCTGGCTCTGGCACTGCTGTACGGCATTTGCTAGTGTTCGAATCGGTAGTGGTTTGCCCTCTAATGTACTCAAAACTAGATATTGTGCGGTGTCTTTACCGTAGGCTCCGCGTTCGTAGATACGGAAATCGATGCCTGAGCCAAAGCCTTCTCGAACGACGTAGCCACGGTTTCGCAGGTCCCGATATACCAAGTAGTTTACCCACGCGTTCTCATCTACAGATTCGTAACGCTGTAGAAGATGCTGAAAATCGATTGGTTCACCGTCCTCATTCTCTACTTTAAGAAGCTCTTTGTCTACAAGGTAGAGGGACTCATAGAAAGAAACCTTGAAGGTTTTTTCTTCTTGTGTACCGTATCCACGCTGAGAAAGAGAATCAATACTGCTCTTCTCAGAGATTCGAATGCCCTTCTTTGTAAGGATACCTTTGACTTTAATCTCAGAAACATTAGCGTTTGTTTCTTCACTCATTGGTTTTCAACTGTTCACTTAGGGTTAGATTGCACTTTTATGGTTTTTCTACCACTAAAGGCAAAAATCGGCTACCTAATATTTCGATGAAACTTGAAACTCTGTAATTACGATGGTAGACAACCTAATTTGAACTTCTTGAAATCTTTGCTGTAATAAACACGGTTCTCACAGATTATTGCTGTAATATATTTCAATGGTGTCATATCGAAGGCGGGGTTAAACACTGCAACGTCTTTAGGTGCGATTCGTTGGGTACCGATGCATGTAACTTCGGTTGGGTTTCGCTCCTCAATAATAGTGTCAGTTGATGTGCGAGTTAAATCAAAAGTGGATGTGGGCGCTGCAACGTAGAATGGTATGCCATGTTCTTTCGCTAGAACAGCAACTGTGAAAGTGCCAATCTTGTTGAAGACTGCGTCTTGTACTATGCGGTCAGCTCCAACGATAACGCAGTTAACTAGTCCATTATGCATTACATGACCAG
>DATGZD010000142.1:0-2048 GCA_035297385.1 Candidatus Sulfotelmatobacter sp. | reverse complement strand
AAGCAAACCGCAAAACAACTTTCACGCCTTCCGCCTTTAGTTGGTCAAAAACACTTTGCATCCTTGTAAAAGCATCACTACTTATAGGCGTTTTAAGGTAATCGGTTAAATAAAAATAAACCTGAGCAAGCCTTATTTTTTCATTTCCATGAGCAACTTCTTCCGCTTGTAGGGTACTTGAAATGTTACTATAATCAAACCCGTTGTAAGGGTTTTTTAAATCAATAGCTTTCATGATAAATTCAAAGCGAAAACCACGCTCTGGGTTGTCAAGAGGCATTCTGCCGTTGGGATCGTCCGGCCTAATGCCTCTAAAAGTTAAATATTGTGTATTGTAATCAACAGGGGCTGGCGGAGGAGGCGGATCATCTGGATACACCAAACAATCCGTACAGGGTTCTAAATCATACATATTTGGCTCCTCCAAACTTTTTGTACACGAAAGGGAAAGCAAAACGATAGCAAACAGCCAAAGCAGTTGTTTCATAATTGTAGTTTTAAAATATATAGAAAACTTTTGTATCTGTATAAACTATAATCATCTTTATACCTGATTAACCAATGGTTATGTACGTATTCATTAATGTAAATGGCCTAGTGGTTCTTAATTCAGACAAGTTAAGTCTTGTTATTGGAGTCTTGGAAGCACCCTTATTCCAACTAAGCTATTGAGAACAAAAAAGGAACTTGCCATTGAATTATTAAAAACGGAAGAGAGTTAAAGCCACTTTGCTTTATCTAGATATTGTAAACTTGTCCACGTCTTCTGTTCGTTGCATTGTTTTGATCGAAACACGTTTAAATAGCAAGTGCATACAGTGCATTTGGCTATATCAACCTTCCATAACAGAAGAAATAATCTTGTAACGGAAACTTTTCTCATAAGATACACAGGTAGTTTGTAATTCAGTTAGTTAGGTCTCGAAAAGCTGCACGAATTTGAAAACGGATTTTAGCTTATTCAAATGTGAAACTGAGAAGTTACCAACAATTTTTATACATAAGTACAAATTGTTATTGTTATTCTGTCCAAATACGAGATGAGACTGGCCAGTACCTCTACGGTCTAAATTGTGCTGTGGTATCTCAATTCCAAGAGGCGCATGCGAATTCCATGAGAATACATTCATCTATGAAGCTGGGATAAGAAAGCGGACGACCTTTCCTTAGGTCGTCGAAAAGCTTATTGGACAGGTAATATAGCAAGTAGGTGTCGATCTAGTAATACACTACACACCGACTATTATCAAAGAGCCGGGCAACCTGAGTAAACGTCATGCTTTCCTCTTTCAGCAAGACGTCCCCTAGCCTTATTTACATCCACCTGTCGGTTGCCTTATTTAAGGCTCTGCGAAAACAGCCATTGTCATAGCGGTCAAATCCAAACACGTCAGTACTTCTTTTTGTCGCATCCATCAAGCGATGAACTAAAGCTTAATTGTGAAATCCTTTGGCTACTCACTTAGTACACTGTAATCTAAGTTTGTTTATACTTCTGATTTAAGCCTTTGGCATTGGTGTAAGCGGAACTTAGCTTAATTCTTGCGCCTTAAATGGAGAACTGCTAATTGATTTTTATGTGTTTTTTGATAGCGCTCTTTCATGATGGCTTGAATTTCTTTACTGAGTTGCACCTTTGTGAGAATAAGCCTTTTCAGGCAATGCTTGGTAAGTGCGGAGAATTCAATCTCAATCATGTTCAGCCAAGAGACCGATATGGGCGTGTAATAAAATTCAAACCTTTTGGAATGTTCAAAGGCCTTCTCAGCCGTATCCAAACGGTGAACCACCCTTAAAAGCAATTGAAAAAAACCTTACCCGAGCGGCTTCCAGTTCTGTGGTAACAGTTCACTGACCTTGTTTACCGGATGCATTGCAATGCGGGTCAGCACATCTTTTAGATAGAGGAAGGGATTTATGCCATGTAGTTTACAGGTGCCCATCAGTGAATAGAGCATGGCACTTCTCTGCGCAGCTTCATGTGAGCCACAGAATAAAAAATTTTTTCTACCCACGGCCACTGGACGGATGGAGCGTTCCACCGGGTT
>DATGZD010000141.1:0-34466 GCA_035297385.1 Candidatus Sulfotelmatobacter sp. | reverse complement strand
AGACACGCTGACAGTGAGGGTGCGCGGGCACGTGTGTGTATACATTGGTGGGACCGGTAGAATTTGAACTCAGTTTGTATGAGAATTATTTTTTCGTCGTAAATCTGTGTGTGTGGGAATCGTGGTGGGGCCGCTGGGATTTGAACCCAGGATCGCATGCGCCCCAGGCATGTATCCTATTTTGGAGCGTTGGCTACCAACGACTTATCCAAGCTAGACGACGGCCCCTCAACATTAAACTACAATTAGATGGGGATATTGATGATGAATCTATCTTGAGACTTATTTCTCTTTCTCGCGTTAAGAAGCGACAACATATTCATGGTGATAAAGAACTAATAGAAAGACCAAGCTAGAGTAAAAGCACCTAAAGGAAAATTGGTTGTTCTCTTAAATTAAGAAAAGAAAAGAGGGTGAACTATTTGGTTTTTGTTTTATCTTATTGATTAGAGTTCTCCTCGGACGAAGCCTCGGTTTCGGCCGTGTGAGTATCTTCTGCGTCTGTAACTTCCGTTGCGGTGTCGACGGTAACTTCTGGGTGCGCCTCCTTGGGCGCTTCTTGAGGGTGGGCCTCGATAGTAACCTCTGCAGCCGGTTCTTCGGGTGGAATAATAACGGCTTCGACGGCTGGGGTTTCTTCAATTATATCTGGTGTTTCAGCTGATTCTTTTGGAGATTCTGGAATTGTTTCCACAGAATTCTCTATTACTGGTTCTGGTGGTTGAATGATCGTTGGTTCAATAGTCTCGATTTCTTCAACTTTATCTTCCGCATTCTCTACTGGCGCTTCAATGATTGGTTCAGCAGGCACTTCTACAACTGACTCGGCTGTCGTCTCTACAACTGGTTCTGTCGCGGCTCCTGGGACATCTTGAGCTATTTCTTCAACTGCCGTTTCAGAGGGAAGGTCTACCTTCACTTCAGATGCTGGTTCCTCCGCTGGTTCAACAACATTTTCCTTAACAGGCTCTGTAGTAACTTCAGCAGGAGCTTCGATTGCTGGTTCTTGAACTGGCTCTGTTGCTGTCTCAGTTACTGTTTCAGTTATTGTTTCCGCTACTATTTCTGGAACAGTTTGTGCTGGTTGCTCTGTAACTTCTGGAACAGGCTCAGGGGCAGTAATAACGGGCTCAGTAACCTGTTCTGTTGCTTCAACTGGAACCTCTACCGCGGTTTCAACTGCGGCTGGTTCTGTAACTGATTCAGGTACGACATCAGTGTTAGTTTCAACTGTGGCTTCAGGTACAATTTCAGCGGTCGGTTCAGTAACAGGCGCAACAGTCTCTTCTGCAGTTACTACTGGAGTCTCAGTTACGGGGGCAGGTGCAGGGTCAGCCTGTACAGGCTCAGGTGGAGTAATGTCGACTGGTGGAGAGGGAGCAACCGCTTCTACAACTGGCTCTGGAGATTGCTCAGATGCAGTTGCTACAGGAACTTCTGGAGTTACTGGTGCTTCTGCAAAGGTTTGAGGTGAAGAAAGCTGTGTCGTAGCTTCTTTGATTACGTCTAATTCATGTTTTGCAGTATCTAACCCTGTGTTTAACAAAGTTATTTCACGTTGATAGGTATCTTCATCAACTTCACCGACAACATGTTGAATCTCATAGTTTGCGAGAAGCATCTCTAGAGTCTGGATTTGTTTATGTAATTCTGTGACTTTGCCTTCCATCTTCATCAAAAGATCTTTTTGTTGTTTCTCAATTTCTGCCATCGCCGCAACAATTTCATTATTGAAACTGTCATGTGTGGTCGAGCTGATTCTACCGGAGTCATACAGTTTGTCTAGCGCTTGCTTCTTTTTCTTTGCTATGTCATATTCTTCGTTTAAACGTTTGAATGAGTATTTCCACGAGATCAATTTTCGGGCACCGAGTCTCTTCTTGATGTAGCAGAACAGATAACGCTTGTTAACATGCATGTATATCGCTAAGTAATAGAAACACACCATAATATCGTAACAATGAGACCTAGAAATACAAAATCATAACATGAAAACTGTGTTTATAGCATTAAACATTGAAAAAAATCACTGTTTAATAAGGCAAAAGAGACACAAAAAATCAAACAAGTTACCCGATTTTATGGTTTCTTGATAGCTTTCTTTAGCCTATTCTGGACTGCATCACCCTGTAATTCACGAAGCACATCTGATGAAACCCATCTTGCAGGTTTAGTTTGAGTTTGACGTATTTCCTTTGCCAATTGAATAGCATCTTGATTTAACATCATATTTCTTTTGCCAATATTACGTATTGCCCAGCTCACAGCTTTTTGGACACTCTTTCGAGAATCTTGCGCGCCGTAAGCTAAAACAGGAAAGAGAGCCCTAAATCCTTCATCATTAACAATCTTATTGTGCCATGCAAGACATGCAATCAAACCGTAAGCAGTACGTTTTACGAATTCTTCGTTACGTCTACTCCATTCAGGGACTTTTTTCCATGAATAAGTCGTTTTTTCGAATAGATTCATGCACGTTTGATCACCAATATCCCAGCTATCAATATCATTAACCATGCCATCCATCTGTTGCTCTGTGAGTTTTTCTGGTTCCATGACTATTCCTGCTAAAATCCGTGCTTCCGCAATACCAGACTGCCATAATTCTACACCAAGGTGATGATCTTTGCCTATTTCTTTGCCTAACTTACGCAATTCGGGCATCTGTATTCCAAGACGATTATCGATCTTTATTCCAAAACGGGCCATACCAGCAAGCTGATCAAGTTGAGCTTGAGCCTTAAGTATTGTAAGAATTTCTTCTGCAGTTGGCATGATCTGTTGATGAAAAAACAAGTATTTTACACTTACCTTACGATGTCTATGCGCTCACGACGATTTCTTGATTCTTAACAGCAAGACTTTTAGGCAGATACAACAGTTAAACATATGGAAAGAGGAGCGGGCAAGTGAGGAAAACTCCGTTATTCGAGTACGAAGTTCCCTACTGCTACAGAAAGCGGGCATCAGTCTGGCATAACCAGAAACACACACGATAAGGGAACAAAAACAAAGTACGCTTCTACTAAAGTTATAGCTGGTGCCATCATTTTTAGTTAATTAAAACCGTAGACAAGCCCACAAATCTTAAATGTAAAATCAACCGTTTTCATCAAACAAGAGGCATAAACTATGGCAGAAAATAACATTCTTGTATCCATTACTGCTAGTCGCGAAAAAGACGAAATCGTCTACAAACTTGACGCTGCAAGCACGCTGACAAATGAAGAATTAGAGTACTACTTGGAAGAAATCATCAAAGGCATCTGCTCATGGAAACCAGATTTATGCAAAAACAGTGTGAAGACTCTGAAAGGAACCATTAAAAAGAAATAACTTTTCATGTTAACACAAAAACGGTTAACGCTCAAACTGTCTATTGGGCATGTGTCCACATTACTTCAAAGTAATTCTGAGCTAATTCAATTAGACTCTGATTATTGGACTGTAAAAGAGGTGATTCTGAAGGATTAGTATCTGAAATTATAGAAATGTTTACCTCTTTTTTGTCAAAAGTTGCAATTATAGACGGAGGTAAAGATGTAGCATATTTAACTTGAAACAAAGGATATTTCATTAGGGTCTGCAAATCCTGTGATAATGGATCAACCTGTTCAGGCTTCTGTGTTACAATTCGAAGGTTGACACCTCTTTTCAACGCTTTAATGATTTCTTCAGTAGAATTAATCGTGTAGGTTACAAAAAATGGCCATCTTGTGACAACACATATGCTTTTTTTGGTCTCCGTAATCTGCTTTCTAACTCTCATCATGCGAGATTGAAGTTCTTTGATGATTACAAACTGATATTCTTCATCCTCAAGCTCATTATTTTCTTCAACTGGTGTACTGAACGACTGTAGCATTTCGGCTGCATCCTTCTCCAACCGCGAACTATCTTTTTTTCTACGTTCAACTAACTCAGCAATTACTACTTCAATTGGAATTGCCTTAAACTTCGTTGGTGTGTCAATTAATTTTTCGATTAATCCTAAATTATGTAGTTCTGATAGTACTCGATAGGTGTCTTGTCGCGCTACTTTTGATGTTTTGGCAAGATCCTTAGCTGTTGTTCTTCCAGATTTAAGAAGAGCTAAGTAAACCCGCGCCTGCAATACAGTAATTCCCAAGCCAGTCAATGTATTAATAGCTTTGTCCTGAACAGTTGACACACTATCTTCCCCTTAAAGTTCCCCATTATAATACAATCGTGAGTCTTATTAACGCTGTTATATCTTAAGTATTTCTTTATTGAAAGAAGGAGCACTTCTGACTATATTTTATATACAATCTTAACGCATGCTAGATTTGGAGGTTCAAACAAGAGGTCTCCCGTCTAAAAGAACCATTGAGGGCGTGAGAAGGTTTCCACTTTTCTCCTTTCGCTTTTCATGTCTTCAATGGTCCATAAACCTCCATTCTAAAATACCATTAGTGTAGATTACCATAGAGGATTATTCCAGAAAAACATCAACGCTATTATTCTTGCTTTGATTTCAGAGATTTCTTAGTTATATAGAAAATTGTGCCTACAATGAGACTAATCAAAGCAACTATCCAAGCAAACGGTGACACAAACAAGACAACCAGTAATAACAGTGAGCACGTGATTAAGCCTAATATGGGTAACCATTTCGGAAACAAACGTTCTTCACATTCTAATCTAAATGCAGAGAGATTGACAAGTACGTACCAAAAGAGTAAAGCAAATGTACTAACTGCCACAACACCCGTCAAATCTACAAAAAAAGCCAACAAAGCCATTACAATTCCAATTATCAGAATAGAGAAGTAAGGCGTACCAAAACGTGAATGAACCTGCTTTAATTTACCTGGCAAATCATTTCGTCTAGCCATCGAAAAAGCCATTCTGCTCACGCCCAAAATTCCAGTTAACAATACGCTGGCAGTCGCTACTAAACCGCCAAACGAAACAATTTCCATAGCCAAAGAATTACCTGTAACACCAATCGCATATGTTAAAGGAGAATTTGTGTTTGCAGGAGACAAATTATTCGAACCAACAAGACCCACAGCTACAACACCTACAAAAATGTAAACAACAGTAGAAACAATCAAAGAGATTATAACAGCTCTAGGCACATTCCGTTTTGCATCCTTCACCTCCTCAGCGATTATTGTCGCCCTAGCAAAACCACCATAGGCAAAAAAAATGTAGTAAGCACCAAACAAAACGCCACTACTTAAGGGAGTAAAAGGCAAAAAATTAGCAGAATTTATATACATCACCCCAAAAATCACAAAAAAGGCTAAGACTGCCAATTTCACAACAACCAACACATTATTCAATATAGCTGATTGACGAACACCTACTATATTTAACGCTGTGAAGGCTAAACATACTACTGCAGCTATAACTTTCACAGGCAAAGCTGGAAAAGCTGAGGCTAAATAATATGCAAAGCCCAAAGAAACCGCTGCACCACCAAAGGTGTTACCAATCATCCACATCCAACCGGAACAAAATCCAGCAAATGGTGAAACTAATTGGCGAACGTACTCGTAACCACTACCTTCTACAGGTTGCCAAATCGACAATTGAGCAAAACTCAACGCCGTAATCAATGCAATTACGGCAGCTAAAACCATAGATATCACAAAAGCCGAACCCGCTACACCAGCAACGATGCCGGTAACTACAAAAATTCCACCACCGATGATGGCACCAACGTTTATTGCTACAGTACTCCATAAGCCTAATCTTGGCTTTAGTCGCTTATGCTCGATCTCAACCATGCAGACTACATCAGGTATTTTAACTTAAAACTATTCTAGATTAATCTACAGATTTTTTCTATCATCCCAAAACTCTCTTGTACGTAAATACTGGATCTTCGCTTTCAACAAATCCATATAGAACTCATCCTCTTGGGGATGCATCTTACCCAGAATTCGGGAAGCCGTTTGAGCACCGACTCCTTTGACTTCCAATGCTCGTACTGCTTGTTTCCCATAACTCAAAATCAAATCAGCTTTTCGTCGTGCTTCACTTAATTCCTTAAGCTCTTGTTCTGAAAGCGTCTTTCCTTCACGTCTTCGTCGCAACGCATCCTGCAAATGCTGAACATGCTGATTACGATAAAGTAATCCCAACAACCGTGAACCACACTTTTCACAGGCTGGTTCAAGGGGTAAATCCTTGACTTTCATTTGACTTGTCCACTCATCACACTTCATACAAAGTAGCGTTACTGTACGAGCATCAATCGATAATTTCATTCTATCAATATTACTCAGTAACACTCGTTCAGGAGCCATCAACTCCGTAACATCAGCAAATTGTCGAAGAATATGAAACGCTAATGGAGTTGGTTTTTCTGTACGCAACAATGCATTAACCTTAATTCTTCCTTCAGCAACGTCGCACATTATCTGTTTGACTCTTTTTACATCTGCTTTCTCCAACAATGCTTCACGCAGAGTCTCATCATAAACAGGTGTACCCTCAAACGCCGCACGTAACTTTGCTTGTCGTTCATAACTCATTGTTTTTCCACGCGGCAGTACACCGAACCTTTCCGCCACAAACTTCATCTTGTAAGCAAATGGAAACTTGGCTTTAACATACCTCGCAAACGCATCATCAATTTGTTTAGCAGTTAAATTAAACAGGATTTTAGGCAGTTCATCAAGATCATAACGCGACAGTTTTCTTGGAGTTTCAATAAGAATTCGGTATCCGTCTGCCCACCAACCAGTGATAATTTCGCGTTCTGAAAGAATGGAATCAATAACTCCTGCTAATGTGCGGTTTACTGTTTCGCCAAAACAAGCATGGATTATTAAGTAACGATCAAATACTTCTAAAACGATGCGGTTTTGTGTTGGTAAAGGTGCTCCTTCATTTAGATGCTCTGCAATTTCTTGAATAGTGCTTATGAGTGTGGCTTTATCAGTCTTTAATTCTGATGCAAGTTCTTCGGCTATATTTTCAGCAGACTTACCTTGAGTTAATCTTTCACCAATTTTTCCACGTATTTTGCCCATTTGTTGAGCCAATTCGAAGGGTACTGGTAAAATTTCTCCATCCCAACCTGGAACTGCTGCAAATGGATCTTCTGCTGGTACGACATGAACTGTTCCAGTTTCTTCTTCAATCTGAACGATGCGCCAAACCTTTCCTCGCATAATAAAATGCAAGCCGACTCGCGCATCCAATGCCATAAACTCATCGCCTAACGTCCCAATTTTGCGATCTGTTAGAATGTTAATAACAGGATATCTTCGTTCGTCAGGTATCATGCTGAGGTTGCTGTAATAGTATTCTCGTGTTTTACCTGTTCGGTGCAAATCTGGGCCTTCTATTCTGAGATTACGTAGATTAGCCAAAAAATCTATTATATCGATAAGTTGTTTTTTGGTGAGTTTGTAATATGGATAAGCTCTACGAATAATTTTGGTTAACTCATCAATAGCTACGGTTGGTTTCTCCATGAGTATGCCTGCAATTTGATGTGCAAGTACATCAAGCGCGTTTTGATGAATTATTACGGGCTCAATTTTGTTGTTTTCTGCATTTTTTACTGCTGCAACTGACTCTAACGTATCATCAGGGAAGATGGTGATAATTATGCCCTCAGAGAGTTTTTTCAGACTGTGTCCGCTTCTGCCAACACGTTGGATTAAACTGCTAACTTGTCTTGGACTCATATACTGTACAGTTAAATCTACATTGCCAATGTCAATGCCAAGTTCTAATGTGCTCGTACATATAATTGCTTTAAGTTTACCTGTTTTAAATTCATCCTCAATTGTAACGCGTTCGTCTTTAGATAAGCTTCCATGATGAACTGTAATATCATTTCTTTGAAGTAAGGTGAGTTTATGTCCAAGCATCTCTGCGACTTGTCGGCTATTAACAAAAATTAAAGTAGAGTTATGAGTATCTACGAGTTCCATTATCCTGCGGATGCGGGCTGCTGCTTCAGGTGAGGTCTCCAGTTTGGCTGCAAGATCAAAGTCTGTGATGATAGGCTGCGGATTTTCAACTGTATAATGATAATTTTTTTCTAAGTTGGCTTGAATTATATCTATCGGCTTGTTTGTGCCCGCTATGAATTTGGCAATTTCTTCTGGGTTGCCAACTGTTGCAGATAAGCCTATGCGTTGAAAATCTTGTTCCGTGATTTCTCGCAGTCTCTCTAATGCGACAGTAAGTTGTGTACCTCGTTTACTACCTGCGAGTTCATGAACTTCATCGATAACGACATATTGAACTTGTTTGAGGTGTCGTTGCATCTGTACCCCTGGTAAAATTGCTTGTAATGTTTCTGGAGTTGTAACAAGCATCTGTGGTGGTTGACGTGCCTGTCGTCGTCGCGTTTTCATCTCAGTGTCCCCATGCCTAACTTCGACTGTAATACCCAGGTTTTGATTCCAGAATTCTAACCGTTTTAACATATCACGATTTAATGCTCGTAATGGAGTGATGTAAATTACTGCAATCCCTTTTTGACTTGGATTTTGAATAAGTCGGCTAAAGATGGGCAATAACACTGCTTCAGTTTTTCCACTTCCAGTTGGAGCAATCAACAGCGCATTCTTTCCTGATAGTATTATAGGAATAGCCATAGTTTGAGGCAACGTTGGCTCAGTAAAACCTAGTTTCATTAATGTTCTTTGAATTGGTTTAGCAAGTAAATGAAAGACGTTTGCTGTTGATTCTTTTAGCATAGCTAATCTAAGTCAAAACAGTTACTACATGACGTTGGTTTTATTCTTTGTTTACAAGTTTATGAGTTTCTAATGATCCTATAATGAACCTGTAGCTATTCATCAATGAATCTCGAACGTTAGTAGTTCTTTTATCCTCTCTGCTGTTTGCTCAAGTCGCTCCCTACTTGCGTTGGGTATTTCTTTGAAGTGCGGCAATTTCTGGCCTTCATAACGAGGAACAACATGAACATGTAAGTGCAAAATCTCTTGACCTGCCGCACGTCCATTCTGTTGAATGATAGTAATCCCATCAGCTTTTGTAGCGTTTTTTACGACAAAAGCAAATCGTTTTACTAAAGTATAGATGTAGCAAATGAGATCTTCTGGAATATCATAAACGGTCTCATAATGCTGCTTTGGAATGATAAGGGTGTGACCCTCATTAAGTGGTCTAATATCGAGAAACACTAACGCCTTATCATCTTCATAGAGAAGAGTTGCAGGAGCTTCTTTTCTAACAATTTTGCAGAATATACAATTATTTTCTGTAGGCACGATAGTCACTTGCGTAATTATTCACGTATTGGTTCTTAGCTTTTATGTAAACGTAGTCAACAATAGTTTATATAGCAATTTGGCTTAATTCTCACTTCAGAAAACATGAGCGTGAAACAAAATTGACAGAATTAGAAGACAAAGTTCGAGAAGAAGTAGGCAAAGTTCAAGACCCAGAAACAGGCATGAGCTTCGCAGAGATGCAGATGATAACTAACGTCAAAGAGGAAGAGCCAGGCGTTGTCAAAGTTGAATTCATACCTACTAGTCCGTTCTGTCCTATAGCATTCAAACTAGCGACAGACATAAAGAATGCAGCCAAAAAAGTATCGGGTGTCAACAAAGCCTTAGTCTATTGTCGCGGACACATGATGGAACAACAAATCAATGAAATGACTAACAAATAGACTCTTCACATTATTGAGGTCTACATGTACTTTTACAGTTACTTTTATGGAATACTATATCTGTAACTAACGACAAAACTATTCTGAATTAGGGTTTCTGATTTTAGGCTTATTTCATTCTGCTAAAAGCCAAAGTTCCAATCGTCATCATCACTAAGTCAAAGATACCTACAATGGCAATATCCACAAATAAAGGTTGGATCTGTAAAGGACTATACGCTGAGCCTAATATGATAGTTTTTAGTGCATCAACACCATAAGTTAAGGGGTTTAGTCTGGCTGCAATTTCTAACCATTCTATGTTTGATCCCACAACTGGGAATAATGCACCGCTAAGAAAGAATAAGGGCAGGTTGATGAAACTTTGAATGGCACCAAAACTCTCTAAACTGCCCATAAAACTCGCTATAACTAAGCCTACACTTACTAGACCAATTGTTATTAAAAACATCAACGGAAGACAGACTAGAAATTCTGTTACGCCAAAGTTAATACCTAACGGGATAGCTATAGCAAATACAATTATACCTTGAATAATAGCGTCTGTACTATCACCAAGCATCTTTCCAATAAACAATGAAAAACGTGAAATGGGTGCGACCAGGATTTCTTTAAGAAAACCAAAATCTCTATCCCAGATTACGGATATGCCCATGAACATGGATGTAAACAACAAGGTTTGAGCTATAATACCTGGAAAAATTAATTGTTGATAACTTACTCCAGCAATTTGAAAACCACCACGTAACGTTGCACCTATTCCTGTGCCAAAGACAACTAACCAGAGGAGAGGCTGGAAAAAACTACTGACAATTCTGGTTCGATCACGTAAGTATCGTTTGACTTCTCGTAACCAAAGCGTGTACAAGGCTCGTAGTTCAGTCATTTGATTTTTCTCCGTTGAATAGCTGAAAACCCATGTAATTCTTTTCCACCATCTGCACGTATCATTCGGCCAGTATAGTGTAAGAAGACATCTTCTAAGTTAGGTTCACGTAACAGAATAGAATCAATGATTATGTTATTGTGGATCGCTAATTCCATTATACGAGGCATAATTGCTCTGCCTTGGCGAACCGTAACCTCCAATGTACCATCCACAACTTGACTTTTTGTTAAACCCAATTGCTCAGCTAAAATAACATTGAGATTCTCAAGATTATTGGATTTAATTGCTATAACATCGCCCTCTAATGTTTCTTTCAGTTTCGAGGGAGTATCTAAGGCAATAAGTTTACCATAGTCTATAATACCAATACGATCACTAAGTCGGTCTGCTTCATCCATATAATGCGTTGTGAGCACAATAGTTATGTTATGTGCCTTCTTCAACTCCCGAATGTAAGTCCATATATGATCACGAGTTTGAGGATCCAACCCAACTGTTGGTTCATCAAGAAATAGCACCTTAGGATAATGAAGCAACCCTCTTCCAAGTTCTAGCCTACGACGCATACCACCAGAATACGTTCGCATCAAGTCATCTGCACGATTCTCCAACTCAACAAGTTTAAGAATACGATCAATGCGCTCCTTTTGTTCACTAGATGGCACTCCATAAAGGTTAGCGTGCATGTAGAGGTTTTCTCTTCCCGTTAGTCGGTCATCTATGCTTGGGTCTTGAAAAACCAAGCCTATTGATTTTCGAACTTGGTTGGCTTCTTTAACAACATCAAAGCCATTCACTTTGGCAGTGCCTGAAGTTGGTTTAAGGATAGTGCAGAGCATATTAATGGTTGTAGTTTTGCCAGCTCCATTGGGACCTAATAATCCAAAAATCTCGCCTGATTCTACATCAATGTCTAATCTATCGACTGCTATAAGTCCATTGAATGATTTTGTTAAGCTATGTGTTTCTATTAATTTTGCCAAACCGTAATTTCACAGAGAGCACAATAGCTTTAGACATAAATTTATAGTTAACCACTATCTAGAAACAATTCATCAATCATGAATATTGAGAGCATATTAACTACAGTTTCTTTATAGGTCAGCGTTGAATGATTTAAGAAGAAGGAAAAAGACGTGTTCATCCATACTAGTATTCGAACGAGTAACTTAGAAAAATCCATAGAATTCTATACAAAACATTTAGGATTGCAGGTGATGAGTCGACGTGAAATTCCGCAGAACAACGCGGAAGTTGCATTCCTTCAAGATCCTGAGCGTAAAGGAGCAACGCTTGAGTTAACTTTTTACCGTAAACAAGAAAGTTTTATCCAACCAGATTATGAAGATAGACTCTTTGATCATTTAGCCTTCGAGGTCAAAGATATGGATACTATCATTGCAGCTATGCGAAAAGAAGGCGTAACGATAACTGATGAACCCTTTAGACTTGGATGGGGTGGCTCAATTATTGCTTTCGTGGAAGACCCGGATGGAACGTTGATTGAGCTCATCGAACGGGAATAACCCGCCATCTGAAAATATTTCGCATATAAACAATGTTGGATTAGAAAGAAAACTCAGTCTTTTTGATGTCACAAACCTTGTTGTCGGAGCAATAATCGGGGCAGACATATATGTAGCGTCATCTTTTGGTGCTGCCTCTCTTGGTCCTTTTTCATTAGTAGTTTGGGTTATCGCTGGTTTAATGGCGATGGTTATTGCGTTATGCTTTGCACAGTGTGCCGCTTTAGTTCCTGAAGTTGGAGGCCCATATGCTTATGCTAAGCAAGCGTGGGGTAGCTTCATTGGTTTCATAGTTGGTTGGTCGTTATGGTTTGCAGAATTGATCTCACTAGCTGTTTTTCCCTTGGCGTTTAATCAATACCTTGCATTCTTCTTTCCAATCCTGCTTAACAATTTGATACTCAAGTCTCTTGTAATAATCTTGTTTGTAGTCTTTCTTGCTTCCATAAACATATTTGGAATTAGAGCTGCAGGCAAAACTAATGATGTTCTCACCATCGCAAAGCTAGCGCCTTTAGTCTTCTTCTCCATTGCGGGCATAGCATGGATCGCACTAAACCCTTCTGTAGCTCAGACTAATTATTCACCCATTCTTCCTAGTAGTCTTAGCAATCTCGGACCGATATTAGTCTTGATTTTCTGGGCTTATGCAGGTTTTGAAATTTCTACGATCCCTTCCAGCGAAGTCTCTGAGCCCGAGAAGACAATTCCGAAAGCAATAGTGTTAGGATTGTTAATCGTAATCAGTTTTTACTTAACAACCAACATTATACTGTTTGGAGTTCGCAATTGGAAACTCTTAGGAACTGACACAGCACCGTTGGCTTCAGCGACAACCTCGATATTTTCATCGTTTGCTGGTTTAGCCTTAATAGGTGCCTTAATTGTGGGAATCGGAGCCCTAGTCTCCGTCACTGGTTCTGATGAATCAGGAGCGCTTGGAACATCGAGGCTTGGCTATGCATTAGGTATTGATGGACTATTTCCCAAATTGTTTGCCAAAATCCATCCAAAATACAAGACACCATACATGTCCATCATTATTCAAAGCATGATTGCAGCGATAGCTGCATTGATACCCGGCAGTAGCCTGCGTCTGCTGATAGCTGTTTCAGTGTTTTTTATGGCAATCGCATACTTGGCTACAAGCACGTCAATCTTCGTACTTCGACAGAAGCGGATTTCACAATTTCAAATTAAAGGCGGGTTAATTCTCGCAATCTTGGGCATTGTTTTCTCAATTTTTCTCATCTCTCAATGCTCTTTGCAACAAATTGGTCTTGGCGTCCTAATACTGTTGATTGGTATTCCTGTATATGTTTTCTATTCTCCAAAGAAAGAACTTTCTATACTCAAAAGAGCCTTGCTATCTAGACCACATATTGCCAAACGATTACGGGAACAAGAAAGAAGATTCCTTGCTAATATTCTGCGTCGTATCAAAGAATGGTACCGAAGAATGAGGGCTAGGCTTGTTTAAGATTATCTAGTTATACTTAAATAAAGAAACATCTCATTCACTCAAACGTGAGAAAGTCATGACCGTTTTCCCTGCTGTTGACATTAAGAATATTACTAAAAGGTACAGCGAAATTATGGCTGTAGACCAACTTAATTTGACGATAAACCAAGGAGAAATCTTTGGGCTTCTTGGACCAAATGGGTCAGGAAAATCAACCACACTAAAGATGATGTTAGGGCTGGTTAAACCAGACGAAGGCTCAATAACTGTCTTGGGCAATCCTGTGCTTAAAGACCCAGTTGCTACTAAACGCAGTGTTGGCTACGTACCTGAAGCTCCACGACTGTATGAATTTCTCACAGGCATCGAATACTTAGACTTCATCGGCGATGTTTACGGCATGCAGCCTGAGGACAAGAAGAACCGAATCAACGAGTACCTAAAAGCCCTGCAATTGGAAGGACGGGAGGGCGACATGATAAACAGTTATTCTGAAGGAATGAAACAAAAGATTGCGTTAATCGCAGCGTTCCTTCATAGACCTAAATTGTTGATTATGGATGAACCCATAAACGCTTTAGACCCTCGCTCAGCACGTATCGTGAAAGATTTTTTGCAAGAGCTTAAGAAACAAAACGTGAGTGCCATTCTTAGCACCCATATCTTAGAGATAGCTCAAGCTATGTGTGATCGAATAGGCATCATGTACCAGGGAAAACTCTTAGCCTTAGGAAATATGCATGAATTAAGACAAATGTCTAAACTACCAAACTCTGGCTTAGAAGACATCTTCTTGAAATTAACAGGAGCAGGCGACGTAAGACCGATCATCGAGGAACTGTTGAAATGAATTGGAGAAACGTTGCCTTTCTAGTTAGTGTTGAAAGAAAATCAGGTAGATTAATCAGAGGACAAAGACTTTCTCGGTACACAGAAAATAAAGTTATGGCGTATGGTTTCTACATCCTTGCTTTGATTTTGGGGATACTAATTGGCAGTTTAGCTGGATATGGTTACAGAATATTTGCGCTTCAAGTTAGCTCAACATTAATCCTGTTGGGTTTATTCGCTGCATTTCCGACTATAGTGCTCGTCTATAGCATTGTATTTACGATGTTAAATCAAATTCAGAGAAGCGGCATTAAAGCTGTAACCCAAGCTCCTTACTGGCTACCTATAACCTGGCAGGAGAACACATTAGCATCTATCATAGCCAACTTGTTAGGGTTTCCGTTAATCTCTATAACTGGAATTGCTGCAGGTATAATTACTTTCGGCATATTCACAGGCTTTATTATTCCTACTATCTCAGCATCATTAGCGATGGTTGCTTCAGCATTCATGGCAAGCACCCTAACAGAAATCTTACGAATTCTGCAGGTTCGGTTTTTAGGTGCTGTTTACAAATCGTCTGGCAGAGCAGCGATCTGGGTAAGGTTCATAGGTTCAGTGTTATTCTTTTTGCTTTTCTATGTAGTGTATTTCTTTATCATTTATGGATCTGGGGCCCTAAATTTCGTACAGGCGATTGCTTCAGCTCAGAATACGGCATGGTTTGTGCCTTTTGTTTGGCTGGGAATAATGCTCTATAATTTCTCAACTGGTTCTCTGCTGTTTGGATTACTATTTATGATTCTTTCTATCTTCTTCATCGGAGGCTTATTCTTCTTAGGCGTAAAACTTAACGAACGTTATGGACTTTATGAGCCTCCAGCTATTACGGTTACGCGTGGTATCTATGCACCCAAAGCAGGTTTGCTTGGTAGCTTGGGTTTTTCCACAGTGGAAGCGGCTTTAATAAGAAAGGATTTGAAGGCTTTTACTCGTAGACGTGAATTAATGATGATTTTTATCGGACCAATCGTGTTTGTACTGATTCCCTTCTTTCAATCATTAGGAGGAACTAATCAGACGGCAGCATCTTTCACATTGTTTTGGGTGGTTTTTACATCTCTTCTTCCCGGATCAGTTATGGCTATGGGTTTAGGCAGCCTCATCATAGGTGAAGAAGGTCAAGCAATCTGGCGAATTTATGCAGCTCCAATCTCGCCAAGAAACCTTGTGAAGAGCAAGTATTTCTCAGTCGTCCTATTTGGACTCATAATTACTGTTATAACAGGAACCGTAAGTGCACTGTTCTTTGGCTCAACTTTCAAATCAGCAATTATACTTTCATTTGAAGCGGTATTCCTCGTATTTGCTTTAGGTGCGATTTCATTGTCTAATGGCATAAAGGGTGCTGATTTTAATGAATTACCCCGACCTCGAATGATACGCATGGAATGGAACATAATTAACTTCGTTGCCTGTGCCTTATGCGGTTTAGCAATAATTAGCCCCTTAATCCTATATACAGTTTCAAAAATTTTTCCAGCATTTGGATTAGGATTCTCTGATTCAATTACTGGCTTAGTAATTAGTGGAATTATTGCCGCAATAGTAACTGCAATATTCTACAGAATTTCCATCAGCAATGCTAAGGAACTGCTCTCAAAAGCTCAATCTTAAGGCCAATACGGAAATCTTAACTGGATTTTTTGCCGAGTGTTGGTGGTTTTCTTCGTCCATCCCAAACATGATGTAATGCTAGGCTAGGATGATGGTAAATCATTCGTGGTCCTGAATAGCGCATGATTTTTTTTGCTTTCTCTCTCATATCAGGACGATAGCAATGAACCGTGCATTTGCCACAGGTAGTCTTTTTTTCTTGAAAAGGACATTTATCTAATCGTAGAAAAGCGTAGTTTAGGAATTCAGTACATTCTGGGCAGACTTCGTCTTTGGTTCGGTGTTTCTTTTTGCAGTAATATCTAACCATTACGTCGATTGTTCTTTTTTCACGCTTAATTCGTGGATACTGCTCAGTTTTAACTGCCATACGATTTAAATCACTAATACTATAGGAATTTGACGTTGAAATAAACTTTAGCCCTAAATTATTAGGGTTTGCATAAGATATCAGTAGAGAAGCAAATAATAGACTGAGTCAACTAGTTAATTATGAGGCTTTTATGATTGCATAATACCGAAGTTTTACTAGTTTTTCCAGGCAAATACCATTCACCTGATCCGCAAGTTCCACTTGGCATTCTACATGCGGCATATCCACTTGTTAATGAAGGCTATGATGTCCGAATTTTTGATATGCGACTCGAGGATTATCGAACCTTTAAACTTGGTAATCCTGTTTTTGTGGGAATAAGTAGTATGACTGGCTTCCAGATTCAATTTACATTAGACTTCGCAAAAAAAGTTAGAACAGAAATTCCGTCATGTCCGATTGTTTGGGGAGGAATACACCCTTCGTTATTACCAGAGCAAACAGTGCGTAACCCTTATGTGGACATTGTAGTCCGAGGGGAAGCTGAAGCAGTAATAACGGATTTAGCTAATGCCTTAAAGACAAATCAATCATTAGACAACGTGAAAGGAATTACGTATCGGTTTAACGGAGAAATAAGGAGCAACCGAGATAGTCAACCAATCAATTTGGATTCTATTCCGGTTGAGTTACCAGTTAATCTACTTGATTTAGATAAGTATCCTTCCGTTAAAGCTGGACGCTTTCATATTCAAACAAGCAGGGGCTGCCCTCATAAATGTGGCTACTGCTACAACGCTTTATTCAATAAACAAAAATGGCGAGGTAAGTCTCCGGAACGAGTTTTAGATGAGATAGAATACATTCTTGAGAGATATCCACATGTAAAGATTATTGATCCTATAGATGATAACTTTTTTGTTGATAAAAAAAGGGTTGAAGATATCTGTAACGGATTAATCGAAAGAAAAATTAATGTAGCTTGGCGAGCCAACTGTAGGTTTGACTATTTATCAAAATATTCTGAGGAATTCATTAGTCTATTGGAAAGGTCAGGATGTAAAGAATTAGATTTTGGGGGAGAATCAGGCTCAGAACATCTGTTGAGACTTATGGATAAAGAAATTACTCCTGCACAAATGCTAGAATCTGTAGAAAATCTAAAACAATATGCTCCATCTATCAAACCCTTCGTATCATGGATGAGTGGACTCCCATCAGAAACAAATGAAGATTTACAAAAAACTTTTGATTTAATGGATGAAATGTCAAGAGTAAATCCGAATACTCAACATTTCGGAGTCTTCGTCTTTACACCGTTTCCAAGTCCTATAGCTACAGATTTAATTCAACATGAACAATTTGTGTCTCCAAAATCTCTTGAAGAATGGAGTGAAGTCGATGTATTTCATTTTAAGCCGCCTTGGCATCCTAAAGAGTACGTAGAAAGATTACATGCAATCTCAGCTATAACTAGATATGCGTTTCAACCTGAAGACAGAATTAAAGAAAGTGGAATTGCATTTAGAGTTGGATATAGAATACTTGGTGGAATAGCAAAATACCGATGGAGAAAAAGAGCCTTTAATCATTGTATAGAGATGAAAGTTATCGATGCCCTAGCAAGAAGGTTTCGAGGATGGGTTTAAGAATTCTTAATTTGTTTTTTGTGAAAAAAACAGAATGACCGATGTAACTGGTCTTGATGTAGTAATGGTTGTAGCTTTTGTTTTCTCAAATACCTATATCTAGGTTATCTTGACACAGAAATATATCCAAAAAGTAGTCATCAACCAAACGGAGCTGCCGTTATATCCTCTATTCAAATAAATGGATTTCAAATAACCGCGGCTCATGCCGGATGGACTACTTATGGCGTATTGATTCCAATGATACTTCCAATTTCAATTCCAAAACTATCCTTTTATCCCATTCTGGACAGCTATAATAGGAAACTTAATTCTTGTTACATTAATTCTTAGAAAACAGATGTGAAACAACATCGTTTGATAATACTTGCCTTTCTTGAAAGAATAGAGATAAAACTTAAAAGACAACCACAGCCGTGTTTCTTTAAGGAAAGATACAGTGCAGTTAAAGTTTATTTCAGGATGGAGAAAATTCATACTTATCTTGGCAATCTCTGAAGCGTTAATAATATTTGTTGATTTTGTGGTAGCCCTTTTTTATGGTACAACTCTTAGGGCATACGCGAACTGGTTTTTTGGCATTAACGATAAAGAAACATTTGGTTCGCTACTGTTTCTCGAAGGTGCCATAACGATAGGATTAGGTGCATTAATTGCAGCTGGTTTTTCTGAAAATAGGATGATCCCACTTAATGTTCCCTCAACGCCTATTGCTGTTGAAAAATTATCTAAACAACATTCAGAATTCAGACGGAAGCAAATCTCTGTAGGCTTTCTTTTAATGCTAATTGCAGCACCGTTAATCGTAATAACAATTCTACTTATCATTTTTTGAAAGAAAAACGCACTTGCTTTCCAAAAGTTAAACTTATGCTTCTATTCTTCGATAGTTTTAAGCTAAGATAAAACAATAATTGTTTTCTTGGGTCTAAGTATGTCGTTTGAGTATAATCGATCTCTTGGACGCGCAGCGACTCTTGTTATTGTTTGTACTATTGCAATTGTTCCTTTAGTGATTGCTGTTGGTACTATCCTGCGAGTCCTTCAAGCTAATTTTGTACTAACCATTATTTCTACTATCTTGAGTTTTTCAGGACAAATCCTATTCTTGATTGCCATGCATAGATTTGCAAACTACTATCAAACTCGCGCCATTTTTAGAAATGTTCTATATGCCTTTATAGTGACGATTATAGGTTCAATTGTCTTCATCATTCTTACTTACGGAGTTTTTTCTTCCTTAGTTAATTCTCTTGAAGCAATAAGGAACAATCCAAGTTCGATCCCGCCAATGTCTATTTTTATCGTTCTCATTACATTTTTGGGCACTATATGGCTTGCAACTTTTCTACTCGCTTTGTTTCAAGGAATATTTTACAGACGAGCTTTCTATGCTCTTGCAGATAAATCTGGTGAATACAATTTTAGGCAAGCAGGTTTCTGGATGTTTATTGGTGGAATCTTGACAATTATTGCGATTGGCGCCATAATGTTTTTTGTAGGCTGGATTTTTGCGATTATAGGCTTCTTCCATATGAAGCCGCCACTTACTGCTAGTAAACCTTTGCTTACACAGTCTTAGCATTGATTACATTATACGTAAGGCGGCATTCTTTTCCAAGCCATAATATTTCCGGAATAACGGATAGTTCTTATCGATTGTATTTCTTAAAATACACTAGCACAACTGTGAATATTGCAGTCAAGAATAGTGATACAACTGCCGATGTAAATTCTGGAACCTCGGATGGAAATGTTGAAGGTACCGTAAAAGGAGAAATGCTATTTGCCCAATAAGGTAATGTCACGGTTGTAAAATTGAAAGGAATCATAAGCGGATAAGGATCTACATTGCTTGAATCTATGATGTATGGTGTGTCGCCTATACCATCTTTGTTTTCGTCTAATCCACTATAGTTGCCCCAATAATTTCCCTGAGTGTCTTTATACCAAAATGTAAGCCCAACAGAATTGGGTCCCATAAGCATGTTAGGATCGCCGATTTCCTGAGTATTATTCAAGAAATTGTTATCGTAGAATGTATCATTGTATCCGGAGGTTGCTACAGAATACGAATTGTTTATTATTGTATTACCAAAAAATGTGTCTCCTCCACCTCCTTGAATAGCTGCAACTCCTATGTAACCATTAGTAATTTTGTTTCCAACAATGGTATTATAACTGCTTAAGTCGCTAACTACTCCTCCACGACTATTAGTTATATTATTCTTAGCTATCAAATTTCGTTGAGTCATGTAGAGGTTAATACCCCATGCTTGCCAATTAGGACTACTGGTTGTCGTTGTTATGCTGTTTGCATATATTACATTGTTAAAGTCATTACCACTGTATGGATTTTGCACTTTCACGCCTCCAATTATTGTATTGTTTGTGACGTAACTGTAGGGGGCATCTAACACAATTGCAAAATGATCTGGAATTGCACCTATAGTATTTTGATTAATGAGTTGATATGAGCCAAATGACAATGTAATACCATCAGGTAGATTACAATTCAAGATTTGAGTATTATTTCCGCCACCTGCAATATCATAACCAAAAATATCTGCGCCGGTATTGTTAGTGAGTATTGTTAAACGTGAAATAGTTACGTTGTTAGCTTTAATTGTAATTGTGTTAGGTCCAGCAAGAAGAGCCGAAGTTAAAAACATCGTTGGCTTATCTTTATTGCGAATTACTGTATTTTGCAGGTTTTCTCCTACTAGCGAGATCGATTTATCTATTGTTAATGAATTTTCCAGATAGTTTCCGCTTCTGATAAGTATTATATCTCCACTTGTAGCGTTGCCTATTGCAGCAGCAATAGTTGAATAATTGTCAGGAACAATAATTGACTTAGAAACAGCTTTGACAGGCACTTGTAGTAATGTAACTAATGGTATCATGAAGATTAGGGCGAGCAATAATAGTATACTCTTGTTCATCGTGATTCTTTAATCAATTATAACGATAATTAAAGTGTTCTTGTCAAACATTCTTGACTAACATTTAGTCAACATTTCTTGAACAGAATGAAAAATGTGTATTAAGGACGCTATTTGAAAACAGTTCTTTCATTGAAACAAAATAGATTGAAAGCAGAAATAGGTAAAAACTGGGAACCGTCAGCCAATGCAGTGTGACTATGAATAAAACATAAATGTAAATTGAAAGAATATTACGGTTTCATTAAAGGTGATTAAACTATGGAAACACAAAAGACTTACAGTTTATCACTTACTCCAGAAAATTGGTTAAACGGTTTTTTCGAAGATAATAAGGAAGAAATAGATTTGCTAGGCATAGTATATGAAACAAAAGTTATGAAAGTATTAGCTAGAATGTTAAACAAACGTTCTATGAAATCTTAACTTATATGAGAAATAGCCTTATCAAACAAATTAGGTCAGTAAAGTAATTTTAAAGCTGAGTAATAATCCTAACAAACAGGAATTGAAAGAGAAACCGATGTTAAAGAAGAAAGCAACCATCCAAGCAGCTTTCTTCTATCACAAAAAAATACACTATAATCATGGTCCTAACAAAAAGGATGTAAAGCGTAGATAGCGCCGCCGAAAGGACTTGAACCTTTGACCGACTGGTTAACAGCCAGCCGCTCTACCGGGCTGAGCTACGGCGGCAACATTAAGGCGCTACCCACTTGAGCTCTAAAATAGTATTTAAATTTAGTCATTTTACTGCAATATTTCAACTTCGATTTGTCGCGTTTTCCTTTTAGCTATACTCGCAAAAACCTTGTAGAATTCTTTCATAAGATGTACATACCATTTGCCTCCGAAAGCTAGATTAATTAGATCATCAAGCCATCGAAAATCATGCTCAGCACATTGAAACAGCAATTGCTTATGTAATCCAGTCATCTCAGCCGTCTTAAACCAATCTTCATCCTTCAGTCTGCCCAAAGGAACGAAGAATAATGGAACGATTAAACTTCTACAATCCTTCAAATCATCAAGCAACTCCATCGTCTTAAGGACGTCATCTGGCTTCTCCTCTGGAAGTCCAACGATTAACGTACAAGCAGGAACCAACATGTTATCATGCATAATTCCCATACCATTACGTACAACATCAGGCCATTCTTCAGCCTTAAAGGGATGCGCTTTTGCGGGCATAATCTTCTTTGCAATCTCAACTGAACCGGTCTCAATCCCAATCTCAACACCCCACCAATCTTGCTTTGTCCGCACAAGCTCAGAAACATCCGCTAGGAGTTTAGGGTTCGAAGATACAGCCCCTAAAGAACAATGACTCCAACTTATACCACCGGCCTTCTTTAAGACTAATTCATGAAGCCTTAACAATTTTTCACTATTAGGCAGAGTATTCTTAGAACCATACAACATCACATCTTCAGCATGTAGACAGCAGTGTCTTATTCCTCCCGCAAGGTTAACGTTCATCTCACGAATCACTTTCTCATACGGAAACCATCGTAAAGGACGCAACGTTACATTGCAAAACTCGCACCCGCGGCAGCATCCACGACCAACCTCAACTAACCCATTGACTGAAGGATTAACAATATCGGGTATCTGTGTAATAGCAGGAGCATCCGTGACGTTAACTTCAACATGTTTAGGAACATTTTCGCCCCTCAAGATACTTCTAAAAAGGTTTCCAATGATGTTCTCTGTCTCACCCTCAACAACACAATCTATTCCATGTTCTTCAGCAAATTGTGGTCTATAATTAAATTGCCAAGCGCCTGGACCGCCTACGATCACTTTTGCACCATTCATTTTTGCCTTTCTGATACCTTGGCTGTCCAATAACCTACGAAAATGTTGGGCCAAAAAGGGGTCTTTCTTTAAGATAGCTGCTAAAGTGCTGGATGCTGGTCCAATGCCAAAGGGGTCCATCGTGTGAATACCGATTATTTTAGCGTCAATACTGAATTCGGCAAGTTTGTTGGGCTTAACAGTAACGACCTCGAAGTTTTCTTCTAACAGTTTTGCTTCTATCTTCCTTAATCCATAAGGCGCTTCCAATGTAAGACCACGGTATGATTTTACCGGTGGAAAGAATAGAAACCTGTAGAACCAGTCGGGAATAAAATTTGGTGGAGCACACGTACCGAAGCCTAAGAATTCATTGTTATGATAATTGCTCATCAATGTCCTGTCACTGGTGAGAACTATTTCGGCACCCACTAATCCTTCACCTGTCGAACTTGGAAATTGAGAATATTCCCTTTTTATGAATTATGATCGATATAACTTTATTGCCGTCAACAATGACTAGAAATCGTGCCCAAAACTTGTCGCTTGTTATGACAATACTACTTAAATATCAAGTTCTGACTTGTTCAACTTTCTTTGAATATACAGAAATATATATCAAGGTAATCTTCAATTAGATTGCAAAACCACGAGAAGTGGGGAGAAGCTTAATTGAAGAATGTTCTAGAATTTAGATGGCACGGTAGAGGCGGTCAAGGAGCATGGACAGCAAGCGAATTACTTGCCCGTACTGCTCTTTCTGAAGGAAAATTTATTCAATCTTTTCCTGAATTTGGCCCTGAACGCATGGGTGCACCCGTGACTGCTTTCACACGAATTAGCAATGAACCAATCAGAATCCATTGTTCAATCTATAACCCCGATGTCGTCGTAGTCTTAGATTCTACATTACTGAAAAGCGTACCTGTTGCATCAGGAATCGATCAAGATGAGGATGTAATCGTCATTAATTCTGCAGATTCACCCACTAAGCTTAGAGAGAGCCTAAGAATAACCAAAGGAAAAGTCTGGACGATTCCTGCCACTGAAATAGCATTAAAATATCTGGGCTCACCCATCACAAACACCGCTATGTTAGGTGCCGTTGCTAAGGCTACATCTGTAGTCTCCATGGCTGGAATCGAAAAAACAGTTAAGCAACGATTCAGAGCAGATTTAGCGGAGAAGAATTTTGCTGTAATAAGGCACGCTTACGAGGAGGCGGAATCAGAATGAGTAAAGAAAAAGGTTGGAAAGAGCTTTCACCTGCAGCTGTGTGTTCAAAATCTAGTGTAGGCTTCATGACAGGTGATTGGAAAACATATACGCCCGTAAGAGAGCTGGAAAAATGTACATTGTGTTTGACGTGTGTGATGCATTGTCCTGAGGGTGCAATTCGTTTTCGCCCTGATATGGGCAAAATAGAGATTGACCCTGAATTTTGCAAAGGTTGCGGAATATGTGCCAATGAATGTCCTACGAAGGCAATTAAAATGACTATAGAGCAGGAGTAAAAAAAGAAATGACAGAATCAGTTAAACAAGAAATGTTGGCATTAAACGGAGATGAAGCAGTAGCTTATGCCGCTAAACAATCTGACGTAGATGTGGTTGCAGCATATCCGATTACTCCTCAAACTATCATAGTTGAAAAATACAGTGAGTACGTGGCAAACGGAGAGGTTCAGACAGAATTTGTCTGCACAGAATCTGAGCATAGCGCTATGGCTGCTTGTATTGCAGCTTCAGCGACTGGCGCAAGGACTTTTACGGCAAGCGCTTCAGCTGGATTAGCTCTAATGCATGAAATGTTATCAGTTGCTTCAGGTTTACGAACACCAGTTGTAATGGCGATTGCAAATCGTGCATTATCTGCACCACTAAATATTCATGGCGACCAATCGGATAGTATGGCAGAAAGAGACAGCAGTTGGATTCACATCTATGTTGAGAATGCACAAGAAGCGTACGATACAATTATTCAGGCGTTCAGGATAGCAGAGAACACTAATGTTATGTTGCCAATAATAATAGGCTTGGATGGTTTTACATTAAGCCATACACTTGAGAACGTAAGAGTTTTGCCCGATGATACAGTCAAAGAATTCGTTGGAATACGTGAATTCTTTGACGTACTGACTCATGAAGGAAAAACCGTGCCTTTCAAGCTTGACCCTGCAAACCCGATGACTATGGGTCCAATGGCTATGCCGAATTACTATTTCGAGTTTAAACGTCAACAAGAAGAAGCAATGAAGAACGCTTTAGTTAAGATTCAAGAAATCAACGACGAATTTGCCAAGATAACTGACCGACGTTATGGTGATGGTTTAGTTGAGAAGTATAAGCTTGACGATGCAGATGTTACAATTGTCTGTATAGGCTCGACTTGTGGAACATTAAAAACAATAGTTGATGAAATGAGAAACGAAAATTTAAAAGTGGGCTTATTGCGACTGCGTACGTTTAGACCTTTACCTGTCGAAGCACTTCGAAGTGCATTGGAAAACGTGAAAGCCATAGCAGTGATGGATAAAAGCGTTAGTTATGGTGGTGAAGGTGGAGCAGTCTTCCATGAAATCCGCCATGTAATGTACGATTCCAAAACACACCCACCTATTGTGGATTATATCTATGGGTTAGGTGGAAGAGATTCAAGCCCACGTGAATTACGTCGGGTGTACGAGGATCTACTTCGAATATTGAAAACAGGAAAAATTGGAACAACCGTTACGTATATGGGGTTGAGAGAATGACAACAACAAATCAAGAATGGAAATTCACGACTAAAGATATTGCTGAGAAACCTGATTTATTCCTTTCAGGACACAGAGCTTGTGCAGGTTGTGGTCCAGCAGCAGCGTTACGGTTAATGATGAAAGCTACTCGTGGACCAACAATAGTAACTGAAGCTACAGGTTGCATGGAGATTGTTTCATCAATCTATCCGTACACTTCATGGGCGTTACCTTGGTTACATACCGCTTTCGAGACTTCGGCTGCAAACGCTTCAGGAATCGATGCGGCATTGAAAGCAATGCGTAAAAAAGGTAGAATAAAAAATGAACATGTAGACATCATCGCCATAGCAGGTGATGGAGGAACCTATGACATTGGTTTACAGGCACTATCTGGCGCTATTGAACGTGGACACGATTTCCTCTTCATACTCTACGATAACGAGGGTTACATGAACACAGGAATTCAACGTAGTGGCGGAACACCAATGGGTGCTGCAACAACTACAACTCCTGCAGGCACAGTAATACCTGGCAAAGTGGAAGCAAAAAAACCTATCACAGAAATAATACTGGCGCATGATTTAGAATACGTGGCTACTGCTTCAGAATACTACTGGCGTGACTTATTAACAAAAGTACGAAAAGGTCTAGAAGTTGAGGGGCCTGCATTCTTGCATGTTTTTTCTCCCTGTCCACGAGGCTGGCGAAGTGACCCAGCAAAGACAATGGAGTATGCAAAACTTGCCGTTGAATCGTGTGTGTTTCCAGTCTGGGAAGCGGTAAACGGTAAAAGAACATTATCAACGCCCAGCAAATTGATTGCACTTGCACCACAGAAAAAGAAGTCAGTGACAGATTACTTGAAAGGTCAAGGAAGATACAGGCACCTGTTCACACCACAAAACAAGAAAGTACTGGATAAGATTCAGCAGATGACTGATGAAAAATGGGAACAGCTGCTTAAGAAATGTGAACCAACTTAACCAGTATCCCCCAAAAAATTCCTTTCTTTTTAAAACACTATCTTTGACATTTAGGACAAAAGTATATTTGTCCTCCACCCAAACTAATCTTCTCAATTCCTGTGCCACAAATTGTGCATATTTTGTCTTTCATATTTGACCCCATTGCAGGAATATAACTCCCTTGGTTTCCGTAAAGATCCATGCATTGAAATTTTCCACCTAACTTGATACGTTCTTGAACCACAGACTTAATCACATTGTAAAGCATACTACGTCGCTCTTCATCTAGGTCGGAGGCTTTTTTCTTCGGATGAATCATGGCACGATAAAGAATGTCTTGAAATATATTGTTGCTTAAGCCTACCAAAATGGCATCTTTGCCGACAAGTACAGTCTTAATATTTACAGTTCTGTCGATCAACTCTTTTGAAAAGTTCTCGAGTGTAAACCTTGCATCATCAATCGGAGAGATTGTTTCAGAAAAATCACGTCTATAAACGTAGCTTTTCTCAAGGTTTTCATCTTTGAATGCTTGAATGACACCCATACCAGTTAAAACAACACTTAAGTGAGAGTTATCGGTAAAGGCAAGGCTAAGATGAAATTTAGCAGGAACATCACTCTTTTCAGGACTGTACAGGATGATGCCACCATATTCAGGTGCCAGAATCAAATTCATTCCATGATTAAGTTTTAGGCATATTACATTACCTCTGGAAATTACAGTTTCTATTGTACTGCCACGTAATTCGTTGAAGATAGAAGAATCCTTGTTTATGAAGCCCAATTTTTGAAGTTTTTCATGATTTTGAAGTTTGAAGTCTATTATTTCTTTTCTTGGAAGTTCTTTATTCATCTGTTTGGCAAGAATATAGGCTTCTGGAAGCTCAATACTCAAAGCCGACCGCCGTGATTATTGGATAAATATTTTTCAACTTCTTTTTCAGCGTTATCTGCTTTTATGAATATAGGCACATTTTCAATGCCTGTTGCGATGTAACTGCTTAGGAGCCATTCACCAGGAGCAAACTCCAGCGTCTTCTCTAAGATGCCTTTATCGATCATGAAGGTCTCACTCACTAACATACGGTCATAGGGTCGTGGTAAAGTACCAACAAAATAAGTGTGCAACTGCTGCAACGCATTCGTGTTCAGGTAGGCGATACGTTGCGTTGCCAGGCAGACACCCAATCCATATTTGCGTCCTTGACGGAGTAAGGTTTCTACATGTTGACTACATTTACCCTCTATGCCGCCTTCTCGAGTACTGATAAATTCTTGTGCCTCATCGAATACCACGAGGATGCAAGGTTTCACTGTGAATCTACGTTTTCGTCTAACAAGCATGTCCTGTGTTAGGTTTATGGCTAATTCTTTTATGCTAAAAGGATCACTTATTGAGATTACTACAAGTTTTGTTGGGGTTTCCTCTAATAGGTTTCGTATTCTCTCCACAGTCAAAGCTCTTGTATCTTGTGTGTCTTTGGTACTGTGTTTTCTGAATAAGTCCAGAAGCGTGTTTCTTGTTGTTGCCCAAGCATATAAGCCGCTTTTGTCATGAACTTTAAACCTTTCAACAGTCTCCGTGGCAATGCCGCTAATGTAATTAACGAAATCTTCACTTACTTCTTGATTCTCAATTAAACTATGTTCGTCAATCCAATCACGCACGGCATCATGAATAGCATCAACTGCATTCTGATAATGTGGTTTACCCACAGTATCTTTTCTTTGCTCATCCAACTCATCCAAGAAGCCTACATACGTTGGAATTTTCTGCTTCGGTTTAGTGTAATACGACAATTTGTGCTGTTCCATGATTGCCTGCAAACCTTGTTTCGTTCGTTCATCCATCTCATATTCTCTAGGTTTAACGACGGAGTTAAAAAATTGTTCTAAGCCATCAATTCGGTTTTCCAAAACTAGTTTAGCATTGATTCTTGGGTCAGCAAGCACATCAAGCAATAGAAAAGTATACTCACAACTTATGTCAAAAATCACTACTTTCGTATCCGCCGTATGTAACAAAATACGTCTCAAAACATTACTCATTAAGTTACTTTTGCCACCGCCTGTGAATGCAAAGACACCAAAATGGTAACGTATCAGCTTTTCGAAATCCACATAAATTGGAATCGATACATCGCTAGCCTCAAACATCTTAACTAAGCCCAATCGCGGATCTACACGGGCATCTGTCGAGGTTCGAGTTAAGCTAACACCTAATCGTTCCATAATTTTCTGATTATACATACGGTTAATCATTTCACTATTCAAGATGTAGATTGGACTTCCAACAACCGGATACGAGAAACCCTTCACAAATCTACACTGATGATCCTCATTCAGTATCAAATCATAGTTTATCGGAATGGCATCGATTTGAATCATCATGGTTGAGGTATCATCTGTCTGCCAATCCTCCTCTGATTGCTCAATAATTTCGAATTGCATTGGATAATATCCATGATCACTCAAACCACGGAGACCAAAGTGTTCAGGCCAGACACGACTGATCTCCATCAACGTGTAACGTTCTTCACCAATAGCTGGATGTTTAAAGTTTTTGACTGCAAGAAGCATGCCTTCTTCAAGTAAACTCATCAAATCTTTTTGGTACTCAATTTTTACACGACATTGATAACGAGCAGTCGTTCCAGTAACAGTCGAATCGCTTCCACCACTGGAGAATCGTGGCATGACCGCTGCTAATCGGGCATTAAGTTTTCCATCAAAACTGGTGAAACAATGATTGTTAAACTCTTTCTCGTCTGGTTTGCTCAATCTGGCTCCTCCTCTCCCTGAATGTGCTCATGTAGAATATGAACTTACGCAATTTATGATTATTCAAAATCCACCTTGCAGTTGTATCAACAACAGATTTGAATTGACTATAATTCCATTTAGCGATCTTATCTGCGATAAATAACGGTTTATTGTGCCCAAAAGCCTCAGGAATATTCGCAGGTGTCATAGACACTAATACCGTCATCATTAGATTTTGCAGTTTATTGGGCACAGAATTATCCCTGAAGAGCAGCACCTCAACAGGTTCTCTTGTTCCATCGCTTAATTCATTCCAAAACGGAACTAAACTCTCAGGTTTCGCATCATACTCAGGATATGCTAATCTATCAACTAATAGCACGTTGCTTCGTAGCATTCGGTCAGATTTTGCTACATTCAATTGGACATAAGTCTTCAGAAAAGCTCTCTCTAAACTAATCTTATTCTTTATTGCGCCAGAAATGTATCCTTCTCTATTGTGTTCATCGGGCAAGATACTCCTAAACGCTGAATCATACTCAATTAAACTCCAAGGCGGCTTAATTTGATCCGAGTTGAAGATGCTAGCTGACTGTAGGATCATTCGATCCGTGTTTGGTAATTCCCGCAGATCTTCACTATTAACCTGCGTCTTAAGCAGATTATTGCAGCTCATAATTGGGATTAGTTGTCGCTTAAAATCCCTTGCCGCAGTATCCTTCGTGACACCGATTAAGAGAATTTGATGTTTCCAACATTCCTCCATGAGCATCTGCAACGTGATAAGCGTGAGGAAAGAAATGTCCAGCGTTGTTAGCCAATGTTCTTTACCTTCAACTATAATTCTCATTGAACTAATGTTCTCTGTTTTTGTGTTAACAGCGTTTTCAAAGAAAAGTCTTTCACCCAAGATCATCGCGATTTTTTCCATCCGCTTCCAACTTGTAATGTACTTGGGGTTTAGGCTGTACAATCCTTTTGACTCGTTAAGGATTTGTCTTTCTTTAAGGTTCCTTAACGCTAGCTCAATTCTATGTGTTCTTTTTTCATCCGTTATGTTGAGTGCTGTTAATATCATGCTTGTTGTGAGGGCTTCACTTGTCTCAAGCAAACGTATTATAGCATAGCGTAGATAGCCTGCTCTGGGCGGTGGCAACCCAGCGTTTGCATTAAAAACATGTTGTCGAGCAATTGCTAAGTCAACCTGATTTATAGGGTAATCATTTTCACTGATTTTGAACCCTAAAAGACTACTTTTTGCTTCCCAAAACTCTGTTTTTCTCGTTTCGTAGAGCAAGATGGCTCTATCCATCGCTAAGCTTCTATCCATCAGAATTATACGATTTTGACAATGTTCGTCAGTGGCAAGTCGATAGGCTAAGTAATACTCTGCAAAAGTCATGATACTATTAGCAATTAGGGAATTGTTTGCTACCTCTTCATCCGTTAATGATTTTCCAGGGTTAATTTCGCTTGGTTGCAAAGGTGAAGAGAACGATTGGTCAATATCAGGAATTTCATTAACATAAACGGGCACTACACTCGATAAACCTAAACCTTGTTCCAGCGTTTTAGAATCATATTCAATTCTTGGCATTGAGTTTTTTATGAACGATACTGACCCTGTGGAAGCATATGCGCCTCCAAAGAAAATAACCATATCAAATAAAGGTCGAGAATACATTGTGCCATCGATTGCGGCAAAACGAACATTTCCAGTGCCAAAAAATTCTTGTGCAGTTTCCCAAGCTTCATCCGGGTTACAGCCTGTTCGTATGAGGTTGGCAAGCAAATCCTCATATAGGTTTGAGAAGCCTGAGAATCTTCTTTCATAATCCGTTATTTGCCTTGTTGCACCATCTCTAAGGTTATCACATGTCCGTTTCACAGTTCTACTCAATGAAGGCAACGTCAAAACTGCTCCACCGAATGCTTTCATGTATGTTTTGTAAGAATAAAAAGTATGTTAACATGAACATTAAAACTTCTTTTCCCTAGATTGTTGACCATTTTTTGCTCTAACCAGAAGCAGAATTGGAATGCTAATGGGCATAAGGATACTTAATAGGATAAAGCCTGAATTGTAGCCAAAATAGCCTGTTAAGCCAAACAATAAGGGAAGCAGAAAGATTTGAGGAGAAAAACTTAGGGTTTGATTTATACCAAAAAAGGCAGGCCGCTCTTTCTTAGGAGTTATATCAGCGAGCAAAGCTTCACCCACACCTAACAGTCCGAAGGAAGCGAAACCAAAGATAATGCAAGGAATTGCAAGAATTAACACTGGCGAAATGGTAATTGTAAAGAGAGAAAGAGACTCAACAACGACAAGAACGATAAGGACTATTTTTCGTCCATATTTATCTGATAATCTGCCACATATGGGTGCGCTGAATAAGCCTGCAAGCTTTAACATCGAGAATAGTAATGAAGCTAATGCAATATCTATTCCTCTAAACGTGAAATATTGATTTGCAAAAACATCTGTTCCACGTTGTCCTAATACATAAATGAAAGCAGCAACCATGAACAAGAAGGCGGGCGCGTACATTCTTAGGTCCAAAAGTCTGATTCCATTTTTCTCTTGCTGATTAGGGTCTGTTTGCTTTGGGCTTATGGAGAACCATAACGCAGCAGCTAGTATCAAGCCGGGTATGGCAAATAACACTAATGTTGGTCGCCAGCCCAGACCGGAAACCATTAAACCTGTAATGAAAGGTCCAATGAAGGAGCCTATTGCTCCACCTGTCTGGTGTAAGCCTAACGTTCTTCCTCTACTAAGAGGGTAGGCTTCAGCAAGAATTGGTGAACCAAGTGGATGATAAATGCTTCCACCTACTCCTGCAATGAAGAAGAGTATGGCTAATACAACTATGTTGCTTGTTAAGCCGATTGTTGCTAACGATAATGCAATCATAATAAAACCAGCTGTTATAAGGTTCCGTCTGCCAACGTATAATGAAAGGTAACCTGATAGTGCTGGTAAAAGTGAGTATGATAGTACGAAGCTCCATAGAAGGAATCCACCGCTAAAGATTCCAAATTCCAATGTTAATACAGGCAAGATTACGGGCGGTAGAAGTTGATAAATGTGATTCATTCCGTGACATGT
Source organism: Candidatus Sulfotelmatobacter sp. (assembly GCA_035297385.1). Taxonomy (GTDB): domain Archaea; phylum Thermoproteota; class Bathyarchaeia; order Bathyarchaeales; family Bathycorpusculaceae; genus UBA11855. Next base: position 2,160 of record DATGZD010000141.1, on the reverse strand, counting down.
GGCAAGTAATCGCAGATGCTTTTTCGGAGTATCCTGCAAGATTTGGACTTCCTTAGGCTTGTCTTTTTTGTGATTGCGGATTATAAGCTATTCCAATTTATGTGTTCATGAATAGTTGTATAGAAAAGCAAAGAATAAAAATGCATGAATATATTGAGTATCCCATCTGTATATGATGTGCGGGATTGCCCAAGCCTGGTATGGGGCAGGCCTGCTAAGTCTGTGGTCGAAAGGCCGCGTGGGTTCAAATCCCACATCCCGCGCCACTTTCGCACATTGTATTTAGTATTTGCATTCATTGATTGCCGTTCTTGAAATTGTCTTTTTGAATCAAGAAATCAACAAATCTTTCCGAGAACCCTTATAAGGTGTTAAGAAGCCGTTTTTATGATTAATTCCTATTTCGAGGAAAAAAATGCAGTTTCAATTAATAGCACCATATATAATGTCACCCGGACAAGAAGAAGCTGTAGAACAGCTGGTAAAGAATTACGAAAGAAAAGAGAAGCAAACACTCCTCGGCATTACTGGTAGCGGCAAAACCTTCGTAATGGCAAATCTAATTAACAGACTGCAAAAACCCACTTTGATTATTGCACATAACAAAACGTTGGCAGCCCAACTTTATACCGAGCTAAAACAACTTTTCCCCAACAATCGAGTTGAATATTTCATCTCATTTTACGATTATTATCAGCCTGAATCCTACTTGCCAACCAAGGATATGTACATCGAGAAAGATTCGAGCGTAAACGAACAGATAGAAAAAATGCGAATGCAAGCAATCTCGAGCGTTGTTAGCCGTAATGATACGATAATCGTCGCCAGCATAAGCTGCATCTATAACATTGGTAATCCTGAAGATTTCAAAACTCTAGCCATAGAATTAACAGTTGGAAAAGTATTTGCACGCAGAGATCTGCTGCAAGCATTGATAGCTATTCAGTATGAACGGAATGATCAAGCACTTGAATCAGGGAGATTCCGTGTACGTGGCGATGTAATAGATATTGTGCCAGCCTATGAGGATAATATCTTACGGATAGAATTGGAAGGCAACGTGATTAAACGAATAAAAGAAATTGATTCCTTAACAGCCGACACTAAAATCTCAGTTGACAAATTCACTCTCTATCCGGCTAGACAATATGTGGTTCCTGAAGATAAGCAAAAAAGAGCTCTTGAACAGATAAGAAAAGAATTAGAATTACGATTACCCGAGCTGCCTTCACTTGAAGCTCAACGTTTGAAGCAGAGAACAAATTATGATTTAGAAATGCTTGAAGAAATGGGGTATTGTGCAGGAATCGAGAACTACAGCCGACACTTTGATGGGCGCAACGTCGGTCAGCCACCGTTTGTGTTAATGGATTATTTTCCCAAAGACTATCTATTAATAATAGATGAGAGCCATCAAACATTACCTCAAGCTCATGCCATGTTCAACGGCGATTATACACGAAAAAAGAATCTCGTTGATTTTGGCTTTCGTCTACCCTGTGCGTATGATAATCGTCCACTGAAGTTTGAAGAATTCGAACAAAAAATGGGCAAAACACTCTTTGTTTCTGCAACTCCAGCAGAATATGAAGTCGAAAAAAGTGGTCCACCCGTTGAATTAATCACGCGGCCGACAGGCTTACTTGATCCAATAGTTGAAGTGCATCCAATTCAAGGACAAATGCAACATCTAATGCAGGAAGCTAAGAAAACCATTGAACGAGGCGATCGAGTTCTCATAACGACGCTTACAAAAAGAATGGCGGAAGATTTAACGGATTATTTAGTCAAAGAAGGTTTTCGAGTTCGATATTTACATTCTGAAATCGAAAGCTTAGATAGAATCGAATTAGTGCGACAATTACGTGCAGGAGAATTCAACATTCTAGTTGGTATTAACTTGTTACGAGAAGGCTTAGACCTTCCAGAGGTTGCAACCATATTCATTTTGGATGCTGATAAAGAAGGCTTCCTAAGAGATGAGCGGAGCTTAATCCAGACTATTGGCAGAGCAGCAAGGAATGTAAATGGTAAAGTAATCCTGTATGCAGATATTGAAACACAGTCGATTAGACGGGCTATAGAAATTACTACTTATCGAAGAAAATTCCAGACGCGGTTTAACGAACAACATAGTATAACACCCAAAACTATCATTAA
>DATGZD010000140.1:0-1980 GCA_035297385.1 Candidatus Sulfotelmatobacter sp. | reverse complement strand
TACACCAACTCAATTCATAGAGTACAGTAGTGCGGTGGCATCTGCTAACGTAACTATTCCAAACATCGACAACATAACATCAATAAGCCTTGCTCCAACACACCAAGACAAATCATCAACCATAGACAACTACGATGTCCTTGGTTTCACCATAGCATCCAACCTCACATCTAAAACCCTCATGGCATATATCACAACCAACACGAATGCAAGTGACATAGCTTGGCGAAAGGCTGTAAAAAACGGAACATCCACATACACAAACATTAACGGAACAGAAACGATTAACAACATTCTGATAGTTAATCCGAATGAATTGAGAGTTCAAAGAAACGGTAGTAACTTATCATTAGATTTTAATCCTCTGTCGACAATCAACCTTACTCTTCCAGCAACAGATTTCCCTCGTGGCAACTTTAGTGCTACTTGGACTATTCCTGCTTTTCATGTAGATTGGGTAGGTGTTCGTAACTTGACACTTTATAATACAACTACAACTAATCCTTCAGGCTGGATTGAATACAGAGCAGGTGCATTTTACCCAGCTAACTTTACTTTTAACGCTCCCTCATGGAATAATTACACGATCTCAGGAAGAACTAATTTCCTTTCAGAATTCTCTGTTCATCGAGGCTATGCACCTACAGGAATTGTAGTCCCAGCTAATGTAACAAAGACAGCGGACCTCTGGAATGGCTACGGGGCATTTAGAGTAGACATTCCACGGACTGGTGGCATTACGCGAATGGTAATAGCAGTGACTCATTCCGAGCAAGCAACCATGGGATTCCCCTATGAATTCCTCTCAGTAAATCTGACCGCGACAGGTTTCAATGGGACAGCTCAAGCAAGCTTTGTAACAAATAACAACAACGATTATGTCGCTTGGGCAAGACGATTAAGGAATGGAACCGCTTACTACACCCAAGTAGGCAATAACATTACTATCAACAACCAGTTCCAAGTGAACGCTACCGAACTTGTAGTTCGACGCAACGGTACACGTTTAACTGCTGACTTTAACCCAACTACACCGAGAAACGTGACGTTGCCAGTTGCAGATTTTCCACGAACAAACTTTTCAGCTACATTTACTATGCCAGCGTTTCACTTGGACATTGATGCAAACGGCACGGGACTAGCGATTTCTGCGTCAAACAGTACGCTGCCATCTGGATGGGTTCAAAACACCTACGCGTTAGTTTACGCATCATCCAATGGTACTATCAGAATTCCTTCATTGAACGTCACAGCCAGCAGCTCAACCACCTTCATACCCTATTTGGTGGTGTCCACAAGTGGACTGTTGATTCCTGTTATTCCAGAATTTCCTGCACAAATAGAATTCTTCATTGCCATAACAAGCTTAACTGCCTTCAGTGGTGCATTGTTGCTTAGAAAACGATTAAAAACAATGAAACTCTACTAATTACCCCCTCTTTTTTTGCATATAGCACGCTATGATGTGGGTAATAATTTGTCCATGTTCTTAATTTTTTTCCCTTTTTTCATTAAATCTTAGTAAGTTTTTTGACCAAAACATTAGAAATAATATAGGCTCGCCACCCCCATATTGTTTGATATGTCAGATTTCAGACACTGTTCTTTGAAGGTACCAGATTTCTTTTATTTATTTGCTGTAACATAGTTTTAAGGCGAAATTAATTTGGCGTGTTTAGTTCAAGATTGGGTTGTCTTTGAACGCTTCTTAGGCCATAAAGACACTAAAACAACGTTACCTTACGTATTTAGTAATCGTAACCTTAACATGTAGGAAGTACAATAAAATGCCAAGCTATCAGCATCGCCAAGGCTGGGAAGTCATCCAAAAAGTGGCCGGGGTGAGGTATCCAGTCAACTTTTGGACATATCCAGCTTCAGTTTCTAAATGGCCATATTGCAATTATGTTTTTGGTTTCGTCTTTCGCTTCAGTTCTTCTTTTTTTTCTTTTTTTCTAAAATTACGCCGCCGGAGGTTAC
>DATGZD010000139.1:0-4313 GCA_035297385.1 Candidatus Sulfotelmatobacter sp. | reverse complement strand
CCCTTCAGATGATAAAGCACTTGACTAACAAGTTTTGCAGCAACTTCAGGGTTTGGATAAGATACCAATGGTCCTATCTCTGCCATTTCATCATATACTTTAGCCATCACAAAACCAATTATCTTGCCGCTGCTTGTGTAGTAATAGGATACATTTGTTTCTGGGCAAAGAATAGCTTCAATTAACTTTTGTCTGTTCCATCCAAAACATTGTCTATCAAATTCGATCAATGGCATAATATCTCTCCTATGCGCCTGCTGCACACCATCTTGAGGCGTAACCTTAGTTATTTGCCCACTAAACAGCCCGAATTCATCTTGAGCCTTGAAACCAATATCTCCATAAAACTTGAGCAAATGTTTGTAAGCATAAATCCCGACTGCTTCCACGCCTTTATTTCTTAAATATTCAACAGCATGGTTTACGAGAAAAGATCCTGCACCCTTCCCTCTGTATTTGGTTTCCACGACTAGATTGCCAAACCAGCCAATCTTTCCATAGTTGATGCAGGTTGCAATACCTACGCGTTCATGATTGTGTAATAGTATGAAACATCCATCAGGCTCAAGGCTTTGATTGAACTTGAAATCATATTCACTCATATTCCAGTCCATAGTGTTCGCAAGTTGTACAGCGAATGGAAAATCTTCTACATGCATCCTTCGAACCTGAAACATAAGTGAAAAATCTTTTTCTAAGAATTAAGCCTATGGTCTATCAATTCAAAGGATTGTACTTCATATTCGGTTGGGTCAGGAATGCCTGCTTCAGCAAAAGCTTTTTTCCGGTTTATACAGGATTCACATTTTCCACAATGCTTTATGCCGTTGCGGTAACATGACCAAGTAAGATTGAAAGTAACACCTAATTCAACAGCTATTTTTATGATTCCAGATTTAGATCTATCACTGAATGGCGCTTCAATACTAATCTCTGAACCTGTTCCAAGACACGCTGCTTTCTCGTAAGCCTTGTAGAATTCACGTCGACAGTCAGGATAGAATGTTTCATCAGAACCGTGTGCACCATAGAATATCTTGTTAGCATAGATTGAAGAAGCGTAGGACACAGCGATGGAGAGGAATATGGCGTTTCTAAAAGGAACAATTATGGGACTGCTGAAGTCAGATGTCATAGGAATACTCTGATTACATAACGAAGTAACGTCGCCAAACACACCTTTAAGTGCTGAAAGGTCAACAATTTTGAGAGGGATGTGCAATTTCTCTGCAATCTTATGGGCATACTCGACTTCTTTGACAGCAATCTGACCATACTTAAAGGAGATCGCATAAGCATCATAACCTTGTTTCTTAACCCAATACGCAACTGTTGCAGAGTCTGGTCCACCACTAAGAACAACAACACATTTGTTTCCTTCTTTCAAAATTTCATCTCCTAAAATCTTTTCAACTGTTTTTCCATGTTCAAGCGTTATCTTGCAACTCTATGATCGCGCGCGCTATAATCTGGAAACCATTTTTGAAACATGCCCGTTCTCTTTAGTAACTTAAACAGTGGCCATCCTATAAGCACAGTTGCAATTAGGTTGCCAATAATTACATACACAATTGTAAGGAATAATGGCAGAATTAGAAGATAAGCTAGCATCCATCCAACCGTTAAACCCAAAACAATAGAGTATGCGGAACATGTTCCAACAACTGTATAATCATTCTTAGTTTTTCTGTAGACATAATAGACGGCAATGGACATGATAAAAGATGGTACTGTGTTAAGTAAATCAATAGGTCCAGCCGTAGAGAAAATATTAGCAGTAAATACTCCTAATGTATGACCTAAAACACCGGCAAATCCAAGCAAAGGTATAGCCGCAACCATTGAATCTGCAATCCGTATCTGGATAGGTCCATAGGAAAAACCTCCTAGAACAATTACTAGTGCTGCATAAAGCGCAGCATAAACTGTAATCAGAGCTAAATCTTTACTTTTTATCTTCACTGATTTTTCCTCCTACACCGGGGTCGTTTTTTGCGGAACGGGTGGAGGTCCAATCACCCGCAAATCGGGTTCATAGTGGTTTTTCTATCATTAAAGTTTTGCTACGCTCAATTAGTATTTCATGACAATCAGAGTTCGAAATTCGTACTGTATCAAAACAATATGACATACAGTTTTTACTAAGAATGCTTATTTACAAAGATACGTACAAAGCTAAAGATTGCACCGATAGGTCGAGTTTTCATTGAGTCTGAAACTTAAAGCTAAAGGTATATTCTTTGATTTAGATGGAACAATTGTTGACTCTAAGCCTGCGTATTTGGAAGCTGCAAGAATCGCTTTTACTACTCTTGGCAAGAAACCGCTTGAGAATTGGGTGGCATTGGAGATCCCAAGGAGGCTCGAACAGTGTCTGGCAATAAACGATTTAGTTGGAGACAAGGTTCAACAGTTTTTGGATATTTACTTACAGGCATATTATTCCGTGGCGAAATCTAAAACAAAACCGTTTCCAAGCACTCAAGCAACCTTAGCTTTACTTTCAAAGCGGGCTAAATTGGCTTTGATAACGATGCGCTACGTTCCAAGACAGAGTGTAATTGATGAATTGTCGCAGTTCAGTTTAGCTCAATTCTTCACTTACTTTGTTACTGCTTTGGATACTGAAAAACCAAAACCTAACCCTGAAGCACTTATAAGAGCAGTAAAGAAGCTGGATGTACACATGTGTGATTGTTTAATGGTTGGAGATTCTGTTGCAGATATTCGTTGTGGAAAAGCCGCAGGCACAAAAACCGTTGCCGTCTTGACAGGCCTCTTCACTTGTGATGAGTTAATAAAAGAAAACCCGGATTTAATCCTAAAAGATGTCTCAAAATTACCTGGGTTTCTAGATTTTACTGATTGATAAATATTCCAGCAATTGGAATATTGCCAGAAACCGCCTAAACCAGTTATATCGCCTTCGCAAAATAAAGCTTATTAAAAGCCTCATCCAATGATATAGATTGGAGAGCGGCTTCAAAGGCGGACTCAGATGAATTTCATAGAGATTATGGTAGGAGAAAAACTGAAAGAATCAGATTCGGCCTTGGATATCCTTGGCTCAGACCGTAAAGTCTTACAGGTTGCCTGTGAAGATTTCACTAACTACGTTAAGTTCCATTGGGGCTTAATGGGCAAAGAGACTGGTCAACTCGAATTAGCCGATAGATTAGAGCAGCTTTACAGAAATGATCGTGTAGAACTGGAAGAATTCTTGAACGTGTGGGTTGGTGTTTGGTTTAAGAAATGGAAAGAACGTGTAAAACTGCTAATCGGTGAAGAAAGTGCTCAAAAATGGTGCAAAGTCTCAAAGACTATCAATAATGCTGAGCCATTATGGAGAAAATTAGAGGAGAAACAAGAGATTAAAGAATTGATAGCTTTCACGCTAATCAAGAATGGTGAGATTTGTGGCACAGAGATCCTTGCCGAAAACTTGTTAAAGATGGAATTAGGAGAAAAACGGGTACAATACTTGAGTGATAAAGAAAGAGTGCTACTTGCCGTTAACAATGCTCTTCGAAAAAGCAGAGATATGGCACAGAGCAAAGGACCTTTAATCTTCGTAAAAATTGATAAAGGATACTACGGCGCAGCAACCTAAATCAAACTCTTTCATTTCTTTTAACCATTTGTTTATCTTTGAAGTATGCTCTCCATAAGAGCAGGCAGCATTTTAGCTCTGCAAGCAATAAACAATTAGTATTGTTTAGTTTACATTAGGGAAATAATACGTTGATATCCAAAATAATGAGATGAAGAGCAAAAAAGGAAATATTTAGTTTAGAGTATTCTTTGTCTTTGAAGGGTTTTTCTCTGCCAACTATACTCTCTTATCTTTGTAGTTTCGCCGTAACCGCAGGCAGCGCATCGTTTGTTACGAACGTGGTATGATCTTCTTCCACATCTTCGGCATTTGATGTGAACAACTTTGCCTGTACGTTTCCCCATTGAGGGAGTGCCTTTTCCCACGGCGTTCACCTAGGCGGCGGAGAGATTAAGACTACGTTGTCTCCGCGAACGATTATTAGACCTAATTTCTTCATGTTTTCAGGGTTCGTTGTGTCCTCAGTTTCTTCTAAAACAAGATTTAAGTGTTGATCGAAACCCTTGAGTCTTCCTCGCAAGCTTTTTCCACCTTTAAGTCTGACTAGTACAATCTTTGTTAGGTTTTGCTCAAGAATTTCTGTCGTCATCTCGCTCATTATTAACCCTTCCAATGTCTCTATTTTCATTGTATACTTAAGCTTTCCACATTTAAACCATTCGGCAAAGAATGGTGACATTATCACCTACACACCAATTTT
>DATGZD010000138.1:0-6382 GCA_035297385.1 Candidatus Sulfotelmatobacter sp. | reverse complement strand
AATATCCTGTCAATATAAATTGGGATACCTAAAGAAACGCGAAAAGAATGTACCGATACCTGAAAGTTGCTTCACGTGCAGCAAAATGATTGAATGCCTAACTTAATTCCCAAAAGATAGATCTCCAAAGCAAACCTAGTTACCTTTTGTATCAAGCTATTAGCAGATAAGAATTCACTAAAACAATAAATAGCATTCTGTACAGGCACAATTAAAGGGGTCTGTCTAATCTCAATTCGTCATCTTTCCCAATCAGACTGGGACGGCGACATCATCCCCGACTGAAAAAACACCGTTCCAGACTCTTAAGCGTTACCTTTGGGAGAGATGAACAATGAACGAGCACTTAGTAAAACAGCTTTTAGAGCAATTACAGACAAGTCAAGACCCCAAAGAAATAGGCAAACTAAACATAACTAATACAATGCTTTGGATGAAAAAACAAGCATACGAACCAACAACCATTAAACGAGTATCCAAAGAACTAAGACACTTAGAAAGAAACTGTAACACAAGCAACCCTGAAGAAGTAAAACTATACATAGCAAACAAACAATGTTCAAACGCAAGAAAAGAAAATCTAATCGAATCTTATGCAATAGTCATTAAATCATTAGGTTTAACGTGGAATCAACCTTTTTGTCAACGCTATGATAAAAAACGCAAAGCACCCAAGGAAGAACTCGTTTTATTCATAATAAATCACGTAAGATTCGAAATGAAAGTTAAACTAAAAATCTTTAGAGACTTAGGAGAACGACCCATAGAAACAACTTGGATAAAAGTGCAAGACGTTGATATAACAACAGGAATAGTGTCGCTTACAGGAGCAAAACACACCGTTGGAAGAGAAGGAAAACTAAAAACAGACACAATCGAACTACTCAAAGAATACATTAAACGAAGAAATCTAAATCCAACAAGCATAATCTTCAACACAACGTCCGATAACCTATCAGATGAATATAGGCATGTGAGAAACAGATTAGCCAAAAAACATAGCATGCCTGAACTTAAACAAGTACAACTCTATGATTTTAGAAGACGCAAAGCAAGCCGAGAATACAAACTTTCAGGACTCAATTTCCTAAAAGTCAAGCAAATATTAGGACATAAAGACAGTCGAAGCACTGAAAAATACATCAGTCTATTCGATGAAGAAATGACAAATTGGGTTCCAGTCAAAGCAATCACAGATGAAGAAAAAGCTGAATGCATATCAAATGACTATCCATTAGTAACAAATGATAATGGAGTATTCTGATTCAAAAAACCAGCTTAACCTTCCTTTTTTCATTTAACACGAAAAACACATCATACACTAAAGCTTACCTTTAATAGCGAATCAGACTAAATGTATAGTTGGGGCTATCAAGCTAATTGCTTAAGAAAACACTGTTGATACTTACGGGCTGCATACTCGTCCTGACTTTCGCATCTATATTTATATGGGAACTGTTGAATCCGCAGATTCCTCAAATTGCCCAGAAATATGAAAAAAACATAGTTCGAAACCTCGATAACCATGAAGAAGAAAGAGCACTTGCTGCCGCCGAATCCCTCAACTATTCAGCAATTGTTTCCTTGGAAAGATTTGATGGATCAAGCGACCCGCAAGCATACCTTAATCCAAGCACATACTTAGCGTACACTTATGCAAACTTCATCGACTCAGAAGTCATAAACTACTACGAAACAAGATATAACAATCAACAAGGCAAGGGGTACCCTAAAGCGATAGAGTTCAATTACACCGCAGACGTTACTGAGCAATCAGAATTTCGAATATTTAACAGTCCAGCACCCGAAGGTGTAACTTGGCACAATATTACAATAGTCTTTTCCACTGCTGATGGCTCATTCTGGAGCAAAAATTCTGGGAATATGAAATTCTTTTACAAGAATCAATCAAACTATCGGATGGTAGAGTGGAATTATGATTTCAATTTCTCTGATTGTTATGTTGTAGAGATGAAATTGGGTTACTCTGAATATTATGCTCCGTTAGCAGCTTTCCACTCAGACGTTTACCAAATCCTGATACTTGACCGAAACTTTATACCCTTTTTACTTGGTGTTGAATCCTCCAAAATGGTTGCCTAAATGTCACTGAATACTACCCTTGTATGCCAAACAGATGGAAAACCTACTTCAAAAAGCCAGCGTGAAAGATGAAAATAGCTCTAAGGGAAAAGGAACGAATGGGTTAGCGGATTATCTTTGATTTTTGCTGGCCAACCCAAGGGGGATAAGCTTCATTCGTTAATCCTTTTAACATTTTCACTACTATTCTCACCATTTGAACGCCCTTTTCAGTATTCGTCAAGGTGACGCCATAAGGGTCGCTATCATTATAGATGGCTGCACCGCCCTTATAATGCGATAATCGATTTCTTATTTCATTTATAAGGTCAAAATTGCTAACACTAGACCAACTAGGGTTGATTGACCTTCCAACAATGTTGGGATAGATTTTGTCAATCTTAGCATGAAGTCTTATTGTGCGGTCTTTTTGAAACTCCTCCGCTGCTTGGCTGAGCCCAAAAACTCCTCTGAGTGTGTCGGCAATGAGCAAATTTACATAAGATTCCAAGCTTGCGTAGTAAATAATTGACGCTCTAAGATAACGCCAGCGGAGCCAATCGTTTTCCTCGCAGGGGTCATATTTCTTTGCCTCTTCTAAAAAAAGAGTGTGTCATTGAACATTTCAGCTGGAAAATTAACCAACGTTGCGGAAAAACTCAAATTGATATTTGCATCTCTATCTAATCATTTATGACACAATTCCGAATATGAATGTGACAAGGCTCGGCGTCGCTTGCGCTAGCGCACGCTAAAGCATATAGTTGCACTGAACTCGGGATTTTCTATTCCTTAGCCAGAAATACAAACGCCAATGCCATCAAGATACTCGATGAGTACAAGAACCAAGTTGATTTCATCAAACAGTTGAGACCATTATATGATGTTTGGGGTCAACAACACTTTTCCATGTTTCTAAGAGACCTTGGTGAATTCTTGCCAATGTTAAAGAATCACGGAGTCGAATTCGCGGTTCCTTATCTGTTATTGAAAGTTGCTAAACAAATGCAGACGCTCGACAAGAAAACAAAGAATCGAAATGTTAAAGCAATTTTGAAACAGTACCCACATTATAGAGACATGCTCAAGGAAATGCGCAAAAACCTCGATGAAATCCTATAACATGGCAGAGCACGCAAGAGACAAGTCAAGGAGCGCAAATAGTAAAGTAACGGTTGTCTTCAGTCACAGAAAGGTTACGACTCAAAGTAAAATCTTTGATGCAATTTAAACAACGTTTGTGGGTTGAATCCTTCCTAATCTTAAGAGAATAATGCCCACATTGATAATCAGGCACTACAATTTTAGGACACACGCCTGCACATTTGAAACGACCAACTGAAAGAGTTCTGTACAAAGCCATTGTTTCAGTGAAGTTCGAAGCCATACACCTTAGAAAATTACATCGATTGTTTCGTGTTTATAAGTTGATGTGGTTGCATCAATACAGCCACATTCAATTTTAAAGACCCCAATAACTGCTTTTCTGTGTTGTCGGCTGACATAAACCCAAGCTTCGGGAAGAAAATTTCTGTTCTATGAGACTTATTCGCGATGAGAAAGAAAATTGTACATGCGTTGAACGAGTATATACCGTAACCACTCGCACTGAAAGATTTATATATTGTGACTCAAGATACTCGATAATGAGGGAAAATATGAATAAAAAAATCTTAACAATTTCAACCCTCACATTAGCTATCATCGCCATGTCTGCTTTAGCAATACCAGTGTTTGCCGCCATAAACCTAAATCCAAACAAGCTCTACGGAGCTCCCTCCTACGTCCTCAATCTGATAGGAAAAAAGGATGACTGGTCTGGCGGAGGAACCTACGACAATCCAGACAGACACACGATGTTTTTGCCTGAAACAACCGCTGAAAACATAACAATGTGGATGAGCCAAGGAGAGGACTTTGCTGTGATCGATGGAAATGCCTTCAACGATGGAAACCTAAGTTTTCAACTCGGAGCTGGAAAATACGCAGTCTTCATTGTTGCTCTTGGCAAACCTGGTAACGGAGCAAACATCGAAGGTTGGATATACAACGCAACAGACAACACCTACTTACTGTTAGTGGGCTCAGTCAGCGTTCAAGGACACAGCAAGACACCAAGATGGGAGAACGCAACTGGCTTATTCTGGGTAAGTCCAACTGAAGACCAAACATTAGGTGTAAACGCGATAGGCATAACGCAAGACACATGGGTCTTCGATTACATGAACTCACTATCAACCGCCAATTTAGGAACCAACTATCTGTATCTCTGGCAACTCGACAATAACGGCAACAAGCTGCTTCAAGTGCGGTTCTACAAAATTGGATAAGTCAAAATATAATACCCCTATTCTTTTTTAGTCTTTATCACGCGCTACATAAACCCAATCTCAAGCAAATGGCGAGCAATCTACTATTTAGCAAAAAGGAGAAAAACCCTTTAAAAACGTAGCACTGAGCAATATGTCCACCCATCTTAGGGAAAATGCTAAGAACAAGTTTCTTGGTCAATGAATATATTATGCCACAGCTTGGACGAAGGAAAAAACTGGCACTCACAACAATTGTGTTAGTGATAATGTTGCTTGAAGTCTATGCCCACGGTTATATTCCGTTACATGAGCTTACTGTGGTCCCCGAAAATCAAACTAAAATCACTCGAGAGAATGTCACAGGTAATTATACATTCATACAGAGCAATAGTCATTGGATAGCTAAATGGGTCATCGATAAACCAACCTCATCATCATCGTATAATGGCTATGTTTTTGTATGGATATTCAAAACAAAAGAAGAATCTATTTTCTTAAGTTCAGGCACAGGCATTTTGATTTCCGAAATCACCATTGAACCACAACCTCATGGTTTTGATGTGGTTTATGACTCAAAACAAGATGTCCTCTATGAAAACAACCGTACAGATGTACGTATTCAATTACATTTTGGTGAGAATGGGACGTATCAGACGAATCTCTACATAAATGTAAAATTCTATCGAAGAACCCTAATAGGAATAACGCCAACTGGAGAGCAGAAGATTCCTATAAACACCATGCTCTCGGTTTTCAGAACGCCTTGACACTCTTAAGACTGTGTAAGTCCTTCTATTGTCGCTTGACATAAACCCAAGCTTCGGGGAGAAATTTTGATGCGGGAACCAAGGCCCCTTGCAAGACCCCTAGAGCCCTTCGGGCACAGAACACGAAGAGTCTCACCTCCCTAAAGGGAACCCGCCTTCAGTTCAACATGGGGTTTTCTTCGGTTCACATTCCCTCCACTAAATTTCTGACCCCTCGGTTCCGAGAACTTACCGTCTCGGAAGGTTTATTGTTCCCTCGTGAGGGCACATAGTAGAAAAGGACCGGTTAGGCTAAGAAAATACATGTGAGAAATAGAAACAAGAAATGCAAGTGTAGAAGATGGTTATAGCGCGCGCGCGATGCCAAAAGTTTATCCTCTCGGAACGGGCGCACAAACTGAAGGGACACATATCAATCCCAACAAGGAGTGATGATAAAAAATGAGCGAAAGAATAACAAAGAAAGAATCTAAATACAAAATCAAGAAATCAAAAGTAAGGAGATATTTAGGAGAGAATAAGAATGAGTGAAGAAGTAAAGACACAAGAAACAATAAGTCAAGAAGAATTACTTTGCCCTAAGGCTGGGACGGCGACATCATCCCCTATCGAGTTACAGCATCTCAGTGTGAATTAAACATTCCCGATACAATGATATGGATGCAACGTAATACTTATGAAGAAAGCACAATCCGAAAAGTTGCCGATTTACTCAGAAGACTCTAAGAGAATGGAATATCGAAAATCCAAGAGTTAAACGCTCATAATGTTAAATGGATACATGTATTATGTTTTGAAATAAAGCTACTATAACTAGGCTACGTAATTAGAATAGCAACGAGAGAAACAGAAGTTGGATAAAGTAAAGATAATTGTTATAATCCTAGTAATCATTATAGTTGTTGCTATTTTCGCTTACGTATACATATCTCTAAAGCCAAATCAAATTTCAAAAACCGAGACAGCAAAGATAGCTTCTTTTAACATACAAGTATTTGGAAAAGCAAAAAGTGAAAAAGCAGATGTAATGGCAGTTCTTACCAAGATAGTAAGAGAATTTGACATTGTTTTGATCCAAGAAGTCAGGGATGCAAGCCAGCAGACAATTCCAAATTTTGTTCAACTGATTAATCAAGTTGAAGGTCCCAAATACAGTTTCATAATTAGCCCACAATTAGGTAGAAGCACAAGCAAGGAAGCCTACTCATACATCTATAACAC
>DATGZD010000137.1:0-5319 GCA_035297385.1 Candidatus Sulfotelmatobacter sp. | reverse complement strand
TTGAATGAGACTCAATCAACCACAAGATTACACCTAAAGGTGTCATGTAAAGACTCGAACATCACTATAACATCTTACCGTTTATACAACTCAACTTTTTCAGGTTCACCTGCAATAACGTTACGCTTAAGCTATAATGCAGCTGGTGAGGGTAGTCAGAGTTTTAATTTTTACTTGAAATCCGAAAAAGGTGACTACAGCGTAATCGCTGATGGAATATTCTTAGGATTATTCGATGGATGGAGTGTTTCTCCAGATTCAACTATAACTGTAGCTGGTGGAAGACATACTGTTAGGGTAATGTTTTACGGGGTTCCCAATTCAGACAAGGTTTTCGCAAGTCAACCTTTTTATCAACAGCATTCAGTAATAATTGCAACCGCAGTTATTCTTGCAGTCACTGTTTCTCTTGCTGTCCTAATTAGAGTTAGTAACGTTAAGAGAGCTAAGACTATCAAGTTGATGGAAGAATCGAAGTTAAAGCAGATGGCTGAAAAGAGGAGGCTGGAGAAGAAGGATGTTGCTTGAAAACTATGAGCTTCAAGCATTATTCGTGTTTTCAGTATTTTCTGTTATCGGCGTGTTTTTCATCCTTAAGAGAACGAAGAATAAGACTCGAAATATAAGCACACTTAGACTGTTTGTCCAGATTATTGCGCTTGTAGCAATTTTTATGGGATTACTAATCGGACCCTTCAATCTTCCATTATGGCAACCCTTAGGAATTTCTCCAAGAGATCATCTTATCGGTACAAGTTTTTTGAGTAATCAGCTTCCAGATGGTATACCCTTTCCTGTTTTAGCATGTTATTTTCCTAACGGACGAACCGTAACATGCCCAATTTGGCAACTTCAAGCGTATGTTTATCCTTATTGGAACCCTGCAAGAGGTTACGAGGTATTCTACTCAACCTCTGGCTTAGAGAAGCTAGCTATAGTGCTTGGAATAGTTGTTGTTATGTCTATAGTGTTGGGAAGATTTTTCTGTGGCTGGCTCTGCCCCTTTGGCTTGTTTATGGATGTGGTTTCTAGAATTAGAAAAACCTTTGGAAAACGTCACTTAAGCTTCTCTGAAAATACAAACGTGAAGCTTGGACAATTACGGTATATTATAATCGCCGTTATGTTAATTCTTAGTGTAATCTTCGGTTCATATGCAATTTTTGGGACTCAATTGATTCCAAACACAGTACCTGGAGGTCCTCAAGGTTCTGAATCAGGAATCGTGAGTAACATCAACCAACCGTTCTGTCTTATCTGTCCCATGAGACCATTCTGTGTCTTAGCTGAGTGTGGGTTAGGGTTTATGAGTTATAATTATGTTTCTCAAATTGTATATGGACCATTCTACATAACTGGCTTCTACGTAACCTCCATAAACTTAGCGATCCTCATTGTTGTTATAATCTTAAGCTTTGCTTACAGACGATTCTGGTGCAGACTCTGTCCAGTTGGTGGATTAACAGCACTATTTAGCACGTTTACACCCTTCAAACAGATTGCGCTAACACGTTTACACAAAGATGAGAATAAATGTACCAAATGTGGCGTTTGTAAAAGAGTATGTCCAACACAAGTGACAGAAGTATACAACAAAAAAGGTGGCGATGTTACAGTCTCACGATGTATGCTATGCTTCCGATGCATAGAAATGTGTCCAGAAAAGGATACATTAAAGTTTCAGTTTGCTGGCAGGACAGTCATTAAATCAAGAAACTGGCTTGAAGAATAGAAAACCAATAGAGAAAAAATCGCAGCAAATGTTGTCTCTTTAGAACTCTGCCATTAACATATAGTGAAAATTCAAATCTTCGCAAAGTAGAGATGTTAAACATAGATGCTTTTTGTTATTGAAAGTAAAGTTCTGCCAAGAATTCATTTTGGAAATAGTCTAAATAAGATTAGCCAACATGCAAATTGAAATTTTGGTCTTTTTTCTATTGTACACATAATGCTCTTATCTAAAATTTAATTCAATTATTGCCGCTTCCGTTTGTTAAAACGTGATCTAAATTTCCTGTAAACTACAAACGCAAGTGCTGAACCTATGGATAATGCTATGATAGCGATGATTATGTTTTGCAGAATCGGACCGTTGGATGAAACTAGAATGATTGGACGCATCATCTGATTGTCTTCGTGCTCAAGAATATGACAATGCCACACGTACCCTGGACTGGTTGTTGGATCGAAGGGATAATTGGAGCCATCCTGTTGCGCAAAACGAACTCTTATTACCGTTACTTGACGTGAATAAACGATTATTGTGTCTTTCCATCCTTGCTCGTTTGGTCCTGGCAGAGTTGGTGATCCGAGTAGGTATGGAGTTATTGATGGAACGTTGATGGTGGTGTGGTTGATTGGGAAGGGGTTTTCGTTTAAAGCTGTCCAATCATGCCAATAAGTTGTAAGGTTGAAACTCTGCCGTGAGACTAATTGAAACTGAGCTAAATGCAAGTGCAGGTTGTGTGAGTCAAACGTGTTGACTAAGACCCAGTCTTCGGTAGCTCCAACCTCAGGCGTTTCTGAAGCTGGTGCTGCCCATTCTTGTCCATCTAGAAACAGTTTCATCGGGAAAGCGGGGCTTACTGATATGTCTTCGCCTAACGTTAGTACTCGTGTTTTTGTAGGAGTTGGTAAGTTTGGATAATCACCCGAAAGGGTGGGATTTAGCTGTGAAGGCAACTCTTGAGGTTTGAAGCCTTCATCTGGAGTAACTGTAAACTGCATGATCTGACCGATAGTCTCTGGTTGATTAGGAAACTTGGGACTGGAAGTATTCCACAAAGCAGCGTTTTTCAGAATGACCTTTTCTCCAGGCTCTATGTTAGAGAAATCAACCAAAATATCGACTCGTTCGGCAGGCGAAAAAAGCGCAGAAGTAACGTTGATTGGAGATTTAAGGTAGCCACCGTCAGTCCCTATGAGGGTGAACGGCATTCCGTTTGAGAAGGTGATGTTGTAGAATCGAGCATTTGAAGCGTCCAGGATTCTAAAACGATATTGTCCTCGATTAACGTTCATGTTCGGCCAAACTTTACCATTCACCACGTTCGTGTTGCCCACGAATGCAATCAATGAATACGGGTTTTCTTTTGTATAGTTGAATTCAGGAGGCATATAATCAGGATAATAACCAACTGAGGGATAATACATCGAACCGTCAGTTAAGAAAGTTCGATCCTGAATTATCAGAGGCACCTCGTATGCTCCGCTGGGTAGAAGCGGGGCTAAAGTATCTGCTGGATCATGTAGAATATAGAAACCTGCAAGTCCCGAAAAGACGCTAAGCCGTGTCAATCCTAAAGCATGGTCATGGTACCACAAAGCAGTAGGCTCCTGTGCATTTGGGTAATAGTATACTGCTGCATTCGCCGAGGTGGAAGAAGCTGTCCTGTAATCTTTGCCGTGAACCCCATCTGGAGTAAACCATTGTTCGGGTCCACCATCATAGTCGGATGGAACTTGTCCGCCATGAAGATGCGTGACTATTGGGACAGGTGACTGAGCGTTCCAGCCCTCTGGGTTTGTAACTGTGGCCGTTCCAGGAAGAGTGTATGAGGATCCGTTGTATCCAGGCGGAAAAGGTGGCGCTAGACCCTGTATTGTCTGTTCCATAGCTGCGTTCATGTCAATGTTGTTTGGGTTGGCCCAATGTATAGTCGGATCTACAGGGTATATGTGTTGAAGCGGTTTTCCATCGCTATCTATTAGGTCGTTTACCCATTTTACTTGAATTGGAACCCCCCTGATTGCCTCGAAAGTTGGACTTGGAACAGATCTGGAGAATCCAAGGTTTTTTCCTGTAACTGCATCCATAGCTTGGCCACCATATCCCCATACCTTAGATGGACCATAGCCAGTAGGTTTACCGTTTGAATCAACAGTTGGGAGGATTTGCTGATAAAACTGCGAGGCACTAACAGTATAGTCTTGACGAATAACATTACTATTGCTGTCAGTAACGTTTACAGGAATATACACGGGTATATGGCTATCAAGCTGATTAATCCACTTTGGAATTATCATAGGGTCTAAGATTCGAGGTTCAGAAGAAATCATTTGAGCGCTAACATCGAAGACGGATGCTGAAGAAAACAAAAACAATATTACTAGCACTATTATTTGGGTTGATCTGATCAAATAGTAGCCTTCTTGTTTTCGTTATGGTAAGATAGAACCCAATAGGATTATGTAATCATCAAGAAAGCAAACGTGCAAATAAAGCATACGCTTAGAGAATGTGACCGATAACCGATGAATGCATCAATTTCTCAATTGCATTAGGAATGCAAATAATCCTATAGCTAAATCTTCACCTGTCGATTTAGGTAAATTATTGAGGTTGGTTATGTTTAGTCTTAATACCTATCCATAGGGCATCCAAACAATAAGTTGGTTTCTTCTTTATTCATACGTTCGCATATACTCAAAAGAATTATATTTGTTTTTGATATTATGCCTTGTTAACTAGTGATAATCCTTGAATCCTACGTTTCTAAAAGGCAAGAAAGTTGTTGGAACAGAAGGCTATATGCTGGGGGAGGTTGATAGCTTAGATATTGACCTAACTACTTGGCAGGCCAACGCCTTCTTTGTTAGCTTAAGCGATGAAGCTATAGTGGATCTTGGGTTTAAGAAAACATTCCAACATAAAGTCATAGTATGCTTACCAACTCAGCTCATCAAATCTGTTGGGGACATCGTTATTCTTAAAGAATCAATAAAGAATGCTGAGGATGTTGCAGAAAAAGGAGTTGTTACTAACTCCACTAAACTAGAAGGGAAGAAAGTTGTTGGTTCTAATGGTTATTTAGTTGGAGATTTTGGAGGATTTGATATAGATGTTGATAGTTGGCAGGTCACTGGTTTGCAGGTTAGTTTGGCTGATGGTGTTGCAACAGAGCTTGGATTTAAGAGACCTTTCTTAAGTAAAGTTGTAGTAATTATCCCATCAAGAATAGTTCGTCTAATTGGTAATTTTATCACTTTAGATAAGGATATAAAAAATCTTGAATCACTTGTAGAATGTATAAGGAACTGTTAAAGAGCGCGCGCTACAGTCTGATCTAAACCAATAGTGGATTTGAACCAGCACAGCAGAGATATCATCTATAAATCCGCCCTTTTTCTTTTAGATAGGTAGTGGCATGCTATGATACAGAATTTCGATCGACTTGGCAACTATCATTTTATAGAAATGATTTGTGTATTCTAAATCTTGTCTTATAGTTTAATATAGACTCGTCCATTTTCAATTTTGCAAGAATATGTTATTAATGTTGTTTCTTTGTTTTCTTCATATTGGCCATTTCGAAT
>DATGZD010000136.1:0-77204 GCA_035297385.1 Candidatus Sulfotelmatobacter sp. | reverse complement strand
AGTTTCCAAATAAATTTACCAGTGGCTTCATCAACGCAAACCAAAGTGTGAAACCTTGGTCGAGGCATCATGTTATATACTGTTTGTGATGAAAAATACAATTTTCCATCAGCGCCAGCTGCTAGATATCCAGTTAAGGGCTGATTGCCATAGATTGTTTCCCATTCTTCACCGACATAATCGCTTCTCCAAACTTGTTTGCCAGTTTTTGAGTCATAAGCATACACGTGCCCATCGAAACTTCCTGCAAAATGAGTTCCATTATTGTATACGTATGTGTATGAAGGAAGCAGACCCCATGGTATATCACCAGATGGAGCTCTCCAGATTTCTTGGCCTGTCTTAACATCGTAAGCAACTAAGTTTGGAGTAGAACCATCTTGTTTTATTAATGGTCCACTTGGACTAGTAGCGATACCTTGGAGCAGGACGTCAATGTCAAACACTGTAGCGTTGTTTTTCCAAAGCATTCTTCCAGTATTCATGTCGTAGCCTGCCATTATCTGCATGGCATTAGGAGTTTTTACAACAACTACATTTTCTCCATAGTATGGATAGACGTTGGGTCCTCGGAAATTATTGTCGCCTATATCCACTTGGTCGCCCGTGTTTACTGTAACATTCCAAACTATGCCATCTGTCCAATTGTTGCTTGGTAAATTAAAGAAGCCAACTGTTGTTATCATCTTGCTAAAATCCCATTTGATTAAGTTTACAGAAGAAAGCTTCAGCGGTTTTGTTGTATTCCATGAAGACATGTTTGCTTGAACAGCAAATACTATGGGGCTGCCGTCTTGGAATTTTAATCCTGTCATATCTGTAGGTACATTTGTGATAGCTTGAACAAGAGCTCCATTGAATGGATTGTAACGGTACCATGTATTTGACCCTGGTGCAAAGAGGGCAGGTCCTATTCCACCCCAAAGCCAACTGTCAATGTAGCCTTCAGCTTGTTGAGAATGAGTTTGAAATTCTGGGTCTAAATTTTGAGCTGAGTTTATGCTTCCTGGTGCTTCCCACAATTTTTCACCTGTTCTAAGGTCAATGCATTCAAAGTAGCCTGGGTTTCCATTCCTGTATACTCTTCCATTTAGAATTATAGGTGCTCCAAAAATTGTACCCTGTGCTTGGTAAGGATTACTTCCCCAAATTCCACCAGGTAAACCGCCGTCTCCAACTTGATATCTCCATAAGATATGGGCACTGCCTGGTGCTTTACTGAAAGGGTTGTAAGCTGAGCCTGCACTGTCAAATCCTGTCTGAACCCAATCTCCAGAGATTTGATACCATTCTCTATTGTTTGTTGAAACAGGATTCTCCCAGTATTCATTTGGAAGTGGTGACCATGGATAACCGTTGAGTAAACCATTTAGTACTGGTTCTTGTTGTACAACTAATTTTGCTGGTACTGTTGATTGAGATGGCTTATAGAAGGCGCTAAGTTTTACAGTGCTTGATATGCCTGCAGTAGTGTATATTTGTCCAGGAAAACTTGCGGTTAAGGTGTAGTTACCAACAGTAGTGGGTTTATAGCGGAATTGTAAGTGTCCAACTATTTGGGCTTGTCCAGGAATTTCAACGCCTACTTGAGCCAAAGTTTCATCAATTGGTTTGAATGTTTCATCTGTGCCATCTGGATGTTTTATTGTTATCGATATGTTACTAAAGCCACCATGAAGTTCAGGAACTAAGCTTTGAGCTTCATAAGTTGGACCTGATGGACCTGGATAAGTCATGATGTTGATGAGTGTTTCTTGTCCTAATCCTATAATGCTGGGGCTCACTGCAACTTCAGTTTGTGTAGCTCTATCCGGCATTGGAGTAAAACCTGGCACTGTAGTTTGAGCTGAAGATGAAGGTGTAAACGTTAAAGCAAATGAAGTCATTAAGAGAAGCATGGCAATTATTGCAGTTATTATGTTGTTACCTAAACGTCTTGACATTTTTCTTTCTCCTTTCAAGTTTATTGCGAAGCCAGAAACTTCGCAAAAAGCAAGTTGGTGCGGAGAATTCATAAGATTATGTGGTAGGCAACAAGCAACAACATAAAGTAATACAACATTATTCTGCAAGTGTTTTTATAGTCTAAATAAAAAGGGAATTTTCGAGTGATCTCCACTTCGGTAAGGGTCCAAACTCCTCCCCCGTGGACAAACCTTTAAGCTAACCGGTATGAAGTGTAGTGCACAATACTATTATTACTATCAAGTATCTCACTTGGTAATGAAAGGAGACGAATGCAATGAGTTTTTCAACGAAAGATGACTCCAATTTGAGTGAAGCTATCCTGTTTCTTAACCAAATTCTTCAATTCTACAAACAGGTAGGTCCCCAATCCATGGAAAGTCTAACTAAATCATATCTCTCTTCAGCGCCGACTATTGAGACAGCAAAAGATTCAGCTGAAGAAATAATGGCCCAAGCATTCAAGATATTTGATGCTGCAGTAGATTCAGTTCTAACTAAATTTGCGGCACAGCAAAGCTTTGATCTCTCAAAGTCAAAAAACTACAAGCACAGGTTTGAAGAAGGCTATTTCAGAGTCTTCTACCCAGCCATCGTAATGTATGCAGCATGGCTAGATCAAGAAGGACAGAAAAAAGCTTTAGAAAACCTTGAGAGCATATTTGCCTCATTCATGCTTGGTGTTGCAGGCTACGAGATTTTAGACTCTAATCTGGATGAGAATAGAGCAACCCCTGAAGAGATACTCCTTACAATGTCTTTTATCCAAGAATGCGAAAGATTGCTTCTTACATCCTTTGAGTTTGAACAGGCAGATTATGAGTTACTTAACCGATTCAAACAATTATTTCTAAGATTCGAAATAAAAGAGAAGCAGTTAAGATTTAAAGAAAGCCCTTACAAGAAGGAGCACCCTGAAGCCTGCGGATATAAAGCGGTTCATGCATACTTTCCCTTCTTTCTGTTACTTCAAAAGAGTGGTAAACAGAATCAAATCAACGATTATCTGCAATTCTTCTATGAATGGGGTGCTCCATTACAGATTATGGATGACCTTATGGATCTAGAGACCGATCTGAGCAATGGTCATTACTCCTATCCAACATTAGGTTTTGAGGATAAACTCCATCAACTATCACCACATGAACTCGCCTCGCTTATAAGGTCAGATAAGGAACATATTAAAAACCTGCAAAAAATCTGCGACGAATTGATAGGTAAGTCAAAGACTAAATGCGCTAACCTTAAGGCTGATTTCTTTAGTTATTTCGTATACATACTAGAGGAAAGACTGCACGCTTATTTCTCACAACTACTGAAAGAAAACCAATAAAGGTCTTGGGATCGATTGTTTAATTATTCCTCACTATAAAAGACAGCCCACTGAATCTTGTGCCGGCTTCTCAAAAGTGTGCTTAAAAAAGAGGGTTGTGGGTGACATCTCTACTTGTCCCAGGTTCAAATCCGCTGACTGATAGATTTGGGGGCAGGGTTTGTTCAATGAAGGCACCTTTTTGGCTGATCACTGAAAAGACCTTAGTTGAGTGGTAGTTCTATTACGAATTTTGTTCCTTTACCTTTTTCACTCGAAAAGGTAATAGTGCCTTTTAGTGCTTCAACTAATCTTTTCACTACCGCCAATCCTAATCCTTGACCTTTTGATTTAGTAGTAAACAATGGCTTAAACAAATTAGGCTTGACATCCTCAGGGATGCCAACTCCTGTATCTTGTACACTAAACATAACCCTACCGTTTTGTTCCTTAGCTTCTATAGTAAGGTCTCCACCATTCGGCATCGCTTGAACTGCATTATTAATCAGATTTGTTAGCGCCCGCCTCAAGTAGTCAGCATCGCTCTTCACAACCAGACCCATTTGAACGTTGACATGTAACCTTATACTCTGAGGGATACGAACGTTTTTCAGTGCATTGTTAACTTTTTCGTTAACTTTAATTGGGACAATATGTAGAGTTAGCGGTCTTGTGTAATCCTGTAAATCGCTGACAATTTTATTGATATAATAAATATTGTCTTCGATAGAGTGCAAGCTCTCTTGTACGCCCCTTTTAGCTTTACATTCAGGCGTTTCTTTGAGTTCTTCCTTCACCAAATAGAGGTCGCCTGTAATGGCTTGCAACGGATTTCGAATATCATGCCCCACCATTCCAGCAGTTTGTCCGATAACCACCAGTCTTTCTTGTTCCTTAAGCTGCTGTTCTAATTGCTTTTCACGGGTTATATCTCTAAAGAGAGAACCTACAAGTCCCTTCCCAAAACTATAATCGTAGACGTCCTCCCAACGGTTCATATCTTTATTATAGTTTACCAAATGCAACGCTTTGCCTGTCTTGTCAACCTTTTCGTATGCTTCCAACCAATACTTTTCCAAGTTAGGAGCAAAAGATTTAGCTCTTTTACCTATCACAAAATCCGCTTTAAGACCAGTGTGACGTTCATACGCCGAGTTAACCTTTAGAAACTTGAAATCAGAAACATGACCATTCTCGTAAATTAACTCGACGAGTTGGAAACCGTCTTCAGTATTGTCAAAGATGGAACGATAGAGCCTCTCACTATTTTTAATCTCTTCTTCAGCTTTCTTACGCTCAGTAATATCAGTCACTAAAGCTGCAACCTGATGGTCGGCTATCCTCCAAGCGTAAACATCATAGTATTTTTCGAGTCCAGCACCATAACTCTGAAAATGTTTAGGCTTGCCTGTTTGGGCAACCTCATAAAACTTTGCTGGGAATTCATCAGTTACTTTTCCCAAAAGTTCGGTCCTTGATTTTCCTAAAATCTCACTCTTGCTTTTGCCAATTAAGCGTTCCGTAGCTGGGCTAACGTCTCGGTAAACTATGTCGACCGGTTTACTATTGTCATCACATATGACTTGGACAATGAAGTAGTTCAGGTTAACTGCATCAAAGGCTTCAAGCATAAAATTGTATAGTCTCCGGTAATCAGTTTGCTCCTGCATTGAAACGCATCCTCGGTGACACGCTGCTAAATTAATCAAAAGACTACCATTTAAAGTTCAGGTGCCCATAAACCCCCTTACCAAGAAAGACTAGCCGCTTGGTCAGAATGCTCGGTATACTAAATATGTATTAAAAGATTTATGTGCTTCATTCATCCCTCATTTAACCGGGTTATTGTTTTGTTTGTAAATATTGTGGAATTCCCTTGCCTTAAAGAAGGGAACAGATTCCCAATTTAAAGAGTGGTTTAAGGAATCAAACAACATTTTTTCCAAATTTGAGGGTTCTATATCCTGAAGATTGCTATTCTCAGAGGATAGAAGATACACTGCGATTGTGGATCATGAGAGTAAGGATACGTTCATGAAAATGCATGATAGTGCAAAAAGAAAAGAGAAGAAGTGCATGCAAGAATGATAGGTTTGTTTGAGGAAGAACCTAAACCAAGCTTCTACACAGTTATAGTTGAATAGAAAGATAGTGCATATAGTAATTATCCCTAAGGAAACTACGATAATTAAGAATTATGTTGGCAAATCCCATAATAATTATGCCACAACTCAAGAGCTAATACTAAAAGTATCTTATTTTTTTAGGAAAAAACTGGTCAACCGTTTTTTAGTCCAGCATGCAAGCTTATTTCAACGGTTGGCGTTAAAAAAGGTGGCTGGAATCTTTGTTTTCAATCCAGCCAAATTTTCTTTAAGTTAATTGTACGAAGTTATACTGCCAGAAAGCGCCGTTCGGATACCTTGATGCTGCATCGTTGGCTGTTGCTACACTGTGTCCAAAGCCTGCGTAGAAAAGCCACCAAACCATTCCATGTGTGCCTAAACCAGGTACAGTATATTGGTTACCTGAACCATCTGGTGACAGGTAAATCCACTGATTCTCATTTACTGTATTCTGACCGTTAGCGTACGATAAGCCATCAGCAGAAGATTGCGCCAATGTAGCTATATCCGCTATTATTGCGCTATTCATTTTGCCCTGTCCTGATGAAGAGTCAAAAAACAGCCATTTTAGCCAGTAACCGTTAGTTGACTGCACCCAAACAATGTATCCACCTGCTTCTCCGCGCTCATCTCGTAAGCCTCCATTAGAAACGCTCAAGTTTGGATTATTGCCTACTTCTCCAGCTTGCCAGGGTCCGATCGCCATGACTGGAGCCGCTAAAAAAAGCAAGCAAAAGAAAGTGAAAAGTAATAGAATTTTTGCTTTCATGCATTTCACCTCCAGTAAATTTTCATAGTCCTGAAAAATATCTAAATCTTTTACAGCTGTTTAAGGAAGCATTTTTGCCTTTAAACGATAATTTAAGATCATAAAAAAAATAATTTGATATTTAACGGCAAATTTCAGCCTTCAATAATAAACTGAGATAATTTTGAAGACATTTTGGAGGTTTATTCGTTGATTTAAGGTTTTCTTTTTTCTTTTCATTCCTCTTGGAAAATTTCTAAAACATAAAAGGTTTGTATTTAGCCTTCTAATTTTCAGGCTTTAGAATCCTTTGGTCAATCTGTTTCTTTATTAGTTCTTTCTCATAAGATATTTTTATCTTCAATATTTTTCCACCTCGTCCTCTTTCACCAGGAAAAACTCTTGTGTCGACAAGACCTCGGCGCTGAAGCTCGGACAATGCAGGTCCGCTTCTTCCCTTCCCATAAACACTATATCGGGAGATTTTGCTGCCTTTGGCGATTTGAATTAAGCTTCTCCATCCCGCCTTTTCCATTACGATTCTGCGTTTCATATAATCATTTAAAAAACTCGTTAAAAGAAAGTTGAATATCAATCCTGCATCACGGCTTCTAAACTCGAAAAATTCACCTGTTTTTTGCGTGATGCTCGTTGAAGGTGTTGGTAAAGGAATTCCTACTAAGTGCTCAACCGTCTTTTCTTTCGCTTGTTTAGGTTTGGCTGTTATGGCAATGGTTGGCAGCTTAATTTCATGCGTTATTCCCTTATCAATATAGTTTAGTCGAGGGTTAAGATGGAATTTACCGCTTGCTCTAGCTGACAGGGTAAGTTTTAGTGGTTGAGCGGTGAAGCCACTAAGTTGTAGATTACCAATGTTGATTTTTGTTTCTTGTTGCGCACAGAAATCAGGCATTTTCATAATAGTAATATCCTGAGTTAGCAATCGGTCTATAGAGGTTAACGTTACAGGTTTTTGTGAAACATTAATCAAATAAATACTAACTTCAAATTCTTGATTTTGTTGGATAATTTTTGGAGCTAACACTTGTGTCTTAATTGCAGCCTTCAGGAATCGTTTGTGGACTTTTTTGGTTAGTTTTGTGGCAATCTTAATCTCCTTGCTGGCTTCTTGGGCATAATTCTGTTTTTCTAAAAACAGTGCTCGATATCTCCGATCTGTTGTTTCAGATGATGGATTTAGCGAATAAGCTAGTTTCTTTTCGGGTCTGCCATCTACTAAAAAATAGTCTTCGGTGTCCTGCCATTTGCCTGTAGCAGCTAAGAGAACAGCTCTTGATAAGGCTAACCTAACGAATAATTTGTCAGAAATAATCTCAGGTTTCAGCGTCCCGAGCTTACTTATAAATTCCTTGGATTGCTCTGCTTCACCTAGTGCGCAATATTGCCTTACAAGATTTGAGTATATTATGGCGTTGACCCATTCGGAATCCGTTTTTTTGCTTAATTGCAATGCCTCAAGAGACGTTGAGAGCGCTCGGTTCCAGTCACCCACAGCTTCAAAGAGCCAGCTAGAAGAGGCTTTTGCTTCAGCCGCTTTGTTAAAGTTTCCAATCCGATTAGCAATTTCAACGGCTCGGCTGTACATTTCTGATGCTTTCTCGGCGAGCATCATGTAGCCGAAGCTTTGGCCTGCTCTAAAGCAAGCACCTACTAGCCCACGTTCATCATGCATCTCATTATACAATGTGACTGCCAGAAGTGCTCTGGCTAGCCCTTTCCTTGTGCCAGTACTCATTAGCCCGCAAAGAGTCAGGGCAATGTCAGGGATTGAACATTCCTTTGCAAAAAGCTTAAGTGCCATTTCAAGATCTTGTGCTCCTTCCTTGTAATTTCCCAGGAAGAGGGTTGCTCTACCTCTGTTCATGATAACTCGAGCGTTTTCTAATGGATCAAGTCTCGGTAAGGTTGTAGCTTCGCTTGTTAGCTCCAAAAGGTGCTTGAATTCACCAAGAAAAAACGCTGAATCCATTGCCCTTCTTAGTGCATGCAGTTTATCTGCTCCAGTATTAAGGTGGCTGACTTGCTCAAAGGTTTTCATAGCATCTTTTAATTGGTTATTTGCAAAGTAAGCCTCAGCTAGTCCCTCCAACGCTGTTTCCTTCAGATTTACGTTGCCCAGACTGTCGGCAATTCTTTCCAGTGCATATGAGAAGTGGTTGATAGCTTCAGCGTTGCTGTACTTTGCTAATGCTTCTTGGCCTGCTTCTATTGAATACTTAATCGCTTTTTCTATGATATCCGCTTGCTTGAAATGGTATGCTAAGTCTGCTAGTTGAAAGCTTTTGAACTTTAGCCTTTTCTGCTCCAAAAGCTCACCTATTCTAGCATGATATTGCATTCTCAGAGGTAAACGGATTTCTTCATACAGAACCTCTCTTGATCTTGCATGATCAAAAACGAATGATCTGCCTTCACAGCAAACAAGACTGCTAGAATGAGAAATTGTATTTAGAACCTCCAGAATACTGAGGCTGCTCTGGGTTAGAATTTCACCGAGCAACTCCGGTTCAAAGATGTCGCCTACAACGGATGCTACATCAAGAATTCTTCGTTGTTCTGGTTTTAAAGCGCTTAGTCTTCTAAGAATTATGTCTCTTACCTTCAGAGGAATCCCCAATTTGTCGCCAATCAGGTGCCACTCGCCAGCGTCACATATGAGTTCTTGACGCTCCGTTAACATTCGAATTGACTCGATCACAAAAAGCGGGTTTCCTTGACTTTCAACTGTGAGCTTTTCGACTAGATCAGTATCTATGTTTCCTTTAAGCATGCTAGCAGCAATTTCTTTTACGTTTGCTTTGTTTAAGTTTGGCAGTTTTATTTCCTGGAAAAGGTCCTCTCTGTTCATTAAGCGCAGGGTGTCGGTTAACGGATTTAGGCTGCCTTCCAGTGTTTCAGTAACTTCGTCACTGCGATAAGTTGCTAATATCAGGATTCGCTCGTCGGAGACTATTCTTGTAAGGTAGTGTAGAAGCGAGAGGGATGCTGAATCTGCCCAATGCAAGTCTTCAATGAAAAGTATAAGCGGTTTGTTGGATGACATGAATGATAGTTTTTGTGAAATTAATGCAAATAACCGATCTCTCCATGATTGAGCTGTAATGGCGTCTATGTTATCAATGGCATTTTCCTGTTTTACAGTTGTTAGAAGAGCGCTTAAGCCTGAATTACTATTGGCTCCCAGGTCATTTCGGATAATAGGTAGGGAAAGGTCGAAAGCTTGAATGAATGGAAAGTACGGTATGGCAATATTGCTCAGGCACCAACCAGATAAAATCGTTACGTCTTTTGCTCGTTTTTTTTGCAGGAATTCGTTAGATAGTTTCGTTTTTCCGCTCCCCGCTTCGCCTGTAACAAAAACTGAAACTCCTTGCCCACTGCTAGCTAAATCAAAAAAGCGCTCAAGCTCTCCAAGCTCCCAATCCCTTCCCACAAGACGTGATTCCCCTAAATCTGCTATTTTCAAAAGGATTGTACCTGCCGGAATCTATTCTTGTATAAACGAAAGTACCTATTTAGTTTTATTTATCCCTTGAGATCCTTATATATGCCAAAAGGTCTGTCTACTCCTAAAATAAAATAGGCCTGAACCTCTACTTCATGCTCTTAATTCCACCCAACCCCAAAATAACAATTACCTTAGTGGGCGATTATAAGACATTAGAAATAAAAAAAGAGATTAAGCGGGTGATATCTCCACACTATTGGCCATGTTCAAATCCTTCTGTCCCATGGATAAACCCGCCAGTCTAAATAGTTACTTAAGAGGAAACAAAGACGCACTAGCACTACGAAAATAGTGCTGAACATAGAGATAGGAATACTATCTTTCCATAACTTTTTTAGCAGCTATTTCTATATCTTCAGCTTTAATCGTTTTTCTACCAGCATGCATAGCAAAATCAAGTGCTTCTTTAGCAATCTTACAACCAATATCATCTAAAACTTTTGTTAATTCTTTTGAGGCTTCATCACTTACTCGTTCTGCACCTATTTTCTTACATATTCTATGTGCAGCAGCTACAGGTAATTCTACATTAGTCATACACGTCATCTTCAAACTTCTTTTTCTATTAGAAGAAATACTTAACACTTATCCATCTATCACCGATAGCATAAGCCTCAATTGCTTCAACTTACACCAACCCATTTAATTTGGCAACCCTCAAAACTCATACTAGTTCATTGTTGAAAAATTCAGCTTAACAACTTGTTTCTTTAATCACTCCATAAAACAGTGCTTCATGTAATAACTTTTTATCAACCAAGTCGAATTTCAAAGTAAAATCATCTTTCCTATTCCATTCCTAACGTAATCTCTTAGCTATCACTATTCAGTTAATTTGATTATTAGCGCTCTCTACGAGCTGTAATCATTAGCCACATTATGATAATTTGTTGAGCATCAAACATCTTTTTAATCAACAATACACCAAAATCACGAAAAACTTATTAGCATAGTTGAATAATGACATATCGCCCTATAGGCAAAAAAATTTGAAAGGGAGAAAAGAATGAAACATTTTAGACTTAAGACAAGTAACATTCAAGGAAACAAAAAAACATTCAGCTCACTTACATTAATTCTAATGTTAACTATGACACTGATGATGGTTTTATCTCAACCAAGCTTAGCGCAAGTCGGTATTCCTCAACCAGAAAAAACAGTAGGTTACATAAGCGTTGCACCAAAACTAGTTGGCGTCGGTCAAGAAGCAACTGTAAACTTATGGATTTTTCCTCTGCCTACAACCTATTCTTATCAGCCATACTTTAAAGGCTTCACTGAAATAACTGTAACATTCATAAAACCTGATGGAACAAAAGACACGTTCATGCCAATTGATGGAACGGGTCAATACGTTCCAGGACAAACACAAGCACTTGGAGCTATCTACTTTTATTATGCACCTAGTATGGCTGGAAATTGGAGCGTAACTTTTACAATGCCTGAACAGAATGTAACTGACAAAACAGGAACCGTAATTTACTCAGCATGCACTAGCAAACCAGCCTATTTTACAGTTCAAACTGAACCAGTAATGGCAGGTTTACTTAATGGTTATCCATGGTCACCACTACCAAACCCAAACACGTATTGGAAATACCCGATTAACAGTAACAATAGAGAATGGAGTCAAATATCAGGTGACTGGCTTGTCATTATGAACGGCGCTTCGATTTACGGTACCACTTATCGTCATTGGCAACCCTATGGTTCAGCACCTAACACTGCACACATAGTTTGGAGCCACCCATATCAAAAAGGAGGTATAATAGGCGGTGATTATGGTAGTCTTAGCTATTTTAGTCCTGGTTCTGTTGACAAAGGTGCCATAGTCATGGATGGCAGAGCATTCTATAATATTGCCAATGCTAACCAATTTCAATGCGTCGATTTAGCAACTGGAGAAATACTATATACAAAGGATGGATCCGTCACTGGCGGCATCCACTTACCTGGAAACGCATATGCTCAAAGCAGTTTAGATCCTTCAGTACTTCTCGCCAGTTCCTATGGAGCAGCCGTTACATCGTACATATTTTCAGCCTCTGGTTCTACATGGAATTTCTATGATCCCTTAACTGGAGCACTAGCGCGGTCAATCGTTAACTGTACCTCTGCCCGAATGATTGACGGTACCAACCTTGCCTACGGAACAAGAAGTGGTAAATTGTTTGCCTGGAACCTATCCAAAGTTATCAATAACAATTGGCCAACAGGAATCATATGGGAAATCCCACTGCCAGTACCAATCGCGGTCGCTCGTGGTGTCCAACTCTTCGGAATATCAACCGATCAATCTACAGTTGTATTATACAACTATAATCAGTACTGGGGTTACAGTGCAAAAGACGGAACCTCACGATGGAACCTTACCCTAAACTATCCAGTCGCAACTAACGAGGAATTCGACCTTTACGGTGTAAATGACTTTATTGTCTTTGACCCAACTGAAACAACCTTCAAATGCTACTCTATGCTAACTGGCACTTTGAAATGGACAAGTACCAGCTTTGCCGACTCTGCATGGGCTACAACATGGACGGTTTACAACTCTCAGACCAACGACTATGAAAACCTGTACCTTGCATTCCCAGACGGCACAATGGCCGCTTTAAGCTTAGCAACAGGACAGCAAGTATGGCGAAGTAAGGCTTTTGCTTCAACTGAATACCCCAACAATGCGGTGCCCTTCGTCTATGGATGTACATTAGTAGGCGGCAATCTCTATGGATACGGAGGCTATTCCCTTGGATACGGAATCAACCCTATTCCAAGACAAGCAATGCTAGTATGCATCAACGCTACTACAGGAGATGTATCATGGACTTTAAATGGTGGAGTTTACCCAAGCGCTGCTGCTAATGGTTACATTGTAGGTGCTGGAACATACGATGGAAACATGTATTGTGTAGGCAAAGGTAAAACTCAAACAACCATAAATGCACCATTAACAACTGTTACTGCTGGAACAAGCGTATTAATTCAAGGCACAGTTATGGATATGTCACCTGCATCAGCAAATACACCCGCCATCTCTGACGAAGACATGAGCGAATGGATGGACTACTTACACATGCAAAACGCAACATTACTGAATAATCCACCAAAACCTAATGGAGTTACAGTTAGATTAGCAGCTGTTGATTCAAACGGTGATGTAATCGATATTGGAACAGTAACCAGTGATAGTGGAGGCTTATTCAAGAAAACATGGACTCCACCATCCGAGGGTGAATATACAGTTTATGCAACCTTTGATGGAAGCAACTCATACTATGGCTCGTATGCAGAAACAGGCTTAAGCATAGGCAAAACATCAACAGAAACC
This sequence comes from Candidatus Sulfotelmatobacter sp., assembly GCA_035297385.1. GTDB lineage: Archaea > Thermoproteota > Bathyarchaeia > Bathyarchaeales > Bathycorpusculaceae > UBA11855. Next base: position 64,196 of record DATGZD010000136.1, on the reverse strand, counting down.
TCAACACCACAGCAACAACAAATAATGCCAGATTATACCCTGACAATCATAGGTTCAGCAATCGCCATAATGATCTTAGTGGCTATAGTTGGAGTAGTACTCTACAGGAAAAAGTAGCGAGCAAAGTCTCTACAAACAACCCTTCTTTTTTTGCTACTATTTTATTCAATTCCAGATTCAGAACTCTTTATTCCATTTTTGACATATAATCCAAGTTAATCAAACTAAATTCAAACCATCAGGAGGCCGCTTGGCAATTGGTTGTCGAACAGCCACATATTTATCCACACAACTCCACGTGCACGACGTTGTTTTTCTGGCTCAAAATCTGTACTATACAATTCTGTAGGTCTTTGTTGAATACCAATTAATCCTAAAGTCAGTAAGGTTCTGCGAATTTGAACATGAAATCTAGTTCGACTATACCTGAAACTTTCTTCAATCTTGCCTTCAGATAGATCTTGAACAAACCTTTGGTATTGATTTTTCCATGGGAGTTTCAGATAGAGTTACTTAGGGGAACATAATGTTTCGATACAGGCAGAATCAGGCGAGTTGGCAGTGTGACTGCGGATACATCATAATCTAACGTAATGGAAGTTTTGTTAGAGTTGGGAACCTTTAAGTAATCTAGGCATATGTTGACGATATGTTTCGAGAAGTCAAAGGGTTCGCCCAGTTCATCAGCGTTGAACGGGGCTTAATGCTTTTCATGATATCCATCGGTGCTACATTTTTAATGGCTGAGAGTCTTGCTTGGTCTTCAGCGATTTACCTTGGTGCCATGGTCTTCTGTATTTGGAGTGCAGTGGATGCAATAAACAATGTGTGCGACGTTGACTTGGATACGCTTTCTGATCCTGTACGGGCACAGTTTACCCGGAAGCTTGGGAAATTGGGCGTGATTATTACTGCAGCATTCACTTTAGTGTCTCTGGCGCTGGGTGCTGCAACGTTGATTCCCTATGTACTATTGCTTGTTGCTTTAGGCATAATCTTTGGAGTCTTGTATTCTGTTCCACCTATTAGACTTCGGAAAACTGCGTACAAACCCATAGTAAACTTCACTGTGGGCGCGGTTCCTGTGCTAATCGTTGCGGCTTTCTTCAACGCATTTACACCTGATATCATTTCATTGGTACTACTCGTTGGCTTGACAACCTCAGTCAACAGCCTGTGGGAAGACTTAGCCGACTACACTTCAGACTTCAACAGTGGCTCACGAACACTACCAATAATTTTCGGTTTCCGCAAAGGCATTCTCTTAACGATCATTTTAGGGTACGCTATGATTCCCCTGATGGTTTTTGTCGGCTCCCTTTTCCAGCTTGGTTGGACCTACTACTTTTCCTTGCTAGGACTTGCCACATTTGTGTTCGTCCGAGTAGTCCAGAAAAGACGCACTTTGTTCAAACCAGAGAGCGAAGACCTACAGAAACTGCAGAGGATGGGGGAGGTTTTAGCAAAAGACTTTGTCATTGTTGCTATCGTTTTTACCCTAAGCCTCATGTTGAGCAGTCTATTGAAAATCAATCCAATTCTCAGCTAAACATAGTCAACCCAAAAATAACATCTTCAATCACCGGCACTTGACAATTCGGAGAATAACTCAACCAATTTGCATGCAGATTAAATTTTGGCTTTAATCTCTTAAGGCCCTTTTTTGAGAGAGAGGAGGATATGAGTCTCCTTTCTATGGAGTCTAAGATGAAGTTAAATAGGTCTCGCATGTTGCACCTGCAAAATTGAAAACAAACTCGATGCTATAAATGCGCACTTGACATAAAGAGTAGGCTTTTAAGCACTTGTCTAAGACTTATGCCTGCCGCCCTTATACTTGCCCATGCCACAATCAAGACACTTAACCAAATCTGCGTCTTCTTCAAGGTTAGTGCTGCCGCAACTCGAACATTTTTGCTTGGAAACATTATTTTCGTCCTTCATTCTTCTCAAAACCTCACTTTATCCATTTTTCTCTTCGCCGTGACCAAGCTTGCTTCTCATTACTTTGTTTTTGACTTCTTGTTTCCATTCGACTCCCAGCGTCCGTCCGCTTGGTTCGACGCTTAGCTAAACACTCACGGCAATAGACTGGTTTACCTGCTGTCGGCTTGAAAGGAACAGTGGCGAGCTTGCCACAATCAGTACATTTGATTTCAGTTGAGGCTCTATCTGACATTACTTTTCAATCCTGTTGATTCAAAGTTCTCCGAGATCTTCGGTTTCATAAACGAATTCTACTAACTTAATCTTTCCATCCTTGACGACAGCCTTGTAATTAGCCTCGCAGATAGGACAAGCTACGATTTCGTCAGCTTTAATGTTCTCAACGTGGAAACTGTTTCCACATTCTGTGCATTTTGTTAGCAAAGTTTTTTCGCCAGAGGTTAGCTGCGGATTCGGACATAGTAAAGATTAGTAGGAGTCTTCTTTACATTTGCGAACATGCCGCCGGCGATGTAGTGTATCCAATTCTCTTCCTGCATATCCAAGTGAGCGTCCTGTGCAGAGACGGCTTTCTCCTGTGAGGTAGCTCCCACAGCAATGAGCTTGACGCGTATACTCTCTTCCATACCGAAGAGGATTCCAGAGATTGCTTCCATTTTTGTACATTCCATTTTAGTTTTGTAATAAAATAGAAAATAGCAACGATGTCGAAGGACTATAAGCAATGAGAGTTCTAATCTATTACGATAAACAATAAGGCAGGTGGACTATATAAGGCTGGCTTGGACAAACCATAATTTAGGCTCATGAGTAGGAAGGTATTTGAGTGTCGCACGCGTCGTTGACTCAAGGTGTTTTAGCTTGTCGCGAAGAGAAAAGAAAGCTCAAGGTTTAGAACAACATAAGAAATTACAGCGTGAAAAAGAACAGAAGCGAAAGCAGCGACGCCAAGCCTCGTTGCCCGCGAAACACAAGAAGTAACTTCTTATTTTTTGCATATAATGTTAAGAAATTGTTTTCTGGACCATTTTCTTATTTGCATAGCATAAGAAGTAGAGTGCATACTTTCAGTGGTTTTATCAAGTATTGAAGGAATACTAGTTCCATCAGTAGGGGTTTGTCTTAGCGCGCGCTAAAAAACATCAATTAGTTACAGAAAAAGTACATTCACATCAGAAATAGGTGAATTACTTGAAGCTTAATTTATCGTTTATTTCTTTGGGGGCTGAGCTGGGCAAACAAACGGTGAAAGTTGTACCTTTACCTTCTTGGCTCTCGAATGAAACGGTGCCGCCTAATGATTCAGTCATACGTTTAACGACTGGTAAACCGAAGCCTTGCCCTTTAGACTTAGTCGTGAACATTAATGTGAACATCTTATCTTGAATATTCTTTGGTATACCAACACCAGTGTCTTGTACGTTTAAGATGGTATCTTCTCCTTCTTTACGTGCTTCTACGATTAGTTTTCCTCCCTTTGACATAGCTTGAATAGAATTAGTAATCAAGTTATACAGAATACGGTTTAAGTAGTATGAGTCAGCCCTAATTTTTTGTGCACCCTTAGCAATTCGTATGCTTACTTTGATATTTTCTGGCACATCATTTTTGGCGATAAAACTATCAATAACCTGCTTAAGGTCAGTTTCTTCTATTTTTGGGTTTAAAGGTCTAGCATAGTCTTGTAAGTCCTGTACAATCTTGTTAATGTATTCAGTATTCTTTCTGATTTCTTCAATACTTTCTATAGCCATCTTCTTTTGTTCGCTATCTAATAGAGTCTCTAATTCTGCTTTGGCTAAGTAAGCATCACTAATAATAGCTTGTAATGGATTTCTAATATCATGACCAACCATACCTGCGGTTGCTCCAATTGCTGCTAAACGTTCAGAATCTTGAACTTGTTTTTCCAATTTTACTCGTTCTGTAATATCTCTTGCAGCTGCAAAGATACCTTGCGTTTGACCTTCTTCGTTTCTATAAATCGTTGCGTTATACAATACATCTGTGATCTTTCCAGATTTATGTTTAATTGCCAATGGATAATCTCTAACAAATCCTTCATTGAAAACTCTCTGGTAGACCACTCTTGCTTTTTCAGGTTCTGTAAAGTAATCTGAGAAATCACTGCCAATTAGATTCTTTCTTGAATAACCAGTTACAATTTCAGTAGCTTTGTTGACGTCAGTAATCTTACCGTCAGCATTAATGGTTACCAGTGGATCAAGACTCGCCTCAATAAGACCTCTGGCATATTGTGAACTGAGTTCAAGTTCCTTTGTTCGTTCTGCAACAAGCCCTTCCAAGTTTCTTGCATACTCTTCAACTTTCTGACTTACCTGTTTAGTTAAGGTAACATCCACAAATGTGCCGATTGCTCCTTGAACTGCACCAGCATCGTTAAACAATGGGACCGCGTTTCCATAAAGCCAAACTCTTCTACCGTCGGCAAATCGCAACTCAAACTCTACACCCATAACAGGTTTGCCAGTTCGAGCTGCCCTTTGCAAAGGCAAGTCCTCTGAATGAATTGGTTTGCTGTTACTGTATGCAACAAAATTTAGAGAATGATTTTCTAACGGAGTCTCTGAAACGTTAGCTCCAAGTGGCAATTGCAGGAGGTCATATGTTGCTTTGTTTCCAGTCATGTTGGAGCACTCACGGTCATGAGCAAACCACATAGTGGCTGGAACAGTTTCTATGATTGCTTCGAGTTCTTTGCGGCGTCCTTGCTCATCTTGTTGGCTCTTCCTAAGTGCTTCTTCAACTTTTTTACGCTGTACAATTTCTTTTTCTAAATCCACCTTAGATGCTGTCACACTTTTCAAGTTAGCCGTCATTTGGTTGAAAGATCTTGATAGCTCCCCAATTTCATCTATCTTATCTTCACTTAATGTATAATCCAAATTGCCCGAGCCTATAACAGCTGCTCCAACTTCTAATTTTGACAAAGATTTCAATGTACGTCGAAAAGTCTGTACGTAAATAACCAAGAGAAAAATAGCAAAAGTCCCAATTATGCCAGTAATCAAGAGAAAATTTTCAAAGTTAAGCTGATCAGCTTGAGCGCGAAGAAGGTGTGATAGTTGATTAGCGTCGGATATTACTGCTTGCGTTTGAACAGACATACGACTCCATGAAATCTGAAGCGTCGATGCGTTTAGATTGGAACTACCACTTAATGAAACTATGCTGTCGAAGACAGTTTCTATTCTTTGTTGATTTACTTGAATATCTTGAACGAGAATTTTCTGCTCTGGCGTATTTACGCTTAAGTTAGCTATGTCTTCAGAAAAAGAAGCATAACCTTTTTGCCATTGGCTAAGCTGCTGGCTTCCACGATAAATCACGAAATCATTTGAAACATAAGCTAGATCCCCAGCTCCTCTGGCAATATTATTTGCCAAGTTTTCCTGTGATCGAGTATTTGCAATCGACTCAGAAACAAGAACTATCGATGCTGCAATAACAATTAGTACTAGACTGAAGATTGCAATCGTAATTTTGTATTGAGTGCTGATGCGCATACTTATCCCTATTTTAGGATTGTTATTGATTAAGGTTTCATTACTTGAAGACCTAAAAAAGAGAAGCTATAATGACTAAAACAAAGACTACTACCGCAATTTTTCTTAGATTATTGCGTTTCATTTTAGCATCTCAACTTATGATAGTTATCGAACTGGGCCTAACCGATTCTAACCCATTCAAGTAAACATTATTTAGAAAGTTGGGAACAGATATTGTATTAGTCATGTTATTGGTTATCATCCATGTAGCCTCGTCCTGCATGGCTAATAGAAATGATTGATCAAGCGATACAGCAAACAAATAATTAGGCCATGTTGCCCGAACATACTGCTCAGTAAAATTAATCCGATTCATTGCAATCGCTTGCCCTATTGAAGGATTATCTATAATGTAATCTTGTGCTTTAACCAGCGACGCTAAAAACTTAGTGATTATTTCAGAGTGGTTAGACGCCCAATTAGATGCGCTTATAATAGGCTCATATCCTGGTTGACCGCTTTGTACATCCCAAATAATGATGTCCTTGTTTCCTAACTCGTTTTGAATTGTAGTCGGATAGGGTTGCCAAGCAACAACTGCATCAACAGCCCCATTAACTAAAACATTCAAGTATTCAGAGGTTGGAACATTTATGAGATTAACTTGATCAAGATCCACGTTGTTAAGTTGGAGGAATCTTCCAAGATAAAATTCTGAATTCGTCTGAAAGGTTAACCCTATTTTCTTACCAATAAGGTCAGATATATTTTGAATACCGATAGTCTTGTTTGCAATAATATAGACATGAGTGAATTTGCTAATACTTCCAATTGTTTGCAAACTGTCATTTGATAGAATATTTCTTGCAAGGACAAACTCTGTTGCTGAGGCAAGGTTTACCTCACCTTTTAACATCGCATTTGTTGCTGCTGCGCCTGAAGAATAGGTTTTGATGGTTACATTCAATCCGTTATCTTTGAAATAATTCTGGTTTTCAGCGACGTATATAAGAAGGTTAGTTTGGTTAGATTCTATACCGATGATTAACGACTCTTTTCTTTGATTACTTTGCTGCAAGTCTAAATAAAGAAACGAGCCGAGAACAACAGCTACAATTAAGACGCTAACTGTTAAAGATATGAGAGTTCGTTTTTTATTGGATCCTATGCCAATCCGCCTGCGAAACTTTCTTTCTTCTAACTCTATAATTCTATATATTTGTTATCATAATAAAACAATCTTACTCAATTGATTTAATCCATCTGAGTACGCTTAGCAATCGGTTGTGTAATAGGCATATACTTATCTACAACCACTTGTAAATTGCGTCGTTTTTTAGGCTTAAAATCTTCACTGTAAGTATATGTAGATCTCTTGAATTCCCACTATCACACCTTTATAAATTATGGCATTTTTCCATTTTACCTTAAAATATATAATAGACTATAAGCTCCAAAGATACAATGAATCGAACATTGATTTTCTTATCAGTAACACTGTTAATTATCCTATTAATTACTTCATATGTTATTTTCGATACTAATAGAACTGAATCATCGAACGAATTCTTCTTTGGAGTCTCCTGTGGCTCAAGCACTACACAAGGGGCCAAGGACTTAATAGACAAAGTCAAAAACTTTACTAACTTTATAATAATAAACAATTGGGCCATTACAACTAATCAAACTGCCCTCAATGAAATCTGTCAATATGCCACAGCAGCGGACTTAAGCTTCATAGTTTTTTTTGATTACATTATTTTCGGTAGTTGGCATGAGAACTGGATAGAAACCGCAAAACATCAATGGAATGATAAATTCTTAGGTATTTATATTTATGAAGAACCTGGCGGAAAACAAATTGATACAGGTTTATTTGATGAATTCAAACATGGGGAAAGAGGAAGAATGTATGAGAATGTAACAACGTACAGTGAGGCAGCAGATGTTTTCGTAAATGAATTGCCAAAAGGACTTAGTTTTAATTATCTACAAAACAAAGATGTTGACAGGTTCGTTTCTGATTATGCACTCTACTGGTATGATTACTTAGCAGGCTATACTACGGTTTTTGTGGAGCTAGGATGGAATCACAGTACAACTCAACAAATTGCCTTAGGTAGAGGAGCAGCTACAAATCAAGGAAAAGATTGGGGTGCAATCATCACATGGACTTATCAAAATCCACCTTATCTAGCAGATGGCGCAAAAATACTAGAAGACATGATTAGTGCGTACGATTCTGGAGCCAAATATATAGTGATCTTTAATTTTCCTCAATACCCAGAGAATAATCGTTACGGTATTCTAAATGATGAACATTTTGAAGCAATGCAACGATTCTGGAGTTATACACAGAAATATCCGGAAAACCAAGGAAAAACACCCGGTGAAGTAGCTTTTGTTTTACCGAAAGATTATGGTTGGGGTATGCGATATCCAGAAGATAAGATTTGGGGACTGTGGCAAGCAGACAATCGTTCTACAATAATATGGAAGAATATGAATCAATTACTTGAAGTATACAACACTAAATTAGATATTGTTTATGATGATTCAAGGTTTATCTACAATAATTATAGTAAAGTTTACCTATGGAATAATACAATCACTTGAATATTCATTTAAAGTATGAAAGAGTTACTTTCTTTTATTAACTAATTTCAATAAAAGAATCGTTTTTGTAACTCTTGCTGAAGGATTGGGTAATTCTTGTTTGTTCTTTGATCTAAAACATCTATAATAATTCAGTAACATCCTATTTAACATGCGCCCTTTTTCACCCAAATTATATATTGAGTAAGCACTGAGAAGATAAATTACAGAAAGGAGAAAAGAACAAATGAAACCTAATTCTTCGATAAAAAACAACAAAAAACATTCAGTTCACTCTCAATGATTCTACTATTAACTATTTCAATGATTATAGTGTTTGCACAACCTACCTTAGCTCAAGTTGGTGTTCCTCAACCAACTAAAACCACAGGTTACGCCACCGTTGCACCAACCCTTATCGGAGTCGGCCAAACATAGCGCGCTAATCACATTTATGATTTGTGCAACGGACGAGTAAATAGAGGATTGTTCTATTACAAGCAAAACATAAACAAGAAAAGAAAAAGAGGAAATTATTGAGCTAAGGTTTTATGCGATTTATTTCTTTTTTAGAATCAGTATAGCGATAGCAACCGCTACTATAATCACAACAGCCAATGCAATTCCAACGCCAATAATAGTCATTGTATAATCTTGCGGTGTAACTTGTTCAGGGATGTTAATCTGTTCTGTTGCGGGACCCACTGCGATTGTGGTTGATGCTTCTGAACTACCATAAGAATCGTCCCCTGCAAAGGAGGCTATGATTTCATACTTGCCTTCAGCAGGTGGAATCCACTCCGTTCCAAAGGTGCCATAATATCCGTTTGTTGTTACTGTACCAATGTCAATTACTTTACCATCCGAGCCTATTGCTGTTAGGGTCACTGGAACGCCGGTTACGGTTTCGTTGCCCCATAATCCATTGATTGATGTTTGCAAATGTATGTGTTCCATCTGAAGCCGCATCGATTCTTTCGATACACAAGGAGTGCCTGGTTGAGCTGGAGATTGATCAAGCACTGATCCTTTTATGACTACACCTGTTCCTTTAGAAACCACAATGTCTGGTGCAGTAACTGTTGTTACACTCAAGCCTTTGCCAAAGTAATAAATATATCCGATAGCAGCTGTCATCGACATATATCCGTCAGCGAAACCGCCAATGTCAGTGGTGTCACCGAATGCTGCGCCTCCTGGTAAGCCAATACTCCATAATTCTTCGCCTGTGGTAACGTTAAGACAGAAGAGTTTCCAACCTCTGGTTCTAGGCCAAGTCTGCGTATGTTCACAATTGTATGAGTAGAATTTGCCATCAGCAATCTCTGCGCCAGTGTTGTCGGAGAAGACTTCTTTACCAACATCATCTGTATAGGGACTCTCAAACGCAGCAGGCGAATATGGATGATATTTCCAAACTATCTTACCGTTACTCCAATTATAGGCGTAGACTGCATCGTAGGATTCTCTGAAGAACATACCATAACCTGATTGAGCGGCATATGCTCCAAAGGCAGATTGTCCCCACGGATAATCCATTGCTTCACTCTTCCAAACTACATTTCCAGTTCGAAGATCCCAAGCAACAAAGTATCCATGCTGTGATAACGCTACAACTTTCCCATGATCAGCTTCTGTACATGATCCACTGTAGAGTGTTTCATCATTCAACGTAGAATTCCAAAGCGATTGACCCGTTAATACATCAAAGCCTTGAGCAGTAATTCCAGAGTAAGCTCCTGCAATCGTGATACCTGACACTTGTGCACCCAAGAGGATACTCCAGTCAATTACACTGGGTAAACTGCTTCTAGCATAGGTGGTATTGCTAACTATTCTAGACGTAAAGTTGGTACTTGTGCCAGCTGTAGTCCAATTAATCAGACGGTACCGATTCGCACCAGCCGTTGACCCAAGATCTTGTACCGCTAGACAGTATCTATTCATGTAATATGTGCCTCCACTGCCAGTTAATGGAGCAATAGAAACGTTTGCTACAACAGCACCGTTGAATGGATTGTATTTGATCAGTCTTGCATTGCCAATGTACAGCAGATTAACTGAAGCTGAAGTCGCAAATGTTTGATCCTCATTCCGATAATTGTATTCAATCAAAGTTGGTGCATTCACATCAGTCAGTTCCCAATATATCTCTCCAGTACGTATGTCGTAACATTGCCAAACACTAGTAGGCTGCATCCTGTACGTACCATTTACCAGCACAGATGCTGCCTTCGTTACTGTTTGATAAGCTCTTCCACCATAGAGTATGTCCGGTTTATCAGGGCTACCTGTAGTGCTAGCTCCAACCTGCATACCCGTGCCAGGCCCAGTCTGTCCTCCGGTCAAGCCTGCAATTGCAGTCTGTCGTTTCCATGCTATATGTGCAGTGTTAGGTGCTTGAACCCAAGGTGTAAAATCGTATTGACTGCTCCAATGTGGATTTGTATCAGGATACCTCGTATTCCACTGCGGATCTTGATGTCCATCATAGCCTATGGCTGGGTAATTACCTAAGATTGGCCACCACTCTCTATGCACATAATCTACTGGTCTAGTCCAGTAGTCAGTTGGAAGTGGTGATGGGGGCCATGACCAAACATAGTCTTGCTGTACCGTTAATGTTTGTTCATCTGTGGAACAAGGGTTGTAGTATGCTGATTCTGTAGCTTGGTTAGTAGTGCCGTTGAAATAGGTTCCAGGAAAAGTCAATTTAATCTTCCATGTACCAACTTGATCGGCAACGTATTCAAACCAATTTGCCGTCGTTGCAGGTTCACCATCTATGTTCACGACATCTTTAGTACCATCGGGTTTAGTGAAAGTTATCTCATATCCTCTAACAACACGATCTCTCGTAACTGCAGGAACGATCCAGAAGTTTACGAGGATTGGTTGATTCAACCCAACAGGATTTGGTCTGAAACTAAGATAAGCAACTGGAGTGACTGTAGCATTAGCTTTGATGCCGCTGGGTAAGGGTCCAGGAACACTTACTTCTGCAGCGTTCGCTGAGGATATGAAAGGTACGTTAGCAAGAATTATGACGGAAGTGATTAATGCGATAGCAAAAGTTGCCATTGCCTTCGCTGTTTTTCTAAATATTGCCATTATCTTTTCTCCTTATTTTTTTACACCGAGCTTAAAATGCTCAGTAAAGAATTGTTATAATCCTTTACCGTTTTAAAATTTGTCCAATTCACCTATATCAAAAGAAAGAAAACTTCTCGGAGTACATCTGATATCAGAAAGGTTACGTTATCACAATTGCTTTTAACATTGTTTTTCATTCCGCATACACCAAAAGAAAATTGTATCAGATTACATTACTTCATAATCTTTTCCTACGTGAAAAAACAGTAGTAGCTCCAATTCTATCCATAACACTTTTACCAAAACAACTCACTATAACAACAGCAAAAAAATCATAGTTGTGGTTCTTTTAGAATTGTACGCTTCTGCTTTGTCTAGATATATTACTCCAAAAAGCTTTCAAACAATAAATCTTAAAAACTGTATCAAGATATAATAGATTTTTGCAAAGCTTGTTCTAAGTTTTGTAATAAAATGAAAGGAGAATGGAAAATCAATTGTCAAAAAGTAAACCTAATTTTGGGACAACAATTGCTTTAATTCTATTGCTGACTGCAATCCTATTGCTCCCTTGTTTGCCAGCCATTAACGCTGCTGTTACAGGAGTAACCATGAATTCAATAGCCTACCTAAGTGTTAGTCCCTATCCAGTCGTTGGTATAGGTCAAACCCTGCTAGTTAACGCATGGATAGTACCGAGCACCAGTAAACCGCCAAACTCACAATTAGGATATCTTGGAAACTATACCATAACTTTCACAAAACCTGATGGAACCAAATTTGATTGGAAATCAGAGGGAATCTCATTTCCAGATGCAACAATGTGGTTCACCATAGTTCCAGATCAGATCGGTAACTGGAGTGCGGTATTCTATTTCTCTGGAGCAAACGTGATGGGAAATATTTGGCCACCAGCCACGAGCCCAGTTACTCACTTCATGGTACAATCCGAACCATTAACAGGATATCCATGGCCCTTATCTGCTCTTCCAACAGACTACTGGCAGTACCCAATAAACTCTGAGAACAGAGAATGGTATTCCATCGCAGGAGACTGGTCTGTAGCTAGCTACAACGCTTCTAAAGTAAACTATAACCCGTGGACCAAAGCGCCAAACACTGCCCATATACTATGGGACATGAGAACATGCATAAGTGGCGTACAAGGAGGCTACGGAAGCGACCCTAAGTACGGACAGGAGTACATCAGCACTCAGGGCATTTCATATATCGCTCAAGGATTAGGCTACATGAATGCACCTGACGGGGTACATTGTATCGACTTAGCCACTGGAAAAACACTCTGGATTACTGCTGGCAGTATATCAGCCCTTATGTATGCTATGTCACGTCCAGAAGCCGGTAGTTTGGAGGGAATAAGACCAACCCTAGTTCCTATGTCAATCGGTTCAAACCTTGTACAATACAACGCCTTGTATGGAACCATAACCTCTAATCAAACAGGCTTCACAAGTGCTAACCTGCTCATTCCTCCATTTGCTTATTCTGTCATAAATTATGGCAATGCTTCTGTTCCCAAGTATAACTTAGTTTGTTGGAGTCCAGGCAACACTGCGAATACCACCATTGGTATGCTCTCAACTGGAGCAGTCACTTTAGCATCCTCGACACTCTACAATGTTTCATGGCCATTCACTGGTATAACTTGTATTGGTACTTCTGCTTCAGGTCGCCAAGTAGGCGTATTCCAGAGTAGAGATGCCAACTACATTTTAAATGGATGGGTTGGAGGCGCTGACCTCGTAACTGGCGATTTACTATGGAACACATCGATGAGTGGTCGTGCTTACAGCACAGGTGAATGTCTTGCTGCTTTTGGAAAAACTATTGCTCTCAACGATAACGGATACTTTGATTGCTTCGACCTCGACACTGGAAAGAGAATATGGACAAGTGATCCTCCTGAATATCCGTATGGTTTTGGTTGGGCTTACAGTGCCGCTGCTGCATACGGCAACTTCTATGGATTTGCCTACAACGGTGTCTACTGCTATGATTCAAACACTGGACATATAAAATGGGTATATAATCAAGGAAATTCAAACGGTGAAACTCCCTATAACACATGGCCCTATGATCATCCAGCTGCTATCGCCGACGGAAAACTCTACATACCGATGAGTCTGCATACACCACCTGCTCCACTCTATAGAGGCGGAAAACTAAGTTGCATTGATGCTATCACAGGAGAAGAAATATGGAATATATCCTGCCAAGTACCTGGTGACGGAGGAGGCGGAGGCACTGGAAACTATCCAATTATTGCGGATGGTTACCTCACCCAAGCAAACGCATACGATGGAATGTTGTACTGCTTCAGCAAGGGACAAACAACCTGTACAATTTCAGCTCCACAAACAGGCATAGCCTTAGGGCAAAGTATGGTAATAACTGGGTCTGTTCTTGATCAATCTCCAGCTCAACCGGGTACTGCATGCGTGTCGAAAGATTCAATGACCCCATGGATGGAATACTTACATATGCAACTACCTATACCCGAAGGAGTAACTATAACTGGTGTCCCAGTTTCATTGAACGCAGTCGATTCTAACGGCACCTACGTACATATTGCTGACGTTACAACCGATGCGAAGAGTGGCACTTTCGGATACACATGGACGCCACCTGGCACAGGCCAATATACTATAACAGCTACATTTGCAGGAGATAATTCGTACGGCAGTTCAACCGCAACAACTTATGCAACAGTGCAAACATCAAGCTCAACAGGCCAAGCCGTAACCACAGAACCTGTGGATCTCACTCCAATACTCTATGCAGTGATCGGAGTAGGAATTGCAGTAATAGTTGCAATTGCACTAGCCATAATGATGCTCAGAAAACACTGAGCTCAAAAATTGCCTAGACTCAAGTTCCTTTTTTCTTTTTCTTCATAACGAGTGTGCGGATTAAAACCGTCTATCATTTTTCTCTCTGCAGCAATATACAAATTTAGACAAAACTAATTAGCCTCTTCAATAGATACCTGAAGATTCGCAGAGCTTGAATAAAGCTTTGACAAAATAAAAGGAGAAAAGAAAATTGCATTTGTCAAAAAATAGGGCGAAAGCAATAGTAATTATTTTGACTCTGTTGATGACTTTTCTTGCGCTAATTAGTACTGAAACAGTTAATGCTCAAGTTCCAGCTACGAATACACAAGAAGGTGGCTCAACACCAGGTCCATTACCAGCGGGTGTAACTGCTGACGTAACAATTCATACTGTTCCATACCTTAGCTTTAGACCAAACCCAGTTGGAGTTAATCAACCAATTCTAGTTAACCTATGGGTTACGCCATCACTTCACGTAAGTAAATACCTTAAAGATTATACAGTGACGTTCATTAAGCCAGATGGCACAACAGACGTGATTAAGGTCAACTCTTACCGAGCAGATGCAACAGCATGGTTTGAATATCCCGTCGACCAGGTTGGTACTTGGAAAGTAAAATTTGAATTTCCAGGCGGCTACTTCCCGGCTGGAAATTACACTGTTTATCCAGGAGCAGCCACAGTCGCCGTTGGATGGACAAGTTTTCCTGAAAAAGTCTACTACAAACCTAGTTCCACCAAAGAACAAACATTGATAGTACAAGAAAACATGGTAGCCTCATGGCCTCCAGCACCATTACCAACTGATTATTGGACAAGACCAGTACTTCCAGAGAATCGAGAATGGTGGACAATACTTGGAAGCTATCCAGGCACAGGTTATGTAGGAGGGGGTTCTATGTGGGATGAGCTCTATCCTAACACAAACCCATACTGGAGTAATCGCTACAGTCTTGTTCCATGGGTTCAAGCACCAAACACGGCTCACATATTGTGGAAACGAACTACGACTGGTGCAGCTGGTCTAATCGGAGGACAGGCTGGTGCATACAGCATAACTAGTAGCCCTGGTACTCCATCAATAATCTACAATGGAAGATGCTATCAGACCATTACAAAACCGATGCCAACAACAGTCAATGGAACTGTACGAACTGTTCCAGTAAATGTGTGGCAATGTTATGACTTAAGAACGGGAGAAGTGTTCTGGGAACAAACAGATGTTTCTGCACCAACAGACGTTGAGTATGCGAGTCCGACAACAAGTGAAGTTCCAGGCGCTGAAGCATCAGGAACATGGTCGGTAAGTCTTATCTACATAGGCGGAGGCAGACTCATAAAGTACAACCCATCAAACGGAGCCGTAACTGCAAACGTTTCAATTTCGCCTTTGACATCAGGCACCTACTACATGAACTCACTTGCACGTGATTTCGATCCTTGTGCCTTAAGCGTTCAAGACTTAGGCACCGCGGCTGGAGCAAACAGATATCGCTTAATCAACTGGACTACACGCGGAAGTTCCACTAATTTCACATCACGAATTAAAAACAACGTATCTTGGCCAATGAGTAGTGTACCAGACTTGGTAGATTTCAATTCAGGCATTGCAGCTACAACTGCTCGTCCCACTCAGGGAGGAGTATACAATCAAGTAGTTGTTACCACTTATAGCTTGAAAACTGGACAAATGTTGTGCAATGTAACATCTGCTGAGATGGAGTTTAGTGGTTCAGCTGTAGTCGCTGATCATGGAAAGATTGCTGTAATGATGTCTCACGGTGTGAGTGCAGTTGGTGGATACTTCATGGCGTGGGATGTAAATTCTGGCAAATTGGCATGGGTAAGTGAAACAATGGACTATCCATGGGGACAAGCCGGCTTCGGAGCATACTCTATACAGTCAGCTTATGGAAAGATATTTTGGTCCACCTATGATGGCATCTACGCATTCGATTGGGATACAGGAAAAATAGCTTGGAGATACAAAGCTCATGCCCTTGCAGACTTTGAAGGTCCATACCATACGGGTGAGTTTGGCATTTATCCATTCCGAAGCGACAACATAATTGCTGATGGAAAAGTCTATGCATGGAACACTGAACATACCACTACTTATCCACTGACAAGAGGCTGGGGTCTTCACTGTATCAACGCGACCACAGGCGAACTGATATGGAAAATCATAGGACCCGCAACTGCAGGTGGCGTGGCTGATGGTTATCTTACAGCTGCTGATTCCTACGATGGTTACATGTATGTGTTTGGTAAAGGTAAAAGCTCAACGACAGTCACAGCACCAAAAATCATTGTTTCTAAGGGAACTGGCGTCGTAATTGAAGGCACAGTCTTAGATCAATCTCCAGCACAACTAGGAACTCCATGCGTATCTAGAGAAACGATGTCTACTCAGATGCAATACTTACACAAACAAATGCCAATTGATGGACTTTGGCATAACGAAACTATTATTGGCGTTCCAGTTGCATTGACGGCAATAAGTACAGACGGAGCATCCACTGACTTGGGCACCGTAACAACTGACGGCTATTATGGTACATTCACCAAGACTTGGATTCCTGATAAAGAAGGCGATTACAAGATCATAGCTTCATTTGCTGGCGATGATTCATACAGTAGTTCATCAGCTTCAACAGTTATATCCGTAGGACCAACCGCTGCAGAAATAACAATTCCAGAACAAGTATTGCCACAAGATTATATCATGACAATTATTGGTGTAGGCATCGTAGTTGTAATTGCAGTTGCCATATCCACAGTGTTAATACTCAGAAAACGATCGTAAAATAACAATAACAAATCACTCCCTATTCCCCCCTTTTTTGAGTTAACAAAAGAAACCACTATATAACCATCAGAACAAAACAAACACAAAAAAGAAAAAGCAATGACTTATGCAATCATCTATCACACAGAAAAAAAGTACGCTTCCAAAAACTTGATTTTTCTTCTTCCAGAAAGAAATTGACTTCTATTCACTAAAGATTACTGAAAAATAAAAAAGAGGATGTTTGCTTTTAGCTACAGTTACTCTATCGTTTTCTAAGTATCATGACAGCAATAGCAACTGAAATAACAACAGCAATTATGATAGCTATTACGCCATACACAATAGTCATAGTATAATCTGGAACCACAATATCTTGTTGTCCAGTATCAGGTGTTGATGGTGCTGGACCAACCGAAATAGCTGTTGAAGCACCTGAACTTCCGTATGAATCATCACCTGGGAATGTTGCGATAATTGTATACTTGTCTTCCTTTGGTGGAGTCCACTCGTAGCTGAATGTACCATAATAGGCGTTGGTTGTAGTTGTACCGATTGCAGTTGCCTGACCATTTGAGTCGATTGCAGTAAGAGCAACCTGAACACCAGTCATCTTCACATTATGTTTGAGCCCATCGATTGGGTATTGCAAGTGTAAGTATTCCATCTGAGCACTTATTGAATCTTTACTTACACATGGAGTATTTGGCTGTGCTGGGGACTGGTCTAATAAAGTTCCTTCGATTAAGACTTTAGCTCCATTCGCAATGCTTTTTGGAGACGATGTTACGGTGGTCGAACTCTTGCCCTTGCCAAATACATACATGTAGCCAGTGTATCTACTGTCAAACGTGAGGTAACCATCGGCGATAGCGCCTGGTGTGCCACCTCCGCTTATATTCCATATGCCTGTACCAGTTGTTGCATTGATGCAATGAAGTCTCCATCCTCTGGTGAGTGGCGTAGTCGGCGAATGCTCACCATTCGCTGAGTAAACCTTTCCATCTGCGATTACAGCATTTGTGAAAAATGGACTAACAGTTGTTCCATTTCCGCCTGTATAAGGTGTTTCATATGGATTTGTCGGTGCTTCATATTTCCATGCTACTTCTCCGTTTTCCCAGTCATAGGCTACTATACCATCGTACTGCATCCAATAGAGCAGGCCATAGGCTGAAGCTACGTTGTAGGCTCCAAATGTTCCCCATGGATAACTTGACATTTCACTTACCCATAGTTTCTTTCCAGAGAGCAAATCCCAACAATGCCAATGTCCATCGTCAAAACGAACCGCAAATTTTCCATGATCGGCGCAAGCGGTACTTCCACTGAACACTGGGTAACCAACGTTTGCAGAAATGTTCCATAATAGCTGGCCAGTTACCATGTTGACGGCTTGAATATACACATCTGTAGAGACGCCAGTTGCGTTCGGAGTGTAGGACATAGTGGTTACTGACACGCCTGTTTCATAATCGCATGTACCTAAGCTACTGAATGGCCAAGTCACGTTGCTTATTATTCTGGAAGCAAGACTCTCACTTGTTCCTGCTGTAGTCCAGTTAATCAAGCAATATTTTCCGCCACCAAGACTCTGTACGCTTAAAGCATAGCCGTTTGTGAAATAAGTTCCAGATGTCAAGGGAGCAATTGAAGCATTTAGTGTAACAGCCCCTGTAAATGCATTGTATTTTATCAGTCTATTACTTATGGCAAGTAATGTTGGCGGAGAAACACCAGCTGAAGATTGAGTTGCTCCAGGAACAACTGGAATGCGGAATGTTGTTTCGATAGCTGTTGGAGCAGTGATACCAGTTAAGTCCCAGTATACCTCTCCTGTTCGTATATCATAGCATTCAAACACTGTTGTTGCTACGCTTTGCAAGGAACCATTGACCGTTGCAGACATCGGTTTTGTGATTGTTTGGTAAGCTCTTCCTTGAAATATTATGCTTGGAGTCCCCGAGTATGTACCTTCACCACTTCCAAGTATCATCGTTCCAAATTGTCCACCAATAATGCCACCTAACGCACCTTGCCTTTTCCAAACAATATGAGCACTGTTCGGAGCTTGAACGTAAGGTGTAAACTTATAGTTGCCTCCGTAAATGTTGGTGTTAGCCGGCCAGTTGTTTCCTCCTCCTGGTCCACTGAATGGATAATTACCTCCAATAATCCACCATTCTCTATTTTCAGGTGAGATTGGACGCGTCCAATAATCGGTTGGAAGCATTACAGGAGGCCATGAAGCTACTGTGTCTTGTTGTACGGTAAATTCATACTCTGCGGTCGTTGATGGTTTGTAGTAGACTGAGCCAAGACCTGTACCTGAAGTGTTTGTTACTATTTTCCCGTTTAAGTATCGTCCTGCAGGGAAATACATACCTAAGAAGTCGAACTTAATTTTCCATGTGCCAACTTGATCAGCTATATATTCGAACCAAGCGGTTGTGTCTCCGCAATAAGAAGTGAGTGGGCCAATTGTATCTTTTGTACCATCAGGTTTCGTTAGTGTAACTTTTAATGCATCAATATGTTGTCGCTGAACATTAGTGGCTGGTTGCAACCATAAGTTAACCAGAATAGTTTGACCCACTCCTACGAGGTTAGGTCTGAAGCTAACAAAGGGAATAGTATCTATTTGGAGGTCTGGAGTTACACCAGCTGGTAAGGATCCACTTGTTGGTTGTGTTGTTGCAAGTTGAGCTTGAGTAGGTTGAACTGCAGTTGTAATTAATGTAATAGAAGCCATTAAAAGAACAATAATAGCAATTGCTAATTTCTGTAAATTGTGCATTTTTTTCTTCTCCTTTCAAGTTTATTCGAAGCCAGAAAAGCTTCGTGAGTTCCTTATAACCATTGATTTTATAAAATTTACCTAGAAACGTCTATTCAAGAGTAAAATAGAGAGTTTTGCAGAATGCAAGGCAAACAAAAATAAATCAAAAATATATGTTACTGATCCTAACCACAAAAGAAGGAAAAGTACAATCCGATTTTGTCCGCACTACATTTATCACAATAACACTTGAAGAACAAAAACAAATTTTTAGCGCCCGCTATCAGAAATTAATTGTTGTTCTCTCAAACATAATTCGACGTTGGCATAGATTGCATTAAGAAAAAAGGGAAATTAGATTTTGATTCATGTTTTATGTTGGTTACTTTTTCCTGAGGATTAGCACGGTTGCGATAGCAACTGCAATTATGACTGCAATGAATCCAACCATAAGCGTCATCGTATAATCTGGTACCGTAATTTGTTGCTGTTGATTTTCCGTATCAGGTGTTACTGGTGCAGGACCAACCGATATTGCTGTAGCTGCTGATGAACTACCGTATGCATCGTCACCTGCAAATGATGCAATTATCTTATAGGTTCCTTCATTTGGTGGTGTCCAAGCTTTCTCGAATGTACCGTAGTATCCATCTGTAGTTACTGTACCTAAATCAACGACTGCACCATCTGCGGCTATGGCAGTTAAGGATACTGGAACGCCTGTAATTGTCTCATTATGCCATATACCATCTATTGGATACTGTAGATGCAAGTATTCCATTTGACGTTGCATAGAATCTTTAGATACACAGGGAATGTTTGGCTGTGCGGGTGAAATATCAAGAACAGTGCCTTTTATTACGACGCCAGTTCCCTTTGAAACAACAATATCAGGTGCGGCAATTGTAGTTGCACTTTTACCTTTACCAAAAACATACATGTATCCGTCTCTAGAATCCGCTGCTGTTAGGTATCCGTCTGCGACTGCACCTGGAGACATTGGATTTCCAATTTTCCAGATAAGTTCTCCGGTGGTAACATTAATACAGTGTATGCCCCATCCTCTAGTTAGTGGCCAGCTTTCTGTATGTTCAGTGTTGTATGTCCACATTTTTCCGTCAGCGATTGTTGCACCGGTATTGAATGAGTAAACGGTTGTGCCGTTTGCATCTGTATATGGACTTTCATACATGCTTAAAGCAACAGCTTTGTAGTGCCATACTATATGTCCATCATTCCAATCAAACGCATACACACCATCATACGCTTGTCTAAAGAGCATACCATAAGCTGATTGAATAGAGTACGCTCCAAAAGCGGGTTCACTCCAAGGATAATCCATAGCTTCACCTTTCCAAGCTAAATTACCTGTTGCTAAATCCCATGCCATAAAGTAGCCTCCCATCATTAAAGCTGCAACTTTACCGTGATCAGCAACTGACACCATCATACTGTAGCATGTATCCTCAACTGTCTTATTCCATAGCAATTGTCCAGTCTTCAGGTTATAACCTAAAACGGTTGTTCCATACCATGCACCCATCGCTGGTGGTGTTACTGATGAAACGCTGGCGCCATAACCTGATTCCAAGTCATAGAGGCTGGGTAAGCTACTCATCGCATAGGTTGTATTGCTTATAATCCTCGCTGTAAAGTTGCTTGTGCTTCCGGCTGTCGTCCAATTAATTAAGCGGTAACGATTTGCGCCTGCAGATGAACCAAGGTCTTGAATAGCTAAAGCATATCCTTCTATTTGATTTACAAACGTGCCACCACCACCTGTCAACGGAGATATGGAAACGTTTACGCTAAGGGCTCCAGTCCAAGGATTCACTTTCATAAGTTGTCCGCCGCTTATCGAGATAAGTTCAGCGTTTAAGCGTGCACCTGCTTCAGCTCCAGGTACTTCTAACATACCTGTCTTAGTGTATGCTATAATGCTTGGTGTTACGCCTCCGCTTGCAGTAGGTATCTCATAATATATTTCTCCAGTTCTAAGATCATAGCATTGAGCAACACTGCCGACACCTGGTTTAGTGATGGTTTGATAACATCTTCCAGCATAGACTAAGCTTGGACTACCAGGGTTGCCAGTTGCACCGTATGGACCAGACGGTCCACCTATGAGACCAGCAACAGCGCCTTGTCGTTTCCATACAACATGTACAGTGTTTGGTCCTGAAACCCATGGATGGAAATTGTATCGTGGTCCCCAATTGGGATTTGTGTTAGGATAGAGTCTGTTCCAAACATCACCTATTCCTTTCCAGCCTCCGCTCCAGCCAGTTCCTGGGTAGTTTCCTAAGATTGGCCACCATTCACGGTTTTCGAATCGTACTGGTCTTGTCCAATAATCAGTTGGTAGAGGAGATTCCGGCCATGGGTAAATCACGTCTTGCTGTACTGTCAATGTTTGTTCTGCTGTTGAAGACGGCTCATAGTAGCATGACTGTGGAAAGCTTACGTATCCAGAGCCCATGACTGCTCCTGGATCTGCAGTATAGTTGCCTGATGGATAGTAACCGCCTGGAAATTCGAACTTGAGTTTCCATGTGCCCAATTGATCGGCTATATATTCGAACCATGCTGTCGTATCTGCTTGGTATGAATCCATCGTTATTACATCTTGTTTTCCATCAGGTTTTGTGATCGTTACTTTGTAATCACTCAAGTATCGACTTGCGTGTGTTGCGGGATTAAGCCACATGTTTACCAGAAATGTCTGACCGACACCAACTGGATTGGGTCTGAAGCTGAGGAAAGCATGAGTCTTTACCATCAAGTTAGGCGTAACGCCTGCAGGTACAGGTCCAGGTACCGTTCCACCTTCTTGTAGATTCGTGGGCACGACACCTGCGGGTAGGAAGGATTGTGCTTGAGCCGACATCGCTAATGTGATAGAAGCCATCAGAAGAACCAAAATTACTGCAGTTACTGCTTTTCTTGTCAAATTCAACTTTCTTTTCTCCTTTTATTTTGTCAGAGTCTGAAAACACTCTGCAAAAACAAAGTATGTGTCTAATTCAGTTTTAAGCCTTACTCCAAACAAGGAGTTAGCAGATAAGCAGAATTAGACCAAAAATAGTCAGTTCGATTTCATTCACAATTCGGCTGCCCCTGTACTGGTCTACGTGAAACTAAAATCATCGAGAGGACGACTACGGCAGCTACTATAGCGCCTAGAGTTGAAACCGAAAAAGGCCCAGACGAAGTAAGCAATATCCCCGCGAGTGGTGGAAGACTAAACGTAAAAATGTTTATTACAAAACTATTTGTGCCCAACACTTTTCCTCTGTTATTGGGAGCAACCATATCACAAACCAATGCAGTGGATGCAATAGCTATTGCACCTCCACCTAAGCCCACGAGAAAACTGGCGACACTAATAAGAACGTAGTTTTGGGTAAAGGGCAATAATACTAAGCCAATACCCATTATTATCGCACCAAAGAAAATGCATTTTCTTCGCCCAAATTTATCTGCCAATTTCCCTAAAATTATCGCTAATCCGCCTGTCCCCACACTAATCAAAGCAATTGAAAAACTAATCAACCCTATTTCTGTCCCTACACTATGCAGAAGAATCGGACACAACGATAATACAATCGAAACTCCTCCAACAGATAGTGACGAAATTATGAACAAAAGCAAAAGGTCTCGTTTGCCATGCATTCCTGAAACCCAAGATACTCGTCTCGAATTGTGAATCTCAGTAGAACCTGAAGTCGAAGTGTCCAAAAAATGAGCAATCAATTTTGGTTCCCTCCTAATTAATGCAATTAGAATCCCTGCAAACACTGAAATTGGTAGACACGCAAGAACCAGAATATCATAATAATCTATGCCCGCCAAAACAGCCAACCCAGTTAAACCCGCAATAAGAACTGGTGCTGTTATAGACCCAACAAAATTTCCAGTGTTCAAATACCCAAGACCTTGCCCCCTATTCCTTGGATACATATCCGCCATCGCTGTTCTATTCATAACGAAGAATCCCGTGCCTAACGCAAAAACAAAAAGACCTGCCCAAAAGAGTGGGAGTTCCAATAACAATCTTGAGAGTGCCATCGCAAGTAGACCAATAAATCCAAGTATAGATCCTATTAGCAGTGTTTTTTTGCGACCAATTGTATCTGCTAATCTTCCAGCATAAAGATTAGAGGGCATATCACCACTCAAGACTAAAGCTGTGGCAAGACCTCCAAGGGCAACCGAACCTGTGGCTTCAACAACAATAATCGGTGCTATTACAAAAACAATCTGTGTAACCCACGCAAATACGACGCTGTTTCCGACAAGAAATAGAGTATTACGCACAATGCTCGAACGTACTTCTGTTTCAGTAACGAAATCTTGTTTGGTTTGCACTGCTAGGATGCATCCTTATTTGCTAATCCTTTCACTGTTGAATTTGGCCGGTCTCTACTGTTTTATGGTCGAATAAACCTTTTAGAATTTACGGCTGCAATTTGGCACTGAAGAATTATGAAAAACTTATGCCTGCTGGTATTTTGTATGTATTTTGTATAGTATACTATTTTCAGGATTGCCATCCACAAATGGTACAATTAGCGGGTTAGACACGTCCTTTCTATAGATCGTCATTTCAAAGGAAGAGAAATTTCCATTACTCTTTATCACTTCTACAATTTCTCTTATGTCATCAAAGTTTCTAAAGAAAGAACTTACGTATAGGTTGTAGTCCCCAAGAGTCCTAGCAAAAGTCAATATGTAGGGTAATTTTGCGAGTTGAGCCTCAAATGTCTCCACATCTTTCAATTCCGAATCTGCCTTGATAAAGAAGTCAACGATGCCTTCAAACCCACATTTTCTGGCATCCAAAATAGCTATTGGAGTTCCCAAGATACCCTGTTCCTGCAATTTTTTCACCCGTTTTTGTATTGAGTCCTTTCCTAAACCCAAAACTTTTCCAATCTCTGAGTATGATTTTCTCGCATCCCTCAGAAGCATGTCCATTATCTGCCAATCTACATTATCCATTTCTTTTTCTCTCCGCTAAATGATGTAAGTCAATCTGTGACGAATAATCAACCATATCTGAAACGACGGCGGCTTTTGCTTCGAGCACTCCAGGTTGGCTCAGAATTTTATCTTTTATTAGGTGTAGGTCAATAGGATTCTCTGAAATAATCCATACTAAAATATTGTAATGGCCTATGGTTTCCCAACATTCAATCTGTGAATGTTCCAAGTTGACGTTTTGTATGAATTTCACGATTCTTTCAACTTCTCTGTTTGTTGATCTTATGATGATTTGCTTCTTGTAAGCCTGGGTTTTTCCAGATGCGTACTGAGGCAAATATGTAGGAATGAACGTCTTCTTTATGATGCCTGATCTTTGGATTTTTTTATACCGCGCATGTGTGGCGTTCGGAGAAATTCTTAGATGCCGCGCAATACTTGCAATACTAGCTCTGGCATCTTTTTGAAGGAGTTTGATAATTCTTATGTCTGTGGAGTCCAATTTCACATCAAGTCATCCTTTTTCTAGACAGATTTGTATCAGTTTATTCTGGCATTATGGGAAGAATTAGTTATTAACTCTTTCCAAGATACTGCCTCATATATTCTCACAAATTGGTGTATTGTTGCCTGTCAGCATTTCTTACTACCAATAATATACCATAAATTAGAAAAATTTATTAGTAAAGTTGAGCAATCACACGTTGCCTTATAGCAAAAAAATTAGAAAGGGAGAAAAGAATGAAAAATTTTAGACTTAAAACAAGTAAACTTCATGGAAACAAAAAAACAATCACCTCAATATCATTGATTCTACTGTTAACTATGACATTGACAATTGCTTTTGTTCAACCAAGTTTGGCTCAAGTTGGAGTCCTTCAGCCAGAGAAAACTGTTGGTTACATCACCGTCGCACCAACACTCGTGGGAGTCGGCCAAAATTTAAGTGTAAACCTATGGGTCTATCCTATGCCCACAAACTACGCTTATCAACCATACTATCGAGGCTTTACCGGTGTAACGCTGACATTTGTAAGACCTGACGGAACAAAAGACACTTTCATGCCAGTAGACGGAACAGGTTCATACGTTCCAGGACAAACGCAAGCACTTGGCGCCATATATTTCTTTTATGCACCTAACATGGCAGGTAACTGGAGTGTATCATTCGCAATGCCTACACAGAACTTAACTGACAATACAGGAACAGTACAATACTTAGGATGCACAAGCAACACATTCCATTTTACAGTTCAAACTGAACCCGTTTTGGCAGGTATACTTAATGGTTATCCATGGTCACCATTACCAAACCCGAACGTGTACTGGAGCTATCCGATAAACAGCAACAACAGAGAATGGTATCAAATCTCAGGCGACTGGCTTGGCAGTGCCTCTACACTTGGTCCAGTTGTCGGTCCAGGCCAAAGATTATGGCAGCCTTATGGTTCAGGACCTAACACTGGTCACATTGTTTGGAAACAACCTCTTAGAGCAGGAGGTATTATAGGCGGAGATTGTGGCACCGTCAGCTATGGTGCTCAAGGTTCTGCGATAGGCACTACAGTCATGGACGGCAGATTATTCGTCGGTATTCCAAATACTAGCACCTTTGAATGCATTGATCTAGCAACTGGGAAAATATTATACACAATGAATGGCTCGATTGCTGCTGGTGGGTTCGGCTCCTATCTTGCTGGGCTCCATTTCCCTGGCAGCGCAAGTACTCAAAGCTACCTAGATCCTTCAGTACTTCTCGAGAGCTCCTATGGACATAGCCCTACACCATATCTATTTCAAAGCAGTGGAAGTGCGTGGAATTACTATGATCCCTTTACTGGAGCACTAATGCGGTCAATCGTTAACGTTACTGCAGGCACTTCTGTTCAACTTGTTGATAATACCCCACTTGCATATGGAGTATCAAGTGGCTCCGTATATTGTTGGAATATGTCGAAAGTTGTGAATAACAATTGGTCAACAGGAATTACATGGAAAACACCATTGCCAAAACCACTCGGAGCTAACGCTATATCTTTCTTTGGAGCATCAACAGATGCGATTGTGACAACCGCACGCAACCAGTTCTGGGGGTATGACGCAGACACCGGTGCCTCACTATGGAACCTTACTCTGACATATCCAGTCTCAGCTAACGAGGCATTCTGTATGCAAAGCATGCCCTACTTTATTGTCTTAGACCCCGTGGCATCAACATTCAAATGCTACTCCATGGTTACAGGCACTTTACTTTGGACAAGTACGAGCTTCAATGACTCACCGTGGGCTACAGCATGGACTACTTACTGGTCTACTACTAATGACTACAATAACCTGTATAGCATGTTCCCTGATGGTACAACGCGTGCTTACAGTTTGACAACAGGAGAGGAGGTATGGCGGAGTAAGGCTATTCCTTCAGCGGAGTACAACACTAATACCATGTCTACTGTGAACCATATGGTCATGGTGGGCGGGAACATCTACGTATTCGCAGGCTATTCATCACAATACAAAATCAACCCTATTCCAAGGTTTGCAATGCTCGTATGTGTTAACGCTACTACAGGAGATATTACGTGGACTCTAAACGGTGGAATTCGCCCCTCTTCCGCTGCTAATGGGTATGTTATGGGTACAGGAGACTTCGATGGTAACCTCTATTGTGTAGGCAAAGGCCAAACCTCAACATCAATAACGATACAGAATGACGTCGTCACCAATGGCGCAGCAGTTTTGATCAAAGGCAATGTTTTAGATCAATCTCCAGCTCAACCAGGGACTCCAGCAGTTGCAGACTCCTCAATGAGTGAGTGGATGGATTACCTTAACATGCAGAACGCTACACTTTTGAATAACCCACCAAAGCCAGACGGAGTTACAGTAAGATTGGCTGCCGTAGGTCCAAACGGCGACGTAATCAATATCGGAACAGTGACAAGTGACAGCGACGGCTTATACAAGAAAACATGGACAGCTCCAACTGAAGGAGAATACACAGTCTACGCCACATTTGATGGAAGCAACTCTTATTATGGTTCGTACGGAGAAACCGCACTAAGCGTAATTAAAGCATCAACAGAAACTTCTACACAACAACAAACAATCCCAGACTATACAATGACTATTATTGGTGCAGCAATTGCAATCATAATTGCAGTTGTTATAGCAGTTACAATAAACATAATGATACTCAAAAAACACTAAAGCTACAAAATAAACAAACCATCTTTTTTCTTGTCAACTGAGAACATTAAGAGGTTCATACCCGTTTTTATGTATGATATTCATCAAGCTTTATAATGATAATTATTGTTCCAAAAAATAGTTGATGGTCTCGTGTACTCTCATATTTTGTGGAGCCTGAGATACTCTTTAGTGTGCCACTTTTTAGTATCTTAACCTAAGAATTAAATATCTAAACAAAGAAAAAATTTGGATATACACACAAGAAACATATTAGAACCTACAAGAGTGTCTATGGAGAATAATTTTGAATGCTCTTTTGATTTTAGATAAGGACTCAAAAACAGATCTTTCTGAGGACTTAAGAATCAAACTAGTAAATATCATAAAGGAAATGGGCAACAAGGTTGATGTATTTGAGCTTGGGAAGAATGATGTATTCCAATGTCTTGGATGCCTCCTTTGCCTGACAAAACATCCTGGTGAATGCGTACATAAAGACGTTGTTCAAAAGATAAGACAACAGGTAAAGAAGTATTCTGTAACATTTTATTTGACTCCAATTTTGTTTGGACATTATTCTTCAACAATTGCGGCTGCCATAAACAAAGGAACAGGTAGTCATGAATGGCAAGTGATTATAGGTTTTGGCGAAGATGTGAATGATGAGGAAAAAAATACTTTCATTGATCTTATAGCGAAACACCGTGGAAAGGCGGATATTGTTCATCCTGACATGGATAAACAAGTAGACGTATTTGTAAGCAAATCAATCGAAGACAATTCTGCAGTTATTGATGCCATAAAAAGAAAAGTGGAATAAACCTTGGTAAATATCTGCTTGGTGAACGGAAGTCTCAGGGGCAAAAGTGCCTCATCATTACAATTCCTAAAAGACCTAGAGAACAGGCTCCCAGAAAAGCACTGTGAAAAATCAACCCTTACGGTCAGAGCTAAAGTAATAGAAAATTATCCAACAGACATGTTGAAAACAATGGCTAACGCTGACGCAATCGTCTTCACTTTTCCATTGCACAACTATGGACTTCCGGGCTCACTCATGCGATTACTCGAAGACTACTATCAGTATACAAAAACTGACAATCAATATAACAAAGATGCGAAAATTTACGCGATTATTAACTGTGGTTTTCCAAGAGCGGAACAAACAACAGGAGAAGCAATTAGAGTTGTACAAAACTTTTGTCAAAGACTTTCTCTTAACTGGCGCTTTGCCGTATGCATTGGAACTGGTCCTGTTGTGGTAATGACAAGAAAAATCCCTTTTTCCTACCGTCAACTGAAAAAAGCATATACCCAAATTGCTTCTGACATAAAAAGTGAAGATAAACTGATCGTCAATAATTATTTCATAAAACCCATCATACCTTCATTCATCATTGCAATGATAAAGAGACATTACGAAAAATCTGGAAAAATGTATGATTAAGAGCATTTTTCAAATACACCAGCGCCACCACTATAACTAGTGTAGATAGCACTACCCTCTAAAGATAAGTTCACTTTCTTCAAAAAGAAGAAAAAAGTCTGATTTCACTTACAGCCTTCTATCAAGCATTTTAAAAAATTGTTAAAAGAACGACAATTGATTTCTACCTGTTATTAACACACATTCTAGCCTATTACAAGCTAAATTTATTATTTTCAATTACTTCTCAAATTCTTGGGAACAGCAAACGCAGTAAGCATGCATTCTTGAAAAGTGATTTTCCAGATTCTACTAATTTCTTTACCACTGGATTATTAAATTTTTTAACAAAATTATCATAATCATCGTTGTCTGCTGTACTGGAAAATCTTCTCATAATTTCGAAGGATCTAAAATCTGAAAGAAGCTCCTTACGACATAGATAATTAAAGTCGAGTTTTTCATCTATAGCTTTTGCACATAATTTAGCTGATTGAATTACCCATTTTAAACCAAAACCAAACGCAGGCTCAGTAAAGGACGCAGCACTTCCAATGATATACAAATTACCTCTAGAGTACGACGAAAAATCATACCAACTCTCAAAATCAAACCAATTATCCTGCAACTTCCAATCTCTAAACTGAGCAAGTTCTTTAAGTCTCGTAACGTAGGTTACTGAATTTATTGATTTTCCAATCGAAGCTGACACTAATGAAGCCTCATGTTTCGAGAAAGGAATAACATACGAATAACCATGTAAAGAAAGATAATTATCAACCCATACTTCAATCAATTCAGGATTAAAATCACCTTCTATCGTAAAACCAACCCCAACACCAACCTGTCTTGGTAGTCTTGAAGCAAGAAGACCCGCTTCTTTAGCAATTACGGAACGATAACCATCAGCAGCAACAATTACCTCAAACTCCTTTTGAAGCCGCATTTTATTCTCTATTCTTGTCGAATAATGAATCGGTACTAATTGCTCAGTATTCTTTCTAGCTTTTGCTTCGATACCGTTTATTCCACCAATTTCATAGAAAAAACCTAAGTCCCCGTTAAAAGAAACTGTTACATTAGGAGAATGCAATTCAAGCCTTCTCATGTGACCAGTAGGCTCTATTGCTGGAACATTATTGAGTAGCTTAACACTCCCTTCCATCTGTCTAGGTCTTGTTGCCTTATCTTTTGTAGACATCTCAAAAATCTCTACATCATGACCAAATCTATGTAATTCACTCGCACAAGTTGTACCTGCAATTCCAGCTCCAACCACAGCAATCTTCGTTTGTATTACCCTCTTTTCTTAAAGAATAGTTGAATTAAAATTTAGTCCCGAGACGAGACGGTGGAATCGGGAACAGGTAAATTCCTGCGTACAGGGCACATAGAAGGCATAAGGCATATACTTCAGAGTGTATGCTAGGCAATAAATTTTTCAGATAAGGTAGGGATACAGGATGTCCTTTTTTTCAGACGTGAGGAGTAAAATTTAGTCTTGTGTGTGTTTTTGGGCAAGAAACCAGCTAATTTTTCTAAGAATCAGGATTAGCAGGAAAAGCAAGTTATGGAAGGCTATTCCATATGTCCCAGAGGTTTTTCCATTCATTTCCTATACGTTTCCAAACAACTACATACTTGAGTTTTTGTTCAGTAACATTTTCATCTTTTTCATCTTTTGATTGAATTTTAAGGATTCCAGTACCTCTTTCATAGACAAAATTTTCATTTTCTAACAAGTCAAGTGTAGTTAGGTTAGCTTCTTTAACCCCAGATATCATTACACCTTTCCAGAACTCTTCAATCGCTTCTTTTCCCACAACAAAATTACTATCAGGAGGAAAAACTATGGACTCTTCACTATATACTGATGCAGTTAGTGAAGCGTCAGCTCTTAAGAATCCTTCTGAAAATTTTTTGTTTGCTAAATCAATCATCCTTTTAGTTTCTTCATTAATCATGGCTTCACCTCCTCTCGGCTAATTAATCGAGAATTTCGCGTACCAATACAAACCTAATAGTTTTTAACTGCATTAATATCATCCTTTAGGAAGATCTGAGTCATCTGTTACATAAGCCCTTTATTTGAGATAAATTATTTCAAGTCTCCTTGTTTACACATAATAAGCATATCTTTAATGTTATGTGATTTTAGCAATACAATAACAAAGCTATACTGCTGTTCTTGGATTAGAGTGGATTAAATCTTAGTCTTGTGTGTTATTTGCCAAAAAAAGGGGAAGTTTGCTGAACACAGCTTCTTCCCTTATGGAAACCTGTACGGTGGTGTACATACTATATAGCAACGTCGTTCGCAATGATACCAACAAAGCCATTGGACTATATACCAGCAGAAAGGAAGCAGATTATACTTTTTCAGGGTAGTCTGAAACCTTTCGACGTTTTCTTTTTCGTAGGCTTCGAATAAACTGTCTCGAACTTCCTTTTCAACCATAATCTTCGCGTGTGCTTCACTTAGTTTACGCATGTCTTCGACTTCTTTGAGCTCAATAGGAGGTTCAATGCATATTCTTCTAAGGAAGCGAACGCAGTGCAAGTGACAATACCAGCGACAGATTATTCTGCAGTACCTCAGAAGGTTTAGTTTCCTTAATTGTGCTCGATAATTCTTGGCGTCTTTTTTCTCAAGGGCTTCAAAGATACTTTTGAAGGCTTCTCGATTGGCTGTGAGTTTAGATAAAACTTCTCCAAATTGTGTGAATTCTTTTTCTTGTGCAGACAAAAAGAATTCCTCAGACTTAATATTAAAGTCACAATAATTAAGGTTTTTGGTTTGTTGGCTGGATTAAATTTTAGTCTTGTGTGTTTAAATTTTAGTGCTGCTGCTGTGCTGATATTATGGCTTTATTCTTTGCATTAATAGCCAAAGATGAAAATAGGATTATGGCACTTATGGTTGCTAACCAATAACCAATATCCAAATAGTAGTATTGAATTTCACCTAATCCACCTCTATTTCCAAACAAAAGACCACCATTTAAAACTATGACACCTGCAAACAGCATAAGAGATAATACAATACAGATTGCACCAGAAAAGAGAATGCGAGTCTTCTTCTTTAAACTACCAACAATTCCAAGCATACCACCTGCTAATACGAAAATAAGAGTAATTATTCGTATGTATTGTGGTGTCCAACCCTCAAAAAATTCAGGAATAGGCGATTGTTTCATAAACAAATAGAATTGAGTTAACGTATTATTCATGTAAGATTGTGTAAGAATACTATACCAAGGAAACATAATGCTAACAAATGCGATAATACATCCAATAATTCCAACAGAATTTATTTTCAAAATATTTTTACCTAATACAAATGTTGTATTTCTTTGCATTCTGCTTATATTACTTATGAACTCTGGTAAAAAGGATAAGCTGGGTTTGAGACTAAATTTTAGCCTTGTGTATTGATTAGACCAACAAGTCATACGGTCCTACATATAGTTTCAGGCTGATTCTTGAAAAATCAGAATGAAGCGGGGGTGCAAGTTCCTTTTGGCAATGAACAAGTTTCTTTTCCTTTCATTGGCGCTTTAGAGTTAAATATTACTTCGATGATGAACATTTTGCCTTATCAGATCAAACGAATATCAGGGAGAATTCTTGATGAAGTTACCCAAAGACTCAAGTAAGTTTAGTTTTGGTGCCACATCATCGACCGTTACAAGTTTAGGAATAATCTTTGGGCTGATAACTTCTGGCAACCCAAAAGCCAGCGTAATAGGGTCTTTGCTTGTGATAGCCGTTGCAGATAACATCGCAGACTCGCTCGGAATCCACATTTACAGAGAATCCACCGCCACAAAAAAAGAAAACACGAGAATGTTCACCATAAGCAACTTCATAGCCCGATTTGCCATTACACTCACGTTTGTTATTTTGTTTGCGTTCTTGCCAGTAGACTACGCGGCAGGTTTCTGCGCGGTCATTGGATTTGGGATACTGGTTTTCCTGAGCTACCTCATCGGCGTTCAACGGAAAACCAGCATACCAAAAGAGATTTTCATTCATCTCGGAATTGCTATTCCAGTAATAGTCATCAGCCATTTTCTAGGCCAACTAATCTTCACCACATTTGGCTAGCGCGCTAATTCTTTGAGGCTTGTTGACATCTGTGTGCGCGCGATGATAAACTAAAATTTAGTTTCCTTCCTTGCTCACAACACACAGGATATGCACAAAAAGAAAAACGCCAAAAATAAAACTCATACTTTAGAAATGATGATTTTATTTAGAGTTCAAATTTCGTTACCCTAACCAGAGACCAAACACTTTTACGACGAAAGAATTTCTCGTCAGATAATAAACCTTTATTTTGATCCTCATAAATTATAAGTTCAACAAATGGCTTAAAACATAAATAAAAATCTAAGCCCCCTTTAAGTTAAAGGCAAGGAGAATAGCATTATAAAAATCAAAGACGCTGAGTTCCTATTAGCATTTCTAATTGTCATAATAATAGCCCTATTCACGATTGCAACCTATCTACGTTGGATTAACATAAGTTCCTTTATTGGACCATTGCGTTTTAGTCATTGGCTAACTATAATTGGAACAAGCTACATTGCGATTGCAACTCCTGCATTTGTACTTCTAAAACGCTTCTATCCTGAAAGAATGAGGCGTAATATTAGGTTTCATATATTTGGAAACCTTCTACTCTATACGTCAATATCTATTCATTTTGCAGCTCAGGTAGGCAGACCGCTAACAGCCTATCCACCGTTAGGAATGGGATTAGCTATGTACATTGCCATGACTTTAGAAGTAATATCAGGTTTTGCTGCAAGGTTTCCATTAATTAAACAAATTAGCTTCAAAACCAACAGATTTATTCATGCGGGTTTAGTTTTAATTTTTTACATGGTAATTGGTTTTCATGTTCTTGATGTTTTAGGATTCATATAAACAATTTTCACCACAGTAATACCAATGACCACATACCCGAATCAAGACAAAGAATCAGCTTAAAAAATAAGCGATTAAACTATTAAGTTATTAACATAATATATAGATACACTTATAAGCGAGTACGCATATAATGTACTATGTGAATAAAACAGTTAGGTGAATGAAACATGATATGCAAAATAAACATCAGAATATGCGGTCAACAATTCGCTGATAATGGCAAATATATCGTTGCACGAACACCTGACTGGAGAGATGTTTGACACGTGCGAATCGTGAAGAAACTTTAAAATTGAATTGGCGATTAAAAAAATGGGTCGAATATGCGTAGAAATTTCAGACGAGCTAGAAAAACAATTAAGGTTTAAAACGATTGAAAAGTTTGGCGGCAAAAAAGGCGATTTATCCCGCGCTGTTGAAGAAGCAGTAAAAACATGGATTACCAAAAAAGAAACCCATGGCGCATAATTTCCCCTTTCATATATCAAATAACTATATTTTAAGTATGCCATACACAAAAAAGGCAAGGGTACCAGCTAGCCTCAATCACGACACCTCGAAAGTGTCATTATGGGCAATCTAGCTGGAAACACCCATTTTAAGGAATGTCCTATTAAACAAATTTGCTCAATCTTTAACTGTGAAAAGGTTTATAGAATTAGTTAATAAAAATCAACGAATGGTGGAAGAATGGTTAAAAGAGAATTGGACGTTGGACTAATCAATAGGGATGGTAAATGGTACCGATTAGAGGAAGTAAATAGTGTAGAGTTAGCTGAAGCATTAGAAAAAATCTCCAAAGAAATTGCTAAAAGATTGTCGTTGCAGAAAGAACAAAGATAAAAAAACTCTTCTCTAGACCGATTACACTACCCTGAATTTAGGTCTTATCCCGTAAAAAATTTTGTTGATTGATTAGATTAAATTTTAGTTTCCTTCCTTTTTTACGACGAAGACGACGAATAATAGCGCGCGCCTCGAAACACCGTGCTTTTTTCCTCATAGCAAGCCAGTCTGCATTAGAGCCACCGTACGATGTGTTTTTTCCTTTTTCACTAAATTTAATGCAAAAAAATTATTGACTGTAATTTTGTGCGAACAAAACAAATTTATCTGTCCTCTCGCTTATTTTTATTGGTGATAATTCTTGATAAGTATTGATGAATTATTTGGAAAGAAGGTTATTGGCATTAATGGTTATAATATTGGTGAAGTAAAAGGGGTAATGGCTGACCTTAATCAGTGGAGAATCACTCATTTGATGGTTAAATTAGATGGTACCGCTGCGGAGGAGCTTGGGTTTAAAAAAAGATTTACCAGTTCAACTGTATGTATGCCAGTTTCATTAGTCGCTGCAGTTGGCGATGTCGTCACAATTAGTCAAGCACATACAGATTTAGCATATAACACAGATATTTACGAATGCAAAACATAAATCAAAATTACAAAAAGTTAGCATTAAAACTTCAATTACCCATCTTCCGTAGGCTTTATTAATTGTCTTATTTTTGTTAACTTGGTGTTACGTTTATGAAAGAATTTATTGTCAATACAGCCATCTTGACCCCAAAAATGGACCCGAAAGCCTGTGCTGCAAACGCTCCAAAAATGCTTCAGAACGCAGGCATCAAAGACACAAGGATTGTTTCTTGCTACTGCTGTTCAACAGAAGGAAGAGTTGTCTTCGTCGTCAAAGCTGATGACAGAGACAAAGTACTTGATGCGTTGAATAGAATCAACGTGCCCGTTGCCGCAATAATGGAAACGGAAGAAGTCAAGCCAAAAATGTAGCAAAGCATGTTATCTACGTTTTTTCCCCTTTTTCACTAAAATTTAGTCCCAAACCCAAATTTTCTCGCAGACTTTCATTTTCTTACTCATATTCATATTTTCTTTCACAACTGCTCCACATGTATATCACGCACGGATGAAAACCAATTAGTATGTAAGAATTAAAACTCTCACTTCGACCGCGCGCGCTTCTTGACCTTCGCCAACGTACGCACACAATACGCGATGATTTATCCTAATCGGAACTCAAAGTCTATTGAGAAGCGATTAATTCACCATGAAGTAGTCTCAACTCAGAAATACGCTTCTGCACTGTCTCAACTAATTCACGTCTCAAATTCTCAACAGGATGTTGTCCACTCAGATGATTAATCCTTTCAGCTAACACACCATCTCCAACAGTAGTTTGTATCCAGTTTTGAAAATCTTTTCTCTGAAAATGAAATTTAATAGAATCTACATTTATTTTTTCAAGTTTCTGAGCGAACACCTCTAAACTAGTAGCAATCTCGCCAGTATCATGGCCTAGATCAGTGAAAAAATGAAATTCCTTATTATGAGGCACTGTACTCAATATCTTCACGATTTTTGAGTCTGAAATATTCTGTTCTTTAGAATTCTTATACTTCAACATAAATAATCCTAGCGAGACATGTAACTCGCCCAATATAATCGTTACTTCATCCGCAATCCATTACTAAGTATACGTCGCACAAGAATGGTGACAAACAAACCAAAATGAACTGCCAACGGACTATATACAGTGAAGGAAACGATTTAAGCAAGAAGAAAATAAAGAAACTTTGCTGAGAAACGAACTCGTCTTATTTAAGTGGATTCACAATAACGTTTAAGTGACCTCAAAAAATGAAAAGGACGCCGAACTATTCAATCATAGAAAAAAATGCAAGTCGCAAGTTGGAAACATTGTGGTTGGGTCTAAGGATATATCGTGGGTTACTCTCAAACATGTTTGGAGCAATAGTTCCACTGTTTTGTGGACACAAGTTAACTTACAACTGTAACCTTCGATGCAAGATGTGTCCCTTCTGGCAAAGACCCAACAAGGATTCAAGCACAGAGAGTGAAAAAGCAATTCTTAGGCAAATTTATGATTCAGGCGTTTGTGGAATTGCGTTTGAAGGTGGAGAACCTCTTCTTAGGAATGATTTGGCTGAAATTCTTGCTTTTTCTCGATCCCTGCCTTTACATACAAGTTTAATCACTAATGGGACTTTGCTCGAAGCCAGAATAGACGAGATAGCGCAATACATCAACGGTGTCATCTACGTTTCGTTGGATGGCCTTGAGAAAACTCATGATACAATTAGAGGCGTTAGTGGTTGCTTTAGAAAAGCGGAAAGAGGCATAATTGCATCCAGAGAAAAGGTCTCAGTGACGATCAATACGACGATAATGGCTGAGAATATTCATGAGATTGAAGAGTTAGTAAAGTTGGCAAAAGAGTTGGGTATAAGAATATCTGTGGCCATAGCGCATGAGTACTGCAACGCTGAGGTATCCGCACCCACTAGCCACGAGATCAAAGATATAGCTCAAAAACTTGTTAAGATGAAGAAGCAAGGGTATCCTCTTGTGAATTCAATCAGTTATTTTAAAGTTATTGCAAAAGAGAAGACTTGGACGTGCAAACCTTGGTCGTTAATCAATGTGGATCCAAAGGGCAATTTGGTCCTACCCTGTTATATTCGCAATGAATATGCGGCTAGCGTTTCTGTTTTTGAAAATAGTATTAAAACTGCAATTTCTGAGTTTGACTGGAACGAAACGAAAAATTGCCATAAATGTAGTCTTCATTGTTATGTAGAGCCATCTCTCGTACTTTCAGGGGATTTCCGCACTTACACAGATTGGGCTTTTAGAGTTAGAAAATAGAATTTCTGCGGTAGCTAATTTAGAATTAGAGCAAACAAGAAAAATGGGAGTGTTTCTTCTCACAATTTTGACAGTACTGGTAATCCAATGAATGTTCGTTTATTTGGTTCCACGCAATGGGCAGAATTTTTGTTCTCAACCTGTTATGCTAAAGACTTATGTGGTACTCTCTCTATTCTTTCTTTTGAGAGTGCAATTATGCCTACTTTTTTGATAATATCAAGACATTCCCCTGAAAACTGTCCAATGAACAATGAAAAAATGAGAACCTTAACCTTAGAATTACCCGATAAACTGGTAGATTTGGAGAAGAGACATGGAATCAAGAGGGTTGGAGTTTGGACGGTAATCCCAGAGCATTTGCTGGTTTGGGTGTATGAAGCCCCCAGTTCGGAAGCGCTGCAAGAATTCTCCATGGAGCCCGACATGGTAAAATGGATGGCTTGGAACACGAGTGAAATTAAATTGGCAATGAGTCTTGAAGAAAGTATTAAATTACTAAAATAAACAGCGCGGCGGCATATCTGAAGCTTAAAAATGGCTGAAAAGAAAGACAGAGGTGAGAATTAAAAAATGGTTAGATCTGCAGTATCTATTCCTTCAAATTGTGAACAGTATTTGAAGCGTTTGGCCGATGATCACCAAATTGATCTGAATAGTGTCATCAGTGAGTTGTGTGCGTGGGCCTTTTCCAATTCTGAGAGCAAGAAACAGTTTGAAGCATGGTTGGATGATGCTTTTCCCTCAAAAGGTGAGGCTGAAATCAAAGCAAGAAGTGCAAACGAAGATGTGTCCGAGGACGAGAAAGAGCAGCAAGACGAATCCGAAGAAGAAGCCCACGAAGATAGGGATTACAGTGAGGACAGAGAACTGAAGACATAAATGGTTAGTTTAGAATAGTGAACAATTCACTAATTTTCTTGGTTCTATTTACAAAAAAGAAGGCTCCCAAAACCGAGGTGAAAAACATGAGTGAAAAAGAAAGTGTGAAAACTAACGAGAAAAAAAATAAGCCACAAACATCTACCGCCAAAAGACTAGAAAGACGATACACTGGTGAGAATAAAAAAGTAACTCCGAAGCTAAACGAACAAGAAGCAGGACCACGAAGCTCTCGTGGAAAAAAACAAAGACGAGAATTCAAACTTGCTCCTAACAGAGGATAATATGGTATTTAGCGCGCTTAACTAGAAGTAACGCTTCCCATGTCAAATATTTATCAGCAAGTAACTGCATATATCTTTTTGAGGAAACAACTTGTCGAAAAACGTGACACAAACTGAAGAAAAAATAAAGCAAATGATAATTGATAGCTTAAAAGATATTGAATGGGATATAATGTTGGGAAAAACTGATGTAGTGATGACGAAACTAGAGGAATCGCAAAAACTTGTACGAGAATGGAGAGAAAGAATAACATAGCATCAACAGCCCAATAAAGAATGGAACTTTGGGCAATTCAGAGTCAAAATGTACAGATGAGCCTGACAAATATAAGAAAGGGAGTCTATTCGAGAAAGTATTATTCGAAAATGCCTCCAGACTATATTAACTCGAAAAGGATTTGGAGAATGCCTTACGAGCGTATCGACTAAATTTTAATCCAATCAACACACCATGCGCTTTGAGCGCCTCAGAATACAAGTTGATTTCAAATCATCTCGCGGATGAACAGAAGTTAACTGACACCCTGCTGATATCAACGTGCAATTATCATCATAGGCGCCATGTACATTTCGGATTTCACCAAGTCTTGTCAGAACTTTGAAGATGACAAGCTAAAACGACAATCGAATATATCAAGAATTCGCGCGCCATCCAATAAGCGCCCGTTGAAGAATGCGGTCATGCGCCTAAGTTCTAGACCGCACTATTTCCTTGCTTTCCAGTATTCTTTTCTTTTTTCGCTGCTCCCGTTTTGACACTACATTCTTGACAGAAGCAATTGTCCGTGTGTTGCACGTACCGTGGACGTCTTTTGTTGAGCTGTGCATCTCCTTAATCGACGCTACCCCAAGCAAGACCTCATTTTCATCAACAACGTAGATTAGGTCTTTTGTTTCAAAGTCTTTAGCTTTCTCAGCTAGCATTTTCTCTATGTTGCTGACTGTATCGCCAACGTTTGCTCTTGGAAAAGCAGTTATCGCTCTGCTTCCAGCGGCTTCACGTAGATACTTCTGATCTGCCATTTGATGAATTCATTTTATGAAAACGCGCGCTATGAGTTAGCCCAATGTACCACTTAACTTTTTGCCACAATAAAGTCTTCAGAATTTTCAAGCTGTGCAAAAATAGAAAAAGGGGATTATAGTTTCTTCAGAATCCCTTGAGACACGCGACCAAGATACTGGAAGAAGAACGAAGAGGGGTGTTGAAAACTTGCCATCGGCCGGGTGAGGCTATTGTTTCGTTGCAAAAATGAAATCCATCTTGTGATCTATTCTTCTCCATTCGTCGAATAAATACGCGTAGACGCTATAGCGCCCTGTTTCCTTGGTTGTGAACTCAGCGGTGTAACGGGCTTCCTCTCCAACGGGCAGATCCTTTATTTCTATTGCAGCCTGCTTTTCATTCTTCCCCGAGGGGGTTTCTACCCAAAATTCCAGTTTCAATCCACCATTCTTTCTCAAGCCCTTAACGGTTGCCTCTGCACTGATGGTCTTCCCAATTGACGTATATGGGTTTGAAAGCACCAATAGGCTTTCGAGATATGCTTTCTCATCGCTCACATAAATGTGGATAAGACCGGATTCCCACCAGAAGTATTCTCCATCCTTGCGTCCTTTGACAGCAGCGTATGCATCAACTGATCCGGTTGCGTTAACGCGAAAAACCACTTTTGCCTCATTATTCGGCCTCAACTCCTCCACGTATTGTCCAGTCCCCAACAACCATGATCCCATAACTGATAGAGAGTCTGTGTCCATAGAGTGTAATTGTACGTCAAGTTTATTGAAAGTCTCATTTCCTATGTTTTTCAGTTTCAACGTCACCCAGCTACTTCCTTTATCTATCGCCGCAGGTTCCAATTCATACTCGATAGGATATTTGATTCTTGACAACATTTTTTTAAACTCCTTGTATCTTTGTTTTTTGTATTCTTCCTTCCATAGGCAGAACTTAGCAGATCTTGACCCGCGTCAATATTGAAGAGAGTTCATGGAAAAAGAGCGACATCACACTGCGAACCGCTAAACGCTGCCACATCACAAGTAGTCTCGAACTCTCTTAAACATTGTGTGACTGTTATGCAACTGTAACAGCGGCTGAAATCTGTTCAGTAATAAAGAAATCTCCGTAAATCCTGAAGCATTCATGTCTGGATGGACACACACAAAACTCGAACTAAACATAAAGAGCACCTGCAGCAGCTTTTTTGCACAACGTCTCTTTGACTACCCACAGTGACTGCATAAGCAGAGCAAAAAGAAAGAGGCCGAAGCATACCGACACTAACGACTTTGAAACCAGACTGAGCAAGAAACGGGACATGGTGACGAACTGAGATGCGAAATGTTGAAAGTAGATGAATGGGCGACTCATCGCCATGGGGCAGCCTTCAAATCCCAGCGGACCCACCACGATAATCTAGGACCCTATTTATATAGGGTCTATTTGCGTTTCTTAAAGACTTAACATCATCAAATTCGCAAAAGTATTCACATCCGGCTTCGATTAGTTTTTGGGCGTCCTGAACTGTTTTGGCAGTAGTTGAGTAGTACTCGTCGCTTTGAAAGCTGATCAATTGAGTGTACAGCAGGGTATTTTGGATGTTCTTGTGACCTAGCATCTGCATAACATGAAGGATGTCTTTGGTCTTAGCATATTCCATTGTGGCTTTTCAGTGTCGTAGCGTGTGGAAGTGATTTTTAGTACTCAGATTCGTCTACCGCAATCATTTTTTTGTCTTCTGGCATTTTTCTTTTCTCCATTTTTTCAGCTTGTTTAGTCACGCCTTGTGCGTGAGAGCACTGTTTAGTCTCTATGCTGAGAAGAGAATCACTTTTTTGGGTGAATAGGAAAATGCCCAACCCTCTATAATGTGGGTGTTGACTAACAGTCACACACGTTTAACTCGACCGATGACCATTATTGGGTAGCTCAAATTCTGAGAATAGAGGAGGTTAGATAAGTATGAGAACTAGAGAATTTATAAATCGAAGCGTTTTTGCGTTGGACGAGAAAATCGGTACAGTGAAAAGTATTGAAGTAGATCCTGAAGAGTGGAAAATTACTCATCTTGAAATCGAATTAAGAAAAGAGATTGCTGAATCAGTGCTTGGCGTGAAGAAAGGCGGAGTACGAAACATGCTGGCCGTTTCATCCCTAGAGAAAGGAGTTGCCCGTTGGGCAGACAATGGATTGCACTTGAAAGTTTCAAAAGATCAGCTTCACATGTACCTAAGACCAGTAATTAAAACATAATTCGGCGTTTGTTATTGTGAAACGACGCATTCTTTTTTCGCTGGGTGCTTTGCTGTCGTAAAGCGCTTCGTTACTGTAAGTAAGCGGTCACATATCGTTAAGTATCGTGACAAAGGAGCGCGCGCTAACCTGAAACATGGTTTCCAGATGAATATTGGAGTAATTTTGGTAATAATGAAGCAACGTTTGGAAATGTAACCTCAGTTTATTATATAATTGATAATAGTGAACAACAAAATATGATTGTACATGATGTTGATACAGCTTTTGCTTCTATTGCAGCTAAATTTC
The DNA here is from genome assembly GCA_035297385.1 of Candidatus Sulfotelmatobacter sp. Lineage (GTDB taxonomy): Archaea > Thermoproteota > Bathyarchaeia > Bathyarchaeales > Bathycorpusculaceae > UBA11855. Next base: position 21,694 of record DATGZD010000136.1, on the reverse strand, counting down.
TCGATTAACCTTTTGTTAACTGATGGAACTCATAAAATCACAATAAATCTTGAAGCAACGAGTTTTTATGCAAAACAAACTGATCAAGGATTCAAATTACTAACATTATATTGAAAGGAAATTCAACAGAAGTTGACTTTTCAGTCAACAGTTCTCCTCCAAGTATTATGTGTATTTCAATTAAGAATGGACAACATTTTGTTGATACTGTTCCATTAAGTTTTATTGTAAATGAACCAGTTTCATGGATAGATTACAGTTTAGATGAACAGACAAACGTTACGCTTAATGCTAACATAACACTTTCTGGGCTGTCAGTAGGTTCTCATAACTTGACAATGTATGCTCAAGATGAAGCTGGAAATATAGGTTCTTCGCAAACTTTAACATTTACAGTAGACAAACCAGAACCTTTTCCAAGCGCGGGCTCCATGCTCGAAAACTAATCTAGCCAACCTTTCCTTTTGAAATACCACAACTCAACCACACCGATAACAGCCATCAGGATTATGACAATTATAAAACCCTGAGGATCTTGTGTTGCCGGCAATCCTCCTACGTTCATCCCTAACAAACCCGCAATAAGACTGAAAGGCAATGTAATTGCTGAGATAATAGTCAGTATTCGCAGCCGTTTATCCACGCGAGAGTTACCCATTGCCTGATAAGAATCATATAAACCGTTCACCCGAGTCTCCAAGCGTTGGATTCCCATTTGAGCGATCTCCAGCTCTGATAGCAAATCTTTGACATAAGCCTTACGATGAGGATCCAATAACGCTTCATTATCAGAGGAATCCAAACCAGTAACGCAGTAAAGTTGGTTTTCGATCAAGGAAATCAGTTTTTCAACTTGCCACCGCAAATTCGCGAGATCACGGGCTTCAAACTTGACCGGATTATCGACTAAGGTTTTAGCGATATTCAGCGTCTTGTCTCGGGCTTCGATTTCCGCCTGAACGCTTAAATCAGTCAGTTCATCGAGGATTAAATATACTATTTGAATTAGCTGACTTACACGGGGTATTTTCTCGGCTGCTATATCACTCACTAGTTCTTTTATAGCAGGAATTGGGCAAGATCTGATAGTCACCAATACTATACCCTGCAGTACGATTGTGAGGTAGGTTGGATCTAGACTATCTAGATTGAGGGCAACAGGAAACTCCAGCAGAATTGCTCTATCATAAGATATTACGCCAGGCGTGCTGGCAGAGTCGGAACAACGTTTTATCATTACGGGGTGAAGCCCGAGTGGCGCGAGAAAATTGCGTATTTCCTCAGGTTTGGCATCTTCTATATCAAACCAGCTCTCACCTAACTTGGATATATCTACAGTTGGCCAGTTAGTGAGGGGTTGTTGCTCTTTTAGTCTTCCAGAACTAACTAAATACCAATTGATTTTCACGCTAACACACTCAATTGCCTAAATTATCTGTCCTCTCTGACAATAATATCTATCAAAACCCCTCATTAATTGATTTTTCGTCTCTCATTATACCTCCAAAAGGGATTTGTAAAGCATCTCAGAACACGAATGAATTCGCCACTGCGCGTTGTTTTAAATTCCCTATTTTGTATAAGCCCAGGCTGATTGGGTAGCGCGCGCCCGAGGATTTGAACTCCCGACGAAATGGAGATGTCACCCGTATTTCCGCTTTTTTCTAACCATAGATGTCAAATGGAAAGTTCATACTAACCTCGTCTTCGGAGACCCTGTTGGCTTTCAGCGAGCGGATTTAATCGCGCTCTTAGAAAGTCTAGAAGCTTGGTACACCCAATTCAGGAAAGTCCGAAAATTCCCTGAAAGTACCATAGACGGCTCAACATAACAATGGAGATTGCATTTTTGGCAGCTCTTTGTTTCGTTCCAGTCAAACTCAGAAATTGCAGTTTTAATGCTTTTTTCAAAAACAGAAACACTAGCCGCATATTCATTCCGAACATAACAGGGTAGGACTAACGTTCCCTCTGGACCAACGTTAACTGATACCCAAGGTTTGCACGTCCAAGTCTTCTCTTTTGAAATAACTTTAAAATAACTGATTGAATTCACAAGAGGATAACCTTGCTTCTTCATCTCGACAAGTTTTTTAGCTAACTCTCTGATTTCGTGACTGGCAGGTGCGGATGCCTCAGCATTACAGTACTCATACGCTACTGCCAAGGATATTCTTACATCCAATTCTTTTGCCAATTTTACTAACTCTTCAATCTCATGAATATTCTCAGCCATTATCGTCGTATTGATCGTCACAAGGACTTTCGCCTTAGATGCAGTTATACCTCTAACCACTTTTCTAAAGCAACCATCTACGCCTCTAATCGTGTCATGAGTTTTTTCTAGACCGTCTAACGAAACATAGAGGGAGCCATTTATGTATGAGGCTATTTCATCTATTCTGGCTTCGAGCAAAGTCCCATTAGTGATTAAACTTGTATGTAAAGGCAGGGATCGAGAAAAAGCAAGAATTTCAACCAAGTCTTTTCTCAGGAGCGGTTCTCCGCCTTCAAACGCGACCGAAAAAACACCTGAATCATAAATTTGCCTAAGAATTTTCTTTTCTTGCTCTACACTAGAATCTTCGTTGGCTCTTTGCCAGAAGGGACACATCTTGCATCGAAGATTACATTTATATGTTAATTTGTGCCCACAAAACAGCGGGGTCCTTCCTCCAAACAAGTTTGAGAATAGCCCACGAAAAATTCTCAATCCTATCCACAATTTTTCTTGATAGCAACCAGTGCTTTTTCCTTCACAGATATAGTTGGTAGACTGCGCCATACCTAAGATCACTTAGACAAACATTTGCACAATAAGGCTAATAAAAACGGTTTCGTTTGGGGCGGTCCAGTCTAGAACGTGCGAGGCGGAGCTCAAAGCAACACAGCGCGCGCTTGTCACATGTCAGTAGACAAAAACAAATAAAACTTCTTTAGTTACATCAATCTCAAGATCTGGGTAATTTAAGTTAAAGTAATCAAAGTCTTAGTTTGAACACTAGTAGCACGCTCTTGGAGCACCAGATATATAGAAGTGCCTTGGAAGAAGTGTATTTGACTCGTCATCCAAGGTTAACCTATTTCTCCTTTAAGGCAATAATTATCATAATCAAAAGTTTAAAAGCATAATCCAATTATGGGGTTACCGTCTATTCAGCAAATTTTATTTTTGTATGTTTCAAAAAAGGAGAAAGTAGTTGCGTAGAAATTAGCAGAAGTGGCGATACAATCGCCATGAGGTCCTCGTTCAAATCCCAGCGGTCCCTGTTTATATAGGGTTGTGGCGATGCTGCGCATCATTTTCGTCTCCTAAACAGTTTAACTTCGCCGAAGTCACATATGTATTCGAATCCTGCTTCAACTAGATTCTAGCGTCTTCTACGGACTTTGCGGTTGCTGAGTGGAATTCGTCGTTCTTGCAAGTGATGAGCTGAGTGTAGAGGAGTGTGTTTTGGATGTTTTTTGTCCGAGGATCTTCATGACGTGGAGGATGTCTTGGTTTTAGCGTATTCGTTTGTGGCTTTCCAGTGGCGTAGAGTGTGGAAGTGGATTTTTAGTATTCTCGGGTTTCAGAGTTTGCTGACTATTCTTTTTCTTTGTTTTCGGAAGGCTCGTGAGAAGTGTACGTGGCTGCAAGCGAAAGATTGCTCTTTGTTTTGAACGGCTAAAAACTTTGCTCTGACAGTTGCGGCTGAGTTGGAGCATGAATTTGCAGGCGTGCGCGCGCTAGAATCTTAAATACAAATTCCTACAAAACAAATGTGAGAATTAAGAATGTCCAATGACGAAAATACTGACTTACTGCTAGGTTTGGGTTTGAGTCTCAATCAAGCAAGGGTATATTTAGCAATACTTAAACTGGAAAAAGCAACTGTAGGACAGGCAGCCAAGTTCTCAAAAGTACGCAGAGAAGACGTTTATAGAATTATGCCCAGCCTCGAAAAAATGGGTCTGATCGAGAGATTAATGGGCAAACCAACTGTTATCAGGGCCACCCCTATCTCGGACGCCTTAAGCTTTCTGGTGGCTGAAGAAGAAACCAAATATGATGCTCGTTTAACGGTGATGCGGACTAAAGTACAGACGCTATCTCTTAAGGATTGGAAGCAACCCCTTCTTGGAGAAGAAAGCATCTATATACTCATAGCAGAAAAAAAGGCGATTTTGGCAAAGACTTCTGAACTGATTAGAAATTCAAGAAAAGAAGTTACTTTGATTGCAGATAAGGCAAGAATCATACCGACTCTGTCTCAGTTTTCAGAAGAATGCAGACAGGCAATAAAGAAAGGCAGTCAGATTCGCCTAATTTTTGAAGGAGACAGCCCTGACTTTTTGCTCAAAGAAAAAGTCCAAAAACTCATCGACGGCAAATCTGTTCACATAAAATTTCATCTTGAACCTTTGAATCACTTCATAATGTCCGATGACAAGGAAGCATTAATTACTGCTTCCAAAGAAAGTGGGCTAGGGGAAAGCCCTTCTCTTTGGACAAACAACAGCAACCTTATAGGGTTGCTTAGAACAGCGTTTGAATCCGACTGGAAACAAGCTGAAGACTAACCTAAAAATCGTATTTGAAATGGTTTTTGAGTTCAGTGTTTTCTTGGAGTTGGAACGATTAGCGAAGACCCAAACGCCAGAGTGTCGGTGTAACCTCACAGTCACACACGCTTAACTCTGCCAATGACCTCTAATAGGGTAGGGAAGGTATTATGAATACTATACTAGCGATTGTTCTTGTTCTTGTAATACTTTGGTTGGTTGGTTTCTTTGCTTTACCAGGTGTAGGCGCATTAATACATATACTAATTGTTATTGCAGTAATCTTGGTTCTCGTTTGGCTGTTCACTGGCAAAAAACTTTGGAGATAAAACTATACTTTAAGGAGACATGAAAAGCATGACGGTTGTAAAAATTGTTGAGTTAATAGGCAGTTCACCCGACGATTGGGAAGAAGCTACAAAGAACGCATTGGCTGAAGCGGCTAAGACAATCAAAAACATTAAGTCGGTTTATGTGAAGCGGTGCACTGCAAAAGTGGAAAACAACAAAATTGTTGAATACAGAGCTGTGGTCAAAATCGCTTTCGTTGTACAAAGAGAAAAATCAACTAAATAGATATTTTGGGATGGAAAACAAAATGGTTAAGTGTGAAAGTTGTGGAGCTGACCTGTCTGAAGGGGCCAAATTCTGTTCAAATTGCGGGGCTCCCGTAGGTTCAAAAGAAGAATTTACGGTCCGCTCAGAGGATCTTGTTGCGAAAATCAAGGAACTGATCCATGAGAGCGACGTATCAAGGATCATCGTTAAGGATGAGAGCGGTAAGACCCTTTTAGAAATACCCGTTTGGGCTGGCATTGTAGGAACTATATTGGCTCCTTGGCTAGCAGCCTTAGGCGCAATAGCAGCTTTAGCTACAAAATGCACCATCACTGTCATTAGGAAAAAAAGCTAACTAAAATAAAGAGTTATTCGGCATGAAAAAGAAAACTACCGAGAAATTAATATGCACGTTTCGGGCAAAGACGAAAAAAGCGCGTGCAATCCTCATAAATGCTGTGTGACTGTGGGATCCCAGCAACACAAGTTTATAAGTAATTTGAACCGCTAAGTAACTTGTTTGGAGTTTGGAATTTTGGGTGCCTTAGAAGACGTATTTGGGTTCATTACTTCTGGAAGCATAGGTGGTTTGCCTCCAATTGTAGTAATGATTATTCCATTTGTAATTGGATTGATTGTGGGTTATTTGGTTCACAAAATGCTAAAGATCGCAATTATAGCTGGGATTATACTGGTCGTGGTTGCTTACTTTGGGTTTTTCGGTTTAAGTCTTGGCGCCTTGAAAGGTATTGCAGACACATATGGTCCTATAGCAGTTCAATACGGGGTGCTATTAATGGGAATGCTACCGCTGGGCTTAGGGCTCGTCGTTGGTTTTATTATCGGCTTCGTATTATCCTAAACAAAAATTCCTTTTCTATAGGAAAACTACTGGAAATCATTCAGTGCAGGTGAGATAAGCACCGAAATTTGCGGTAAAAAGAAGATGACGGAGGTTTGAGATTATTTCATGTGTTTATTATATATTGGATTCCACCAAAAAAGTGGTACTGCAAAGAAAGAAGAAAGACAAAACAACCGACTCTTGTGACTACACTCAACCAGTTATCCAGGTAAGGAGGTGAACGGTTCAAATGGCTCGAACTTCTTTAGGGCAAGTGGCTTATGTTTTAGCGCTTGTTGGCGGCATTCTGCTGGTAATTTTTGGGCTGCTGAGCTTACTTTCAATAGGGTTCGGAGGGCCTTCATTCTTCTATTGGAGCGTCTACTCGTTTGGGTATAGCGGAATTGTTATGTTAATCTGCGGTGTCATAGCGGTCATTGGTGCAAAAAGCGTCACTACTCTTGTGTGGGCAATAGTGCTGTTAATTGTGGGATTCATCGGTGGTGGACTGGGCGGCTTGCTGGTTTTACTCGGCGCAATCATTGGGTTGATTGTAGCTTTAACCCATTACAAATAGTGACCTGTTGAAAACGTCAGGTCTACACTTTTTTTCCAGTGTAAAAAAATATGGATGCGGGTAAATATTCATGGGTGCGCGTGTTTTATTGTCGCCGCCGACGAAAGAGGGGCTCATATCAGCCTCGCATTGTGTTGAACCAAAAAAATCAAGCCTTAACAATTTCAATTAGTTTTGGGCAATTTAATTCCGTCATTATTTTTTAGGAAAGCAATAGTTAATCTATATTGATGCGAGAAGTGCGCGCTAGCACGCACTTATGTCCACTTGCCGTTTGTTTGTTTAAACTGCATCTGGACCACACGGCAATTTTCGCACCAAATCCTCCGCATTTTCGAGACAGGACTATCGTGAGTATCTTTGGTGTAGTAGTGAGCGCGCGCGCTCAATCTCAAGCGCGTGAGGATGCCGCAAAATTATCCGTTCATTCGTGATGATCACGGATAGCGCGCGCTCTATGTTAATGCGCGGATGATAGATTTTCTCCTCAATTTACAGCTCAACCTTTTCGTTCGAGCCGAGTATGTTCTTTATATTATCAGGAGCAGCCATTATTATCAACCCACTTAACCAAAACGTCTTACTTGTACCAGTATTGTCATCTTGGTTAAATAGCTACGTAACTGTGATGTCCCAGCAACAAAACAGTAGGGATAAAAAAAATGCAAGCTAAGTCTTCGGCGCTTCCTAAATTGACTAGCCCGTGGCTTAGCTTTTTCTCGAACAGGCAAATAAGAATGGGAATGTTTCTATCTTGCGAGCAATCCGCCTATGAATCCGCCGATCGTTGATGCAATCGCTCCAAAGATAGCAAAGATAATCGCTACGATTCCAATTCCCAGCCCAGCCAAGCCTCCCAAAAGGACGCCCATGATCCCGCCGGAGACCCCTCCTCTCAATGCAAGACCGACGATTGCGAGTACTGCAATAATGATACCGCCGAATATCTCGGCAAGAAAACCGCGTGTGCGTTGATTGAAGCCTCTTTCGGCTGTTATAGTCGCGCTAGGTCTTTGGCTCATAATAGACGGTGTTTTGAGCGTAGTCAAATATCCAAGACAAACCTTTCTTGAACAATCCATTAGAATAATCAGGGCAACCGTCGGAAACGTGATAATTCTCATTGCACTCGCAGAAAACTAGACAAATACCGATGCCCGTTTTGGGATTAGGCAGTGCTACATTCTAGCGATTTGCAGTGATGGAAAGACGAAGGCTTCTAATCTGAGCGCGCGCGATTAACTTTATATTCTTAAAATCGCTTATCCTCAAATTGGCAAGCCAAAAAGACTGGCTGATTGTTAACATGAATCTTCACACCCACGCAATGTTTGGTATGCTTGTCGGTGCTTTGTTCTTTGGCAGGCCAGAAATAATGCTAATGATCGGAGTTGGCGCCACACTTCCTGACTTGGACAGAGAGTACGGTTTTTTCAGCAAAGAGTCCTTTCGTCGCCGACAAATCCATCGCGCATTATTCCACAATTTCTTGGCAATTGCTGTACTCTATTTTATAAATCCACTCATTGGCCTTGGTGCCTTTCTCCATTCGTTTCTGGACTCCCTTACCACGACGAGGGATAGAGGCGTCGAATGGTTGTACCCCTTTTCAAGACTGGTTACCCAAGCCGTATATGATTCTGACGGCAATAAACTGGAGCTTGACCCAAAACACCGGATATTCTTCCTTCAGAACGATCTGCCAGGGCTGACGAGAAGAACCACAAAGGATATCAAGCCTGGCGAAAAGCCACTGCCAAACAGAAGAACTTATGGACCAGCGCTGTCTGGAAAGTTTCTTGACCGAAGCCTCTTTTTCGGGTCTGCCGCGCTTACTCTCATGATGCTTCTTTTTTCTGTTGTTGGTTTTCAGCAGTTTATTGATTTGAGCTTCAAAGGGTTCAGTCTTTCTTCAGTACTTCCTTTGCTTGTTGGTGCGGTAGGAGTTTTTCTGAATTTCTTGGTTGGCGAGCTTGACAGAAAGAGACTAATTGACAACGCCAAGTCTTATAGAACTTACAAGGTAACATTCTATCTTACGTTTGGAATCATGATTTTCGCAGTAATTCTTGGGGGAATCCTGAACCCGCAGACTCTAACTTCAACAATAAGTATTATTCCATATGTTGCTGTGGGAATTGCGCTTGTGATTTGTATCGCGTATGTTGTTTTGACGTATTCTTCAAGAGGTTTTTCGAAGGATAACAAGAAAGAGCCACTCATTGTTTAAAACGAGAGTGATTTGTGACGAAGAGAATAACCCCGCTCAATAAAGGAAAGACAACTCTTTCATGGGTTTTTGCATTTACCAATGTAGCGCGCGCTGATTTTGAGTTGACTGGGTTCGCTACCTTTTCGGGTGTGATGTTGACGGTTCTGTTTTCGAAATCGAAGTCTGTCCATTTGAGCATGAAGGCTTCTCCGCATCGCATTCCCGTTTCTTTGAGCAACTGGAGGAATGCTGAGGTTTTTTTGTTGCAGCCTGCGATTAGGTTGTTGATTTCTGCTTCGGTTGGGATTAAGGGCAGTTTTTGGACGGATTAGCGCACGCTACTTCAAAAGATGGTTCTGGCTTAGTAGTTGGTCCTCTAACCACGCTTCCTGTTCTAACGTCATACGTCGAGCCGTGGCACGAAGCAGACACAAACGCCAGATTGTTGCTGTAGGCTCACAGTCACATAATCTCTTAACTGACAAAGCCGTATGTAACACGGTGAGTTTTCGTGTCAAAAGAGAAAAAACAACCAGAAGCAGAAGAAATTAAGAAGACCGAAATTGCTGTTCCAACGAAAAAAGCACCAGTGTCTAGCAAACCCCGGAAGAAACCAACCGCCATCGCAGCTGCTACCCCGCTGGATCTTTGGAGAGCGTTTGACGACGTTTTCGGGAGATTCCGAAGCGACTTTGAAGACCTCCTCTTTCCATCATACTGGGATAGAGCAATCTCATTGATGCCTGAAACGCGGGTTCCAACAGTAGACTTGGAAGATCGAGAAAAAGATTACCTTCTTAAGGCCGAGATGCCTGGTTTCAAGAAAGATGATATCGAAATCGAAGTTCAAGACGACTCTGTAACCATAACCGGCAGAGTAGGCTGGAAATACGACAGGAAAGCCCAAGACTATATATGCAAAGAAAGAGCCTGCGAATCATTCTACAGAACAGTCCAACTACCGGAGGAGATAAACGCAGACGGTGCCACAGCCTGCCTGTCAGAAGGCGTTTTGGAACTAACGCTTCCCAAGAAAGCACCCAAGAAAAAAAGAAAAGTCACAATAAAATAACCTCCATTTCCTTTTTTTGGAGAGAATCCGACTCTCTAGCTACTTCATACCCAGTTCAGTGCTGGGAGCGACATTTTTGAACCATTCGTCGATCTTTGCTACTTCTTTTTTCAAGCCTCTTGGCCAAAGGCGTTCAACTAGTATTCGCGTGCCGTCTTCGGCTGCAGGCTTTTCATAGACGAGCTTTGGAAAGATTGGCATCCACCAACTCACCCCTTTGCCTAATTTGCATTGAAACATTTATTGTTTTAATAGAAAAGATTTCGACTTGTATTAGGTGTCAAAGCGCACGCTAACAATATGGATTCAGAGCGTAGGCTGTGAGGATTAAGGTTCTGTAGCATAGTTACTTCTTTGATGCCAAAATCACACTGTAAAATGTCGGGACAGGAGAACCCTGCAGTAATGACTCGACCTTCTCCCAAGCCTTTTGCCTCTCAGGACTAAGATGCATCGCCATGAAAGTTTCTTCACTTTCATGCTCCACCAGACCAACGTATGCTCCTTCCTTGGATCTTAGCAGTCGCCTCGAAATGAACCCTGCAAAACTGGCGTACACCCCATTTGACCATTCAAACCACTCTCTAAATTCTTCATCTTTCCCTTCCCTAACCGCAGGAAACTGTATCAAATTCACAAACACACTTTCACCTCCTTAACTCAACGGTTTTGGATCAACATGAATCACACAATACCTGCAACCAGTCTCTTTTCCAATCTTTGCTTGAGTTTCTTCAGCTATTCTATCCGCTTCCTCCACAGGTGTACCTCTCGCAATCTCTATGTGAAAACCAGCATGAACAATGCCCGGACCCACAATTTCCGCCTTCAAGTCATGAACCCCCAAAACACCAGTGACAGACATTGCGGTTGATTCCACTTTCTTCATGAATTCCTTGCTGGGTGCTTTGCCTATTAGGTAACTGACATTATCCTTCAACAGGTACACTCCGCTAATTGCAATGATTGAGGCTACGAACACTGACACTATGGGGTCGGCTAAAGAATAACCCTGAGCCGTAAGAATAACCCCGATTAGCACAGCGGTAAAAGCAACCTCCATTTCCAACAATGCAACAATCTGTGCCTTCAGGGCTGGACTCCTACTCTTTCTCCTTAGAATATCAACAAACGGAATAGCATAAGCAAAGATAGCAATTACTGAAACTGCTAACGCAAGTTCCACATTCTGGAATTCGCTTTGCGCAGACTCAAAAAACTTGGGGATGGCACTTTGGAATGCTCCAAAACTAAGCCAGAAAATTAGCATTGAAGCGGAAATTAATGCTGCCACGTTTTGTGCTCTGCCATGACCAAACATGTGCAGCTCGTCTGCAGGTTTTCGAGAAAGATAAACGGAAAGCCAAAGAAAACCAGAAATTATTATGTCACTTAACGAGTCAAATGCTGCAGCAAGCTGGGCTACCATGTTGGTTGAGAAATAGGTGGTCAGCTGGAGAACGAACAAGATGACGCTCACTGTTAAGGCGATTTTTAGCCCGCGGGTATCTGTTACTTGCTCCATTATGTTACTCCTTGGTTCCTCATCTTATGAAAAGGATCGGAAGGTAACGATATTAGATGGTCACGCTGCTAAGAACGCACGATGTTAGTGCTCGTGTTTTTTCATTCCTTCTTCGTCATGTTCGCCTTTGCCGGTTATTGCCGCGTATAATCCATGGGAAAAGAGAACAAATCCAAGCTCTGCCTGAACGTATTCACGGGCGGCAGCAACATCGTTGACATCGAATTCCTTCTTAGCTAATACTCTGTGGAATCTCTTTTCAAGTTCCTCTTGAACCGTGTGATTTATGAAGTCTATGACTTCCTCAGGACTGCCTTTTTCGATTGCTTTTTCGGCTCGAGGCACAACCGGACCCCAATCTAATCCAGCCGGTTTCAGACCAGTGTAAGCTGCGCCTTCTCCTTCCCTGTGTAATCGCACAACTGTTTCGTAGAGCCAGTAATCGGCTACCTCCATGGCTTCTTTGCCCTGCTTTCGAGCCGTAAGAGTCTTCTTGAAAGCTTCGGTCACTTCGTGTTCTGCTTTTTCAGGGACCCAAGGTAGTATAAAGTTAACGTTGTTTTTTTCCAGTGCTTTGTTTATTGCTTTGACAACTGGACCATCCAACGTATCACAATGTGGTGGCATGTTTTCACCAGTAGCATTTTAGCCTTTTATTCTGATATATGTGATTGTTGTTGGTTTCGCACAGTCACAAGAGCGCGAAAAAGAAAAAAATTAGAACGCGCTAATACCTCGTTTAATAGGTCTTTTTCCAATTCCTGCAAAAGGTCCCTTCATTTCTAACAATCTCCAAAAGGCTTATCAAAAGTTGAGCCAATACCGCTTTAACATCAGTTTTCTTGCGCTTGCTCCGGTTCAGGAATGCTACCTCAGAACAATCAATCTCTTCGCTCATTGAAAAGCTCCTCTGCACCGATTATAGCGCGCGGAACGGACAAGTCGGTTTGCCTTTCATAACTTTCCAGGTTAGAAGTGTTTCATGATAAAATCCCTGATGGTTCGGTGATTCGCCAACATGTCAACAATTTTTTTTGTAGCTTGAGTTAATTGCGAGTCAAACAATCTTGTTATAGCCAACGAAAGCGCAAACACCACTATGCCGAAGAGATATCCCGTGATAGCATTTATAGAACCAACGTACCATATGAAAATGAAAGTAACGACCGAACCTATCAGCCCCATGAGGTAAGCTCTTATGATGAAATAAAGTCTCTGCAACCACGTAGAAAACAATAGAACCTTAATAACAGCTCTTTTCTCAATCTCACTTTCACCCCCAGATGTAGCACTTCCTGCCCTTTGCAAAACCCTATTTGCGTAATGGATGTCTGATAAATGCAATACCTTCTTTGCATAAAGAACGCTTGATAAATCTGTAGAACTTGCTCCCTCAAGCTCTAACAAAATCCTTTGCGCTATTTCATCTATTTCAGCATCTACTTTTTCCAATTTAGCATCTTTATTCATCATTATTCCCTCCAATAATCGCGAACTAAGTAAGGCAAAACCATATGTTTTATTCAATGATTTTTGTTCTTTTCTTCCATATTACTCTTTCTTGATTTCTTTCTTTATTCCCTTGCCGACACGTTTCACAACTCTGGCGCTTTCCTTAAGGCCTTTGCTGACTACTTTCCCGTTTTTTTCAGCAGCCTCTTCAATTTTTTCTTTCTTTCCCGACATTCGCGCGCGCTTAAAACGAGAGTGATTTGTGACGAAGAGAATAACCCCGCTCAATAAAGGAAAGACAACTCTTTCATGGGTTTTTGCATTTACCAATGTTTATCAGGCAAGTAACCGGAGTTGTCTCTTTTGATGAAATAACTTGTCGAAAAGCGTAACGCAATCTGACGAAGAAATGAAGCAGATGATAATTGACAGTTTAAAAGATATTGAATGGGACATAATGTTGGGTAAAACTGATAACGTGATAACGAAACTGGAGGAAGCCCAGAAACTTGCTCGGGTATGGATAGCAAGAAAAGCATGGCATTAAGTCCCCTTAACCTGCAAACGAGTATAAGCCAATGGCTGAATCGATAGGACAAGCTAAACTGTAATGTAGAAAGCAGGCGTGCTTATTTGAATAATCCAGTTGATCTTGTGCGGATGAAGTACATGCAGGCGGATTTTGAGAAGATAAAGGCAAAAATCTGAAGAACTGACTGAAGCACTCCAGTAAGTGGGCATGGTCATTTATCAACAAGCAGTTGCCAAACAGCAAAGACAGAAGGGCGAAACTGGAGGAGTAGAAAAAGAGCAGGCAGGTGCCAGCGGTGACGGGTTGTTGATTCCAAGGATCGCAAGGTTAAGTAATCATGTTGCGATCGTTCTGGATTGGTTAGCGTTTGCCAGTATAGGATTCGAAGGTGGCAGTAGTGACTGAAAAAAAGAATTACTACAAGATTCTAGGTGTCCCGGAGTCTGCGTCCAAGGGCGTGATAAAAGATGCTTACAGGAAGCTAGCGCTGCAATATCACCCTGATAGGAACAAGTCTCCGGGAGCTGAAGAGAAGTTCAAGGAGATTTCTGAAGCTTACGCGGTGTTGTCGGATGATGAGAAGCGGAAACAGTATGACACTTTGGGTGACGCTGGATTTGATCATAGGTATACTCGAGAGGACATTTTCCGAGGTGCAGACTTCGACTCTATATTCCGTGATATGGGTGTCAGTTCTGGCTTTGGGGATCTCTTCAACGTTTTCTTCGGAGGTCAGGGCTTCGAGGAAAAACAGGAAGTTATTCGAGGTCGAGATTTGCAAACCGAAGTTGACGTAACCCTTGAAGAAGCGGCGCGGGGTGTCGAAAAGGAAATTGAGGTCCCGAGGATTGAGAGATGCGGAGTCTGCGGGGGCTCTGGAGCTGCCCCAGGCACTTCTGTGCAAACTTGTCCAAAGTGCAAAGGGTCTGGAAAGCTCCGAATCACAAACAGAAGCGGCTCTCGCACGTTTGTGCAGATCGTGCCGTGCTCTGTTTGCAAGGGCAGAGGTCAAATTATTGGTTCCCCATGTAGAAACTGCAGGGGAAAAGGCCGCGTAAGAAGGGTGCGGAAGATTACGGTGAAGATACCGGTTGGCGTGAATGAAGGATACCAACTTAGGCTTAAAGGCCAAGGGGAAGCGCCGCTTGAGGAAGGAACCTCAGGAGATTTGTACATTCTAATTCATATGGTGCCACATCGATACTTCAGTAGAGATGGAGACAATCTCTTGTACAATCTGAATATTAGCATTCCTCAAGCAGCATTAGGCGCGGAGGTCACGATACCAGCGATCGAAGGAAAGGCCAATCTGAGAATTCATTCTGGAACACAGCCTGGACAGATTCTGAGGGTCAAAGGCAGGGGCATGCCGATGATTGGAGGATATGGTAGAGGCGACCTGCGAGTTCGTGTGAATGTTGTTGTCCCTGAAAGGCTCACTCAGCGTCAAAGAGCCTTATTTGAAGAGCTGGGTAAAGAACTAGACCAGAATGTCCCATAAAAGGGTGGAAAGCTGATGTTCTGAACCGAACACCAAGGGCGGAGCGTATGCATTTTCCTAAAAAGGTTGAAGATAGTTACAAGGCTAATTCTTACGATTAGGTCATATTTCAAAGTGTGAACTCGTAATGGGAATAGGAAACTGGCGACAGACCAAAATGAGAACCATGCCCCTTTTTGCCCAATTTCGGAACAACAATATATGGTCATGCAAGATAGAGAGATGACGCCAGAAAAGAGAAAACACCCCACACATAAAGACACAGTTACAGTTCAACTCGCTGAAGAGGGATACAAAGAAGATTAAATTAGCGTCCGCTGCCGATTTCTCTTCTTACCCCGTATGACATCTGAAATGGAAAATTTGAAATATACCGTTTTCCGCTGGACAATCACATGGCAACTTGATTTCGTTCAAATTGATAGACTTCACGTTTTCAACCAAAGTTCCTTTCGCAACACATTCTTTGCATTGATAGCTGACATTCGATTCTACTTCACCCATATCATCATCTCACACGCATTAAACCTTAATTCAGAAAGCAAGCGGGTACTTATTTGAACAGTCCGGCGAACTAGCTATGTGGAAAAAAGGAGTTATTGAGGTGATATCTTTTTGGGTTTCTTTTCAGGTTTAGGCTCAAGCTTGGTAAGTTTTATTTCGAGGATGTCTTCAGCTATGTTTGCTGACACTTTTTCTGTATTTATGCTTTCTCCAAAGCCTATACATCTGCGGAACGTCGAGAATGCCCTTTCCCTGTGCAAATAAGTTTTTTCCTTCTCCACTGTCTCCATACTGGATTTACCAGTCCGCGATAACTCGTTAGTCCACAATTCTATATACAGGATGTGTTCTATATTTCATGCACAATTAGCATGTTCAAACCAGAGACTGCATCAAAGGCTTGCGCTTAGCTTACAATGCATTAGGTTTTTTCAACAATAGTTTTTATTATATCCTCTGCGGGTATCACTTGTCGAATTTCAATGCTGTTCCAGAAAGCAAAGCCTATGTCCTTGAAGTAGTCCTCAACAGCCTCTTGAGAAGAAGCTTCAACAATGTAGAAAACGAGATGATCCAGAACAGACATCCAAGCACTCAACACATGTACGCCATGTTTCTTTGCTCGATCCCATACGTCTTCTCTCTTGCCGAGCATTTCCTTAAGTCTTTTCTTTACCTCAATATTAAACAATGGACAAGATTCAACACTGTGTTTCATGTTTACTGCGAAAGTAGGCACGTTTTCACCTCCAATCGCCAATATTATGTATCTCTTTTCTTATAACTTGTCATCACTATTACTGGAATATAAATGCGCACGCTTGTTCCGAAAATACATGACAAAGAATCAAGAAAACGATATATAGTAATCTTCATGACTCTAGGTGACTAACTATGCCAAAATGTCCGAATTGCACAGCTCACATGCAACAGCCAAATAAGGAATGGAATTTTGGGCAATTCAGAGTCAAGATGTACAAGTGCACTAAATGTGGAAATCAATTCAGGGAATACTTTATGAGAAATACCTTGAAATTTGTATTGAGCGCACATAATGGTGGTTTGGGAAGAGTTGGAGTGAGCAGAGAGACATCGGACAGGCACAGGTCTTATCAATGACTCTTTTCTCAAGATTTGTTTTAGGCGCAAAATAGAGCCCGTTTTTGTTGTATTTTCAGGGCACATCATGAGCATATTCTCGCAAGAAGCTCCTAATCAAGCAGTACCAAGTGCTACCATTAAAAGAACAACAGTTATTACAAAGGTTGTTGGAAATCATTGCATAGCACGACTTAACTACAAAATGCTAATCTAAACAATTGGCTAAATATAACTTGCTTTTTACTCTCGAATTTCCAAAAGCATAATATCAAACTGAAAGGATTAATTAGAGTGAGCCCGAGTTGTTCTAAGTGAGTAGAAAACACCTAGAGAATTCTACAATTGAAGAAATAGTTGAAACACAAGAAGAAAGCGAAGAAGACGATGAAATAATTTTTAAACTTTTTGTCAACAAGAAACTTGTGTCGTGGGCTAAGACTTTACTCTACAGTTTTTTGAAAGAAATACACACTGCTCATGTGGAAAAGCGTAAAGGGTATGGCAGAAAACTACTTGTCCACATAGAGAAAAATGCTAAGGCACATGGCGTTACCATAATTAAGACTGCAGAAATTGACTCTAGCTATCATGAAGCAATTAGCTTCTTTAGAAGCATGGGTTACGGACTTAGACCAATTGAACATTACGCAGCATGCGTTTTTGAAGGAACCAAAAAACTTTAGAAAACACCTGCCTCATAGATGATTTGAAAACCGTAACTTTCGCTGATCTTCCTGAAAGACTGATGCCTGATTAATAATTCCTCAGAGACAGCCTAGGTTCTATCTTTGTTCTTTTTATAATAACAGTCTCTTGGCAGTTTCTTTGGAAATCTTTTCAAGACCTTCAGCTAACTCCTCATTGTTTACATCATATAATGGGATACCATGTTTCCGTTCTTATCGATGAATACAAGTTCGAGCTTCCTTTGGCGATTTTTTTGACCTCCTATTCACAAGTCTATTATTCTGGTAATTCTGATTTAGCGTATAGACTATTTTCGCTCGCCAAGATTAAGCGGTATAGGCGACATACGTCTTAATAGTTTAAGCGATAAGCAACTGAAGAAAGAAATGAGACAACAATATTAGCAACAATATACTATTAACGAGTAGGTTTTGAGGAGGGAATTATTTGGCTTATTTAACGCAAACTCAAAGTGGTCAACCGGTACTTATTTTGAAGGAAGGCACATCTCGAAGCAGAGGAAAAGAAGCTCAAAGAAATAACATTACGGCCGCTCGCGTAATCGGAGAAGTAGTAAAGACGACACTGGGACCTCGAGGTATGGATAAAATGCTCATAGATTCACTGGGCGACATAACAATAACAAACGATGGGGCAGCAATTCTAAAGGAAATAGATGTGGAGCATCCAGCTGCTAAAATGATGGTAGAAATCGCTAAAACCCAAGATGACATGGTCGGAGACGGAACAACAACCGCCGTGGTGTTAGCCAGCGAACTACTCAAGAAAGCAGAAGAACTCTTGGACCAGAACATTCATCCAACCATACTCGTCAGCGGATACCGCAAGGCGGCACAAAAAGCGATCGAAATCATAGAGAAAAACGCGGTGCCCATTGACGTTGATGACCACAAAATGATGATGAGAATTGCTTTGACGTCCATGAGCGGCAAAGCCGTGGGTGGCGCTAAGGAGCGCTTCGCGGAAATAGCTATCGAAGCTGGGAAACAGATAGCTGAGAAACGCGGTGACAAGATGATTGCGGACATAGACAATATTCAAATTGTAAAGAAAACAGGCAAGAGTCTTCTTGAGTCCCAACTGATTAGTGGAATAATCATTGACAAAGAAGTTGCCAATCCAGGAATGCCCAAGAAAAAGGAGAACGCAAAAATCGCACTTTTGGATTTGGCGTTGGAGATTCAGAAAACCGAGATGAACGCCGAAATACGCATACGTGATCCAAACCAGATGAAAGCTTTCCTAGACCAAGAGGATAACATGCTAAAGAAAATAGTGGCTAAAATCAAAGCCTCGGGCGCTAACGTTGTTTTTTGCCAGAAAGGCGTGGACGACATGGTACAACACTATCTGTCTCAAGAGGGGATAATAGCCGCTAGGCGAGTAAAAGAGTCAGATATGGAAAAGCTCGCGAGAGCAACAGGTGGAAAAGTCACCTCCAACTTGGACGATTTAAAGGTGGAAGACTTAGGCTTTGCTGGTTTAGTGGAAGAGCGCAAAATTGGCGAAGACAAAATGATCTTCGTTGAAAAATGCAGGGATCCCCATTCAGTAGCTATACTCATTCGAGCAGGGCTTGAAAGAATGGTGGATGAAGCTGAAAGAGCAATGACCGACGCGCTGTCAGTGGTTTCAGATGTCACAGAGAACAATAGAATAGTCGCAGGAGGCGGAGCAATAGAAATTGAAGTTGCCAAGGAACTGCGCAGATACGCCACCAAAGTTGGTGGCAGAGAACAACTTGCCATAGAAGCGTTCGCTGACGCAATGGAAATAATCCCCAGAGCACTCACGGAAAATGGTGGATTTGATCCAATTGATGTTTTGGTACAACTTAGATCAGCGCATGACAAAGAAACTGGCAAATATATGGGCTTAAACGTATTCACTGGTAAAGTCGAGAATAGTATTGACAACGGAGTCATCGAGCCCATTGTAGTTAAAATACAAGCCATAAAATCAGCAGCCGAATCAGCCTCCATGATACTACGCATAGACGACGTCATAACATCAAAGGCAACGAGAGGCAGTCCGAGTGGCTCAGGCGGGATGCCTAGTGGGCCCGAAGGCGAAGAATAAACACCCCTAACTTTTTCCATAGTAACCGCGTGTGCTATAATGAGAGTAGGTCCCTCTTTGTGGAGGGGAAAACATGACAACAAATAAGAGACTTGAATTTTTCAAAAATAGAGGTTTTGTTGGTCTAGTAGGGGGGCATTCCGCCCATACCCATACCACCCATTCCACCCATGCCGCCACCCATACCTCCGGGGGGCATACGTGGAGCTTTCATCTTTCCAGAGGCGATTACATCATCCACCCTCAGTATCATCGTTGCAGCTTCGGTAGCAGACTTAATTGTCTGCTTCTTAACAGACATTGGTTCGTAGACCCCAAGGTTGCTCATGTCTTTGATTTTACCTTCGAAAACGTCGACGCCTGCCCATTTTTCGCCCTTCTCATGCCGGGTTCTAAGTTCCAATAAAAGATCAACAGGGTCCAATCCGGCATTTTCACCTAACGTCAACGGCACAATTTCCATAGCCTCGCCAAAGCTTCGGACCGCAAGTTGCTCTCTGCCTGGCAGAGTTTCAGCATAACCTCTAAGTGCTCTTGCAACTTCCATCTCCGGAGCTCCCCCTCCCGCAACAATCTTGGGCGCCTGAACAACATCACGAACTACGCATAAGGCATCGTGAACTGATCGTTCCGCTTCGTCAAGGAAGCGTTTATCTGAACCTCGTATAAGAATAGATACCGAGCGCGGATTCTTGCAACCTTCGATAAAGGTCATCTTAGCGTCACCGATCTTCCTCTCCTCAACGAGTTCCGCAAAGCCAAGATCGCTCTTAGAGAGCCCTTCCAGATTATTGACGGGCTTTCCGCTGGTTGCCATAGCTAGTTTCTTCATATCCGACTCCTTAACACGTTGTACAGCCAAGATTCCTTTCCTAGCCAAAAAGTGTTGAACCATATCATCTATGCCTTTCTGGCAAAGAACGACATTAGCGCCTGACGTGACTATCTTTTCAACCATTGCCTTAAGCATACTTTCCTCTTCCCGCAAGAAAGAGTCCATCTGTTCGGGTCGTTCAATGTTGATCTTTGTATCGAACTCGGTCTTCTTAATTTCAAGTGCACTTTCTAACAATGCTATCTTCGCCTTCTCGACACGTTTAGGCATGCCTGAATGCACAACGTCTTTGTCAAGAACCAAACCTTCGATAAGCCTAGTTTCAGACATGGATTCACCGGGTTTCTTCTCCACCATAATATCGTCCAAGTCCACTAAGTAGCTCTCTCCGACTTTTTGGGCTACACTTAAAATGGCTCTAACTGCTATATCTGCAAGCTGCTCCTTGTTCGCAGCCACGAGCTTGCTGGCCATTGAGGTTGCAGCGATCTTCTTCAAGAACGCCTTGTCCTCAGGCTTAACTGAGATCGCTATGTTTTCAAGGGTTTCAAGAGCTTTGTCAGCTGCTTTGATGTATCCTTCCACGATCAATGTTGGGTGAACGCCCTTGTTTATCAAGTCTTCAGCCTTTCCCAAGAGTTCGCCAGCCAATATGACTGAGGTAGTGGTTCCGTCCCCAACTTCCGCGTCTTGGGTCTTAGCCACTTCAACCATCATTTTAGCAGCTGGATGTTCAATATCCATCTTATCAAGGATAGTTCTTCCATCGCTGGTGATGATTATATCACCGGAACTATCCACCATCATCTTATCCATGCCTTTGGGACCTAACGAACTTTTTACGGCTTCCGCAATCGTTTTTGCCGCCATAATGTTATTTCGTTGGGCATCCCTACGCCCCGACCTTTCTGATCCTTCCCTAAGAATTAGAACAGGAATATTACCCGCTTGTCCAGACAAAATACAATTCCTCCTTAATTCATTATTAATTAATTCATTCAGTTAAGGCTTTCCAAGTAGTAGTTCTAAATCTAATTGTGCATTTGGTTTTTTCTTTACAAAAGCAAAATATTTTCCTCAGTTAATTCTTACCCAATAAATTGCATCTATTTGATTGTTCATTTACGATTTATTTTTTTAGAGGTGGCAAACATATAATAAATCTTGTACCCTTCCCTAATTCACTTTCAAAGGTAACTGTTCCACCTAATGCTTCCGTCATACGCTTTATCACAACTAAGCCAAAACCTTGACCTTTAGCTTTAGTAGTAAACATTGGAGTAAACAGTTTGCTCTTTACCTGTTCAGCAATACCAACACCAGTGTCCTCAACGGATATTACTATGTCCTCTTCATCCTTGTAAGCGTCTATTGTTAATTTGCCACCGTTTGGCATGGCTTGAACAGCATTACTCACTAAATTATGCATAATGCGATTGATGAAAGAAGTGTCAGCCACAAATTTCCTAGCAGCAGGTTCCACTTTAACGTTCACTTCAACGTTTTCTGGCAAACCATACTTTGTTAACAGCTTATCAATTATGAGCTTCAAGTCAGATTCTTCAGCGTGGGGGTTAAGCGGTCGGGCCAAATCTTGCAGATCCAGAACAATCTTGTTAATGTACTCTATGTTCTTTTCAACTTCTGAT
>DATGZD010000135.1:0-36086 GCA_035297385.1 Candidatus Sulfotelmatobacter sp. | reverse complement strand
CTGTGGATTAAGAATGAACAGTAGACACAGGTATCTACTTTCAATTATTCTCTCTATGATTATAGTTTTTACATTTATTGAATGGAAAGTCAATGCCCAAACGGGAGATTTCAACTTAGAAGCTGAACAAAATTGGGACACTTATGGAATAGGTGGAACCTGTGTCTATGGAACTCAAAACATTTTCGTGGGAGATGTTGATGGAGATAATGCTATAGAACTACTAACAGGTGGTTTCGCTTATTACACTACAACTAATGGTTCTAGAACAATCGCTGAAGCTCCTTTAAAAGTGTGGAATTGGAATGGACAGAATGTTTCGCTTAAGGCGAGTGCTAATTGGATAGGCAGTATTGTATGTGTCTACGCTGCTGATGTTGATGGAGACAAAAATGTTGAAATAATCACTGCTGGATCATGCAGAAATGAAACCAGTAACCGCACATCTTCCTGCTTGAGAGTCTGGCGTTTAACCAATCAAGAACTTATTCTAAAGGCACAGTATGATGGAATATCCACTAATTCTATTTTTGTCGATGATCTAAACAAAGATGGAGTAACAGAAATTATTACAGTTGGAAGATTGCTAAAGAACTCGTTGAATACTGGACAATTGTGTTTATGGCATTTGCAGGACACATCTTTGAGTTTAGTGGGACGATTAGAATTAGATGCAGCTAAAGTCAGAAATGCCAATTCTGTATTCGCCGAAGATTTAGATAACAATGGAGACATTGAAATTATCGTGGGCGGTTATTCTGACAATCTCAACAACAGTAAGGGACAATTAAGTGTATGGCACTGGAATGGTCAAGAATTTTCTCTGAAAGCAAATGAAAACTGGCAATTAATTCCTGGAATTTATGCTGCAACGATAGCTGGAGCAGTTCAAGGGAATACGATTGTAAACAATGTTAAAGCGGCTGATTTAGATAGAGATGGGTTTAAGGAAATAGTAACAGGCGGCTTTACTTATGATGGAAAAAACGTGAAGGCTCAACTTAAGACTTGGCGTTGGAATGGGGCTGTCTTGACAGAATTGGTAAACGAAGAATGGGCAACCGATTATCTGACTGAAGTAAAATCTATCTCACTAAATGATGTTAATAATGATGGAACAACAGAAATCGTAACAAGCGGAATAACAGCAGCCGAGAACAGTTTCAAAAACAGTGAAAGCCTGCATGATAGAGGCCAACTCAGAATTTGGGGATTCAACAAGACTGCTCTGCTCCTTGAACAAAGTACTGATTGGACATTCGGTGAAGGTGCTTGTGCATGGAACGTCGGTAACGGCGACATCGATAACGATGGCGTTTTAGAAATTATTACTGTTGGCTGTACTGCACAAGCCAGCTTATGCGACCCTGATATGCGAGTATGGTCAATCGCAAGCGTAGCTGCCACTCCAACGCTCTCACCATATCTGCTTGGAGTAGGAATGCTCGTAATTATTGTAGTAGCTATTTCTATCCTTATTTTTGTATGGCGAAAGCGAAAAAATGCAGATAAAACTAATTCCTAAATTCTATGATTTATTGAAACAAAACATATTCTCTAGATTGTTTACATTTAAACAACTGTTCTGATAGCTCCTGGTTATAGCTAATTGGATATCTAACTACAAACCTTAGATTCGGTAACCATGACGATTGCTGGTTACAGTTGGGTAGATGAACAACCAACATTTGAAATAGAATAGTATGATTACATAATAAAACAAACAATAGAATTCAACGATAATACAGACATTACACTACATCGGCAATATGTTCCCATTTCTTAGAATTTGATATGTTGAATTTTATTGAGGGCTGGCTAACTAAACGAGAAATGTCGAAAATACTCGCTAAATGAGCCGTTTTAAAGTTTTACATATAGTTTAAGCAGAATCTGTTGCATTAAATAAATTCACTCTTTGTGCTGCTGATTAGTATCTTTGCCATGCAATTCTCTATGAACTGTACGCAAATGTTCTCCATGTTGACTATGAAGATGTTCTTCGGCTCTATCTTTATTATCAAAAGTTTGACCACATTCTGGACACATATACTCGCCTTCTTTTACTCGCGTTACTGTAGTTCTATGTCCTTGTACATGTTTAGGCTCCTTATTCATGACATCTACATTTGCTTCTTTCCTAGTTTCGCTTAGTCTCTTTTCTTTGTCGATAGAATCAGATTTCTTATTCTTAGACAATCAGAAAGCCTCCTATTCTAATCGAATTAAGTTTTCTTATTAAAATGTATGCTTATTGAAGACTCTTAGACTAAAAAAAGAAAAGGAAGATTAAGCTTAAGCTCTATTCTGTACTATTACTTCTTCCTGTAAAGTACTATTCCAACAATGGCAAGCGCAATTATGACTGCAACAACTCCAGCGATAATTGTCATTGTATAATCTGGAACAGCCACTTGAGGTTGTTGTTGATTATCTGGCGTTGCAAGTGCTGGACCTACTGAGATTGTTGTTGCTGCTGCAGAGCTACCATATGATTCGTCTCCTGCGAAATTCGCAATAATTTGGTAGGTGCCTTCATTTGGTGGTACCCATTCTTTACCAAACGTTCCATAGTATCCGTTTGTTGTTACTGTACCAATATCAACAACTGAACCATCTGCAGCTATAGCAGTTAATTTTACTGGAACACCTATTATTGTTTGGTTATGCCATATTCCGTCAATGGGCATTTGTTGGTGTATATGTTCCATTTGTAGAGCCATTGATTCTTTAGAGACGGCTGGCGTATTTGGTTGTGCTGGTGATAGGTCTACGACCGTGCCAGTTATTACGATGCCATTTCCTTTTGACATGACAACATTAGGTGCTGTTACAGTGATTGCACTTTTGCCTTTGCCAAAAACATACATATATCCATCGCTTCCGCCAAGTGATAAGTATCCATCAGCTATTGGACCTATGTCTGTAGTGTGTTTGGAGCCGCCTCCAGGTATTGCAACCTTCCATATACCCTCGCCAGTTGTAGCATTAATTGCGTGTAATTGCCAGCCCCTAGTGATAGGTACGGTTGCTGAATGTTCTGTATTGTAGATGTAATATTTTCCATCAGCTATAGCGCCACCAATATTTGTAGAATATACTGTTGTTCCATTCGCATCAACGTACGGCGTTTCGTATGGTGAACCGGCGGGACTTGTGTATTTCCAGGCTAATTTTCCATCTTTCCAATTGAACGCATAGATACCTGTGTAAGCGTTTCTATAGAGTAATCCATAAGCTGATAGTACGTTGTAGCCTCCAAAGCCAGGTTCATCCCATGGATAATCAAATTTCTCGCTCTTCCAAGCTACACTACCAGTGTTTAAATCTAATGCAATAAAGTACCCTTGTTCTGAAAGCATTGCAAATTTTCCATGATCGGCATAGTTCGTGCTTGAACTGTATTCCCATTCATCTAGCGCTACGCTCCAAAGTTGCTGTCCCGTGGCTAAGCTTGCTGCCATCACGTTGGTTTTGTTGGGGGCTCCTGCTGCAAAGCTTTTTGCCGTCCTAACAGATATGCCTGCACTATAGTCAGTAAAGTCTGACAGACTGTTCCATGGCCAAGTTATGTTGCTTTGTACTCTAGCTGTAAAGTTAGTCGTGGTTCCAAAAGTCGTCCAGTTTACTAGACGATAGCGTTGACTTGCTGAAACATTAGCTCCTAGATCTTGCACGCCTAAGACGTACCCGTTCATAAAGTAGGTGCCTCCGGTGCCCGTCATTGGTGCAATTGAAATATTGGCCACCATCGCTCCTGTCCATGGATCATATTTTCTTAAGTAGCCGTTGCCTATCGATAAGAAATTGACTGCTGTTAATTCGTCACTTGTTATTGAAACTTGGCCTCCTGGTAACAAGCCTTGATTGAAGTATTCTATAACGTTGGGCGGTGATTCACCTGCTTCTAATGGTCTTTCCCAGATTAATTCTCCAGTACGATAATCAAAGCATTGCCAATAAGGTACTGCTGTTTTTCCAGTTCCTGGTTTTGATTCATCTTTCCCAGCATAACTATCGTAGGTTAATGACATGTATGCTCTTCCACCATATACAATAAATGGATAACGTGATACGCCGCTGCCACTGAATATCGATGTGTCCGCAATTCCTAAACCCATATCTCCTCCAACAATACCTCCAATACCGTATTGTCGTTTCCATGCTACATGGGCACTGTTTGGTCCTTGAACCCAGGGCGTGAAATGTCCTCTCCATGGACCACCCATACCTGAGATTTGATATCCACCCCATCGTGGGTTGGTGTCAGGATAGAGTTTATCCCATAAAGCTCCGCCACTGGGACCGCGCCATGGAAAGTCGCCCGAAATTTGTGCCCATTCTCTGTATGCATATGGTACGGGTCTTGTCCAATAATCAGTTGGAAGTGGCATTTCAGGCCACGAAGCCACCCAATCTTGTTGCACTGTTAATGTCATTTCTTTACTCGATGAAGGCTGATAGTACTCTGATATAGCATAGGTAGAACCGCCTGACGTTGCCGTTATAATATTGCCATCAAGATACCGGCCTGCTGGATAGTAAACTCCTGGAAAATCAAGCTTGAATTTCCATGTACCTAATTGACTGGCTACGTACTCAAACCATGCTGTGCCATCTGCAACGTATGAGTCCATTGTGATTATATCTTGTGTGTTATCTGGTTTTGTGATTGTTACTTTCAGATTTGGAAACTTCCGATTTGCATTGGGTGCCGGCACTGGAAACAGGTTAACTAAGAAGGTTTGTCCAACGCCGACAACTGTCGGTCTAACACTAATGTAAGCTACTGTTTGAACTGTAAAGTTGGGACTAACCCCTGATGGTATTGCTCCACTTGTTGGTTGTGTTGTTGCAAGTTGTGCCTCAACTGGTATACTTGCAAAGTTTGCCATCATAGTAACTGAAGCAATCATTAAGAGTGCTATGATTGCTACGCTCTTCTTTCTCGATAATTCCATTTTCTTTTTTCTCCTCTTCTTTTTTGAAACACTAAGCCGTCAGCTAACTTTGTTAATAAAGTTTCTCTAAACGGCTTGGAAAACGAAAAATTATTCAAAAGAGGTGATTTTGGATGCCGTAAATTTCTCGAATAAATGAGATTAGCCTTAATATCTTCATAAGGTTCCTAAAGAGTTAATTATCTGAATGTAATCTTCTTATTGCGAATTTCTGAGGCACTCACGTTTTGTGGAATTGAGATTTTGGAATACAAATGGGTTGCCTTGACTGTCACGACAATAGGAATTTTTATGGTTGGTTTAGATGCACGGATAGTAATCATTGGTTTGCCACAAGTCGCTTCACAATTAGGAGCTGATGCTGAACAAGCTATTTGGATAACTCAATCATATGTATTAGCAACTACCGTCTTGCTATTGTTAATTGGTAGATTATCTGATGTTTTTGGTAGAGTACGCATTTATTCTTATGGTTTTGCCCTTTTTACAATTGGATCAGCACTAACCAGTCTAGGCATAGATCCTGTAACAGTGATTATTTTTAGAGCTATACAAGGTTCAGGCGCAGCACTAGTTTTTGCAAATAGTATCGCAATCGTGACTGATGCCTCTCCAAGGAATCAATTAGGCCTTTTTGTTGGCATAAATCAGATTGCATATAGAGCTGGAGCCATATTTGGTCTAACTATTAGTGGATTAATTTTATCTTTTCTTGACTGGCGAGCTCTTTTCTATGTAAATATTCCTGTGGGCATTTTTGGAACTTTATGGTCTAGAAAACGTCTAAAGGAAATAGCTATTTTGGATAAGGATACAAGGATTGATTGGACAGGATTTGTCGCGTTTGCAGCGTTTCTTCTTTGTTTAATGATTGCCTTAACAACCGCGGCCTATGGAACAATCAATTCAGGAATAGTATTTGCACTGTTTACAAGTTCGCTGATCTTCTTATCAGTGTTTATTCTATGGGAAAGGCAGACTCAGTATCCTCTAATTGATTTTCGAATGTTTAGAATTAGAGAAGTCACTGGTGGAATTCTAGCTGTTCTTCTTAATGTTATAGCTTGGGCTGGAATGCTATTACTTCTGAGTCTCCAATTTCAGCTTATTTTAGGAGAAACGCCATTAGCAGCAGGCATTAGCATATTACCTTTTGAAATTGCATTCTTAGCTGTCGGTCCTATTAGTGGAACTTTATCAGATAGGTTTGGACATTCAAAGTTTACGTTACCCGGCCTGATTTTAGGCACCATCGGTTTACTTCTTTTTTCAACAACAAATTCTAGCACTCCTTACATCTATTTTAGTGTCTATATGATTCTTATGGGAATAGCTACAGGTCTTTTTCTTGCTCCCAACTTAAGATCTGTCATGTCTTCACTCCCAGAACAAAGACGAGGAATAGGTTCTGCACTTGTTTCACTTTTTCTAAATGTTGGTCTAACCGTCAGCCTCAATTTTGCAATTCTTATAATGTCATTGACTTCTCCATATAATCTTCTGACAAACCTAATATCAGCCACAAATCCTCTTGCGATAATGTTGCCTCAAAAAACTCTATTTATAGAGAGTATTAAAAATACATACATTGCATTAGGGATTGTTAATGGAATCGCAATCATACCTTCAGTCTTTCAACTAAATTTGAGACCATCCTCGTCAACAATAAGAAAAAATACCCCAATAATGACTCAACCAGAATAAACAACAATTTAGTAATCAAAAGATGGCGTGATGCTCGTTTGAGTTGTTAATATGAATATGTTGTTGCGTGTTTGAAGCCACATAAATTTAATAGACTATTTTGCTTCTTGATCTCGAGATGATTTTATGAATAGAAAAATGATGACTATTTTAGCTCTCGCTGGCGTTGGAGCAGCAACTGCAGCACTTTCGGTCGGACTTTTTATGCACGCTAAGAACAGCGTCACTCCTGTAGCTGAATGTACTCCTTAACCTATCTTCCTTTTTTTTGCTTTATATTTTAGTTAAAACTAATATAGCTCTAATTAGCAAGAGAGATCACTCCATAGATATTGAGGGGTGGTGAGAAAAACAAATGAGTAAAGATCAAACAATCGGTGCATTAATTCTTGTAATCTGTTTAGTTATAGCTGTAGGTTACTTAGCTGGTTTATTTCTCTATGATCCATACATAATCTCCTGGCTAAACATAGGTACCTCTACAAGCGTTCAATACTGGTTAGTAGCACTTCCAGTAGCTATCGGTTTTGTTGCAATCTTAGCTATTGGTGCATGGATTGGCTGGACTATGGCAACTACTCCTCCACCAAAACCAATAGAAGAAATAACAACAGACACTGAAACCAAAACTGAATAAAAACTGCCGCTTGAGTTAAATAGGTTGTATAATAGTATCTATCAGAGACAACGAAAACAAAGTCAATAGAACAGAGTTGTTTAATATCTGATTCTTTTGTTTACATAATTTGTACAACAGTAGCTTATCATAATCTATTCAAGACTCACACTTTGAACAATATCAATTGTTATCATACTCAAAAAAGAGGGAAAGGTTGTTCTTTTGTTTTTGTTACTTACTTTCTCCTAAGCAAGACGACAGCTATGGCAAGTGCTATTATTATTGCTACAGCGGCTGCGATTACAGTATAGATTATAGTGGAGTTATCTACGACCTGAGTAATGATTGGAGCAGTTTCTCCTCCTGATTGTGCTTCAACAATAGCAGTATAAGCGGCGGCAGTTGAGCTTCCGTAAGAGTCATCTCCTAAGAATGTGGCCTTTATAGAGTATTGTCCCGTTATAGTAGGTGTCTTCCATGTGTATCCAAAATTGCCTGTGTATGGATCTGTAGTTGCATCTCCAATGTGTATCCAGTTCTGATTGGGGTCTAGTGCATCTATTGAAACTGGAACTCCTGTCATTGTTAGATTATGCCATATTCCATCGATTGGTAGCTGCATATGTAAATAGTCCATCTGTGTTTTCATAGAATCTTTAGATACGCATGGAGTGTTTGGTTGTGCAAGTGATTGATCAAGTACTGATCCTTGTATTACAACGCTTTGTCCTGCAGTTATAGCAGTAAGCGGTGCTTCAACCGTAGTTTTGCTTTGACCTTTACCAAAAACATACATGTAGCCATCGTAATTGTTGGATGCTGTAAGGTAACCATCGGCGATAGCGTTAGGTGTACTGCATCCAGTTATGTTCCATACACCTTTACCGTCTGTCATGTTGATACAGTGTAATCCCCAGCCTCGAGTTAGTGGCCAGCTTTCAGTATGTTCAAAGGTCCATGTGTAGAATTTGCCATCTGCTATCCAGCCACCGACTGAGAAAGAGTAAAATGGATACACTGATGTTCCGTTTTCTCCAGTGTAGGGACTTTCATATGGGTTGGCTGGTGCCTCATATTTCCATTCTATTTTGCCATTGGTCCAGTTGTATGCATAAACACCATCCATGGCTTCCCTTACTAGTAGTCCATATGCTGACATAGCAGAGTATGCTCCAAAACCTGCGGATGCCCATGGATAATTCATTTGTTCCCCCTTCCAAGCTAATGCTCCTGTTCTCAGGTCATATGCTAAGTAGTAGCCTTTACTAGATAAAATGGCGACCTTCCCGTGGTCAACAATTGAACAGACTGGACTGTATGCAGGCTCATCCGCAACTGTTATGTTCCATAGGCTCTGTCCTGTCATTAAGTCGACTCCTTCTATTGTTTGTCCTGTCCAGACTCCTGCGGTGGTTATTAGACCTACGTTTGCGCCTAATCGTATGTTCCAATCAATTAAGCTTGGCAAACTGCTTCTTGCATATGTTGTATTGCTCTTTATTCTAGAAGCAAAGTTAGTTGAGGTTCCACGCGTTGTCCAATTGATGAGTCTGTACCTATTGGTGCCTGCTGAGGCTCCTAGATCTTGTATGGATAAGCAGAGAGGCTCTTCATTTCGTTTGTTGGGGTTCTGGTAGAATGTAGCTGATGTTAACGGAGAGATCGAAATGTTTGCAGTCATTGCGCCCGTCCAAGGATCCCACTTGTATAGACTTCCACTGCCAATATAAATCAGGCTAACTGACCATGTTCCAGCTGCTTCTGCTCCTGTTACTTCAGACTGGGTCGGACTGGTATATTCGATTAGGTTGGGAGCCAAGCCAATAGTTGATGGTCCAAAGAAGAAGCCTCCAGCACTTATTGTTGTCACGGGGTATTCCCAGAAAACTTCACCGGTGCGTATATCATAACATTTCCAATATGTTGGGGCAGTTGTATTGATTCCCGGTTTGTTGTAGGTTTGATACGCTCTTCCAGCATATATTATCGTTGGGCTTCCGGGGCTTGAGGAGCTACCGTAGGTTCCAGCTTGCCCTCCGATTAGACCAGATAGAGAACCTTTGTATTTCCATGCTATGTGTGCACTGTTTGGTCCTTGAACCCATGGAACAAATTTCAGGTTGCTTCCCCAGTGCGGATTCGTGTCAGGATAAAGCTGATCCCATACGGCTAATCCTTCTCCGTTCCATCCTGTGCTAGGGAAAGCACCTAAAATTGGCCACCATTCTCTGTTTTCAACATGTACTGGTCGCGTCCAATAATCCGTGGGTAACGGCGATGCAGGCCAAGACCAGACTGCAGCGTCTTGCACGACCAATGTTCGGTCTCCAGAAGTTGCTGGAGTGTAATATGTTGAGGGTAGGGTCACTTGACCTGATTCCATGAATCCGCCTGTTACATTTCCTGTAGCGAAGTAGCTTCCTAGAAAGTCGAATCTCACTTTCCAGTTGCCAACTTTGTCGACCACGTATTCAAACCAACCGGTTGCGTCTGCAGGATAAGAGTCGAGAGTTACAGTATCTGTTGTTCCGTCTGGCTTTGTGAAAGTAACTTTGTAGCCTGTATGGTGTCGAGAGGCGTGGAGTGCCGGTGAAACCCACATGTTAACTAATATAGTCTGTCCAACGCCCACCGGGTTTGGTCTAAAGCTTAGGTGAGCGACGACATTGATAGTTACTTGAGGGGTAACACCTGATGGTAATGGTCCAGGAACTCCGGTGTTAGCTGCATTCGTTTGAGCATTTGTTGTGGATATGTTTGTCATCAATGCAATAGAGCTGATCATCATAATTAGAAGAATTGTAGTTGCTCTTGCCATATTCTTTGGTGAATTCACTTTTCTATTCTCCTTTTAGTATATTGCGAAGTCTTTAAGAAGTTTCACGAAAAACTAAGTATGTATGTAAAACGCTTTTAAGTTTATTCTTAGAAACCATATCAAGTCAAAGAAGCATGTTCTTGCTGTTGTTTTGTAGAAACTTTAACTAAATTTTGCTATAAGAAGAAAAGACTTTTGATGAATTTGTTTGCTATGTTGAGTGCTTAAGTTCAAATTCCCAGTATCGTAACGAAACCTGCAATACATTCAACTGTTAATTGCGGAAAAAAGAAAGAAAAGGGAATGTTGACTCTTGATTTTTGTATGGCTGATTATCTTTTTCTGAGCGTTAAAGCTCCAACTATGGCAACTGCGATTATGACAGCAATTGCTGCGCCTACAATTGTCAGTGTATAGTCTGGTATGACGATTGCTGGTTGATTATTGTCAGGTGGTGTCGTTTGTGCTGGTCCAACTGTGATTGCTGTTTGTGCGCCCGAACTGCCATAGGCCGCATCTCCAGCGAATGAGGCAACAATCTGGTATGTTCCTTCATTTGGTGGAGTCCAAGCTTTTTCGTAAGTTCCATAGTATGCGTTGCTTGTTACTGTATCGATGTTGATATAATTGCCATCGTCGCTTATTGCCGTAAGGGTTACTGGAACACCTGTCATTGTTAGATTATGCCAAATTCCATCAACGGGCATCTGCATATGTAAGTATTCCATTTGAGTGGACATTGAATTCTTCGATACACATGGTGTGTTTGGTTGTCCTGGAGACATATCGAGTACTGTTCCTTCGATTAGAATTTCTGCACCTTTAGCAATAGTTTTTGGTGCTGCAACAACTGTTGTTGCACTTTTACCTTTACCAAACACATACATGTAACCATCATAGAAATTATCGAATGCTAAGTAACCATCAGCTATTGCACCTCTAAAATCTCGTGAACCTGACATAGCCGTAATATTCCATATACCTTTACCTGTCGTAGCATTAATAGCATGCAATTTCCAGCCTCTTGTTATTGGTTGAGTTGGTGAATGTTCTGTATTGTAGTCATAGACTTTTCCATCAGCTACAAGAATTCCGCCATTCCATGAGCTGACTGCTGTACCGTTTCCAGTGATGTATGGTGTTTCGAACGGATTGTTTGGTGATTCATATTTCCATTCTATTTTGCCATTTGTCCAATTGACTGCGTATACGCCAGTATATGCTGATCTAAATATCAAACCATAAGCTGATGCTATATCATATGCGCCGAATCCTGGTGCATCCCAAGGATACTCGAATTGTTCGCTCTTCCATAGTTCTTGTCCCGTATTCAAATCGAAGCATCGGAAGTATCCCCTATCATTATGTACAGCGACTTTACCGTTGTCAGCAACATTGCATGAGCCACTGTAGTATGGTTCTTCTATTGTTGTATTCCATAGTTGTGCACCACTGGTTAGGCTAGCGGCTGCAATTGTTTGTCCAACGAATGCGCCACCTGCTGAAATGCTTGATATTTGAACTGCGACTGCAGCATTAAAGTCTTGTACGGTTCCTAAACTGCTCCAGGGCCACGTGATATTATTCATAATTCTTTGGGTAATGTTGCTGGCGCTTCCTTCTGAAGTCCAATTTATCAAACGATAGCCTTTGCCTGTACCAAGGCTTTGTACAGTAAGGAAGTAACGGGCATTGTAGAAAGTTCCAGATGATATTGGAGATAATGAAACATTAGTTCTCACTAGTCCCGTCCATGGATCAATCTTTAGTAGTCTGCCGCTGCTTATTGCCAGCAGTTCCACATTAGAATCAGTGTATGAAATGTACTGTGGAGTTGTGCCCCCTTGGGATACTGGAATTTCATAGTATTCTTGTCCAGTACGTAGATCGTAGCATTCAGCGACGCTTCCAACACCTGGTTTATTGAAGGTTTCATAACATCTTCCTGAATAGATGACTGTTGGGTTTCCCCCGCCAGCTGCACCTATTACTGCAGTTGGATCCAGAGAAAATTGACCCATCTCTCCTCCAACAAGACCAAATATTCCACCCTGACGTTTCCAGACTACATGTGAGGTTTCTGGTGCAGTGACAAATGGGCCTGCATAGTCAGTTCCACTGTTACCATAAGCCCATGGATAATTGCCTGCAATCGAGTACCATTCTCTGTTCATCATTGAGATTGGTCTTGTCCAATAATCTGTTGGTAATGCTGATGGAGGCCATGAAGCAACCATATCTTGTTGCACCGTGAGTGTTTGCTCTTGTGTTGATGCTGGGTTATAGTATGCTGTAACATCATAGACTGTTCCACTTGTGTTTGCTGTTATTATGTTTCCTTCAAAGTATCTTCCAGTTGGTAAGTAAGTTCCTGGAAATTCAAATTTAAGTTTCCATGTTCCAACTTGATCGGCTGTGTATTCAAACCATGCTGTACCATCATCCCATCGAGAATCAGTTTCATGAACGTATGTAGTTCCATCTGGTTTTGTGATTGTTACTTTATAATCTAATAATTTGCGTCCTGCTCCTGGTGCTGGTGTGACATACATGTTAACCAGAAATGCCTGACCAAGACCTATTGTGGTTGGTCTGAAGCTAAGAAATGCACGAATACTTACTGTTGCATTAACTGTTACTCCAGCTGGTAATGGTCCACTGATTGGTTGTTGAGTTGCAAGTTGTGCATTAGTTGTTAGTATATTGGCTGTCATTACGAGTGATGATACCATAAAAATTGTAGCGATTACTGTCATTAGTTTTGTTTTGTTTTTCTGTAGATTCATTTTTCTATTCTCCCTTAATGTTTATATGCAAAGCTCGAATGAGCTAAGCGGAACTGTTAATCGCTTGAATTGTTTTTAAAACTTTCGTACAATGTGGTCTTAAGGTAAATTAGACGTTTTGTTGCAGATTATTTGAAACGAGTTTTTGGTTTATATATACTATAAAGAAAAGGGGGAAAGATAATTCTCTTTGATTGAGTAACTAACGTTTTCTTAATGCTAGAACTATTAAAGCTCCAACTATGGCAACTGCAACAATGATTGCAATAGCTGCATAGATGATTGTCATCGTATAATCTGGTATTGTTTGCTGTACATTTGAATTATTGTTTGACTGCTCTACTGCTAGTCCAACAGATAATCCTGTTTCTGCCCATGAACTACCATATGAATCATCACCTGTAAAACTTGCTGTAATAGTGTACAAGCCTTCTGCTGGTGGCGTCCATGATGTTTTGAAACTGCCACTTACATCAGTAGCTACTGTACCAATCTGAGTTACGGAACCATTTGCATCAACAGCCATTAAGGTTACTGGAACACCTGTCACAACATAACCATTTGGAATTGGTTTTTGCATATGTAAGTATTCCATGTAGATTGTCATTGACTCCTTTGATATACATGGTGTATCAGGTTGAGCGGGTGATTGATCAAGTACAGTTCCTTGAATTAAGACTCCTTGTCCTTTTGGTATTGCGGTTAAGGGTGCTTCAAGTGTAGTCTTGCTCTTACCTTTGCCAAAAACATACATGTATCCATCATAAGAGTTTGATGCAGTTAGATAGCCATCTGCGACACCGCCAGGACTTGCAGAACCAGTTATATTCCATATGCCTTTGCCTGATGTGGCGTTAATACAGAATAATCTCCATCCTCTTGTGATTGGTTGACTCGGTGTGTGTTCTGTATTAAATGTAAACAGTTTTCCATCAGCAACGATACCGCCTGAGTTAAATGAGTATCCTGTTTCGTTTTCAGTTGCGTACGGTGTTTCGAATGCATATGGAGTGGGTGCTTTAAAGTGCCAGACTATTCTTCCATCTTTCCAGTCAAATGCGTAGACTCCATCATAGGATTCTCTGTAGAGTAATCCATAAGCTGATTGAACAGCGTAGGCTCCAAAGCTTGATCCTCCCCATGGATAAGCCATTGCTTCACTTTTCCATGCAAGGCTGCCAGTTGTTAGATCGTAGGCTTCGTAAACTCCTTTTTCCATCAGTACTGCTACTTTTCCATGGTCTGCTGCTGCGCAGGCGCCACTGTATTGAAGGCCTGTGGATGTTGTTGTCCATAGAACTTGTCCAGTTG
Organism: Candidatus Sulfotelmatobacter sp.; assembly: GCA_035297385.1. Classification (GTDB taxonomy): domain Archaea; phylum Thermoproteota; class Bathyarchaeia; order Bathyarchaeales; family Bathycorpusculaceae; genus UBA11855. Next base: position 21,887 of record DATGZD010000135.1, on the reverse strand, counting down.
TGAGACTAGCAGCGCTAATTGCTGTTCCATTGGTTACTCCAGTTATTGGTGATGTTGTGCCAGAAATTTGTGCAGAAATACCTGCTTCGTAATCTGTTGTAGATGGTAGACTACTCCATGGCCAAGTTATGTTATTCATTACTGTCATTGAGTAGTTGACTCTGTAGCCTGCTGAACCTGCTCCGACTGGTCCAGTTACGGTCCAGTTGATTAGGCGGTATCGTTGATTAGCTGGTACATTGTTGCCAAGGTTTTGTACAGTTAGAAAGAAGTTGTTCTTGTAACATGTGCCGGTTGTCAATGGTGAAATCGAAACGTTTTGGGTAACAGCTCCAGTAATGGGATCGAACTTTATCCACCTTCCATTGCCAACATACAGGAGCGAAACAGATAATCCGCCAATGTTTGCTGCTGTACCCGCTGCTGATGTGCCTGTCCAAATCTCTTCATAGAGAACTATGTTAGGTGCTGCTGCAGGTGGCTGTACGGTCGGGCCGAATTGTGTTTGAGTAACGGCTAAGGGTACTGGTTGGTCCCAATAAACCTGTCCTGTGCGTAGATCATAGCATTCCCATACAGATGTTGGTGAACCATTCATTATTCTCGTGACTGTTTGATAACATCTTCCTTGATAGATTACACTTGGATTGCCGCCGCCACCTGATAGAGATTTCTGTCCTTCCATTCCGCCAATTAGTCCTGAATCAGAGCCCTGTCGTTTCCAAGCTATATGTGCAGTGTTACGTGTTTGAACGTAAGGTACAAAGTTATAGTTACTCATGTATAGGTTTGTGTTTGTGTCACCGCCTCCTAGTATACCTGTAGATGGGTAATTCCCTGCTATTGGCCACCATTCTCTATTTTCAGGTGATATTGGTCTTGTCCAATAATCTGTTGGTAACGCTGCTGGAGGCCAAGACATAACCATATCCTGCTGAACTGTAAGTAATTGCTCTTCAGTAGAAGCGGGCTTATAGTAACAAGATTGTGTAAAGCTGACGGTTTGCGTACCCATGAAGGTGCCTTCAGGTACAGTGTAGTTTCCTGCCGGGAAGAATGCGCCCGGGAAGTCTAGTTTGATTTTCCATGTTCCAACTTGATCAACTGGATATGTGAACCATGCTGTTGCGTCTCCCTTGTAGGAATCGATTGGGCTTATGATATCTTTGGTTCCGTCAGGTTTTGTGAATGTTACGCTGAAGCCTTTGAGTTGTCTACTCACATGGACTGGTGGTTGCATCCACAAGTTTACTAGTAAGGGCTGTCCCAGCCCTATTGGATTAGGACTGAAACTAAGGTATACTGTACTATCAAGTTGTAAATCGGGAGTGACACCTGAAGGTAGTAAAGTTGAACCTCCGTCTTGTAAATTCGTGGGAGTAACTCCCGCTGGGAGGGTTGATTGAGCTTGTGCTGGTAATGCCAATAGTATCGTAGAAGCAATCATTATGACTGTTACAGTAATTGCAGTAATTTTTGCCATTTTGTTTGAATTCTTCATTTTCTTATTCTCCTTTAATGTTTATCTAAGCTTAAGAGCAAGCTTAGGTTAAGCAAGTTTTGTTTTTTAGAACGCTTTTATACTTTACGAAAATTGGGTCTTGGCGGAAGAATAGAACCAGTCTGCTGAACTGCATTTTCTTTTTTATTGATTTATTGCTTACTTAGCATCACTTTCGTTGTATTGGATCTTGTCTACAATATTATTCTTTCATAAGTAAGATTGTTGTTGTTTCAATAATCTGCAAGAAAGACTCGTCTACTCTTACGAAATTTCGTAAGTAGAGTTTAAATGTTGGTGAATTCTGTTGTTATTCAGTTGTTTTTGGTGAGTTGTTTGTCTGAACAGTTAACTAAAGTAAAGTTTTCAAATCTTGATAAAATTTTGTATCCAAAACCCAAGATTACAAAGAAGCAGATTATTGAATATTACATTAAGATCGCTCCAAGAATTCTTGATTTAGTTGCTGAACGTGCCATAGTAACAACTAGGTTTCCTGATGGTGTTGAAGAGAAAGGATTTTTTGGTAAAGATGCTCCTCAAGGAACGCCTGAATGGGTAAAAACTGTTGAGATTTACTCAAAATCTTCACGGCGTGACGTGAATTACCTTGTCATTGATGATGTTGATACTTTAATTTGGCTTGGAAATATGGCTGCTCTTGAAATTCACATGCCTTTATCACGAATAGATGAAAGAGATAAACCTGATTTTGTTCTATTTGATATTGACCCTGAACCACCAGCAACCTTTCAAAATGCTATTGACGTTGCACTTTTTCTAAAAGATAGATTAGACCAGCTTTCTCTGAATTCTTACGTTAAAACATCTGGCAAAAAGGGATTGCATATTGTTGTGCCTATTCAAAGAGAATACAAATTTAGTGTTACACGAGAATTTGCTCATATCATTGGACAACATTTAGCAAAACAAATGGACATTGTGGTGTCGGAGTTTCCTCAAACAAAAGAGAAAGGTAAAGTGTTCTTAGATTACACTCAAAATGCTCATGGTAAAACCATGGTAATTCCTTATGGATTAAGAGCAACACCGGACGCTACCGTATCAACACCATTAGCTTGGACAGAAGTTAAAAAAGGCTTAAAACCCGAAGCATTCAATCTCTTAACAGTAACAAAACACAAAGAAGATCCTTGGAAAGAAATCTTCACAAATAGACAGAAACTGGTGGTTAAATAAACTTGTCAAGAAAATCTAAAACTCAAACCATCGTAGAGACAGGATCAAAAAGTATAATTGTTGAGAAACCCAGCAATGAATTAGCTACACCTGTTCCAAGAAGACCGATATGGTCAGGAACGCTATCAATAGGATTAATCAGCGTACCAGTAAAATTGTATCCAATGATTTATGACAGAGGTGTATCGTTCCATTTCCTACACAAAACCGATGGTCAACCATTAAAATATGAGCGTGTCTGCACCAAAGATGGCAAAATTGTTCCTTGGGATGAAGTAGTCAAAGGTTATGAAGTGTCAAAGAACGAATACTTAATTTTTGATAAGAAGGAATTGGAAGCAGCAAAGCCTGAGTCAGACAGACGAATACATGTAGACAAATTTGTAGATTATTTCTCCATTGACCCAATCTATTTCAGCACAAGCTATATTCTTACACCAGACAAAAGCAACGATGCTTACAACCTTCTACTTATTGCACTTCAAAGAAAGAACAAAGCTTGTACAGGACGAATAACTTTACGCACCAAAGAATACCCAGCTATCGTTCATGCCTACAAAGATGCTTTAGTATTAACAACAATGAGATATTCTTACGACGTTGTAGATCCGCGGGTTATGGAAGACCTTAAGAATTTAGAAACCCCAGACAAGACTGAACTTGAAATAGCAATAAAGATTGTTAATGAACTAAGTGGCGAATTTGACATCACCGATTATAAGGATACGTATAGAGAAAAAATTAAAGAATTAATTCAGAAAAAGAAGAAGGGTGAAAAAATAATAGTTGAAAAACCTGTAAAAGAAGAAGCAAAAGAGCTTATGACAGCTTTAAGAGAGACACTTAAACAGCTTGAGAACAAATGAAGCATTCTTATCAACCGATGCTAGCAAAAGAAGTCGATAAACCTTTTTCTAGTAAAGACTGGATCTTTGAGATAAAATGGGATGGATTTCGCGCAATAGCCTACGTTAACGGCGAAGTCAAATTAATCAGTCGTAATGATATCGATCTAGTTCGTAATTTTCCAGAGATCAAAGAATTGAAAGAATTAACGAATAATGTTGTTCTTGACGGTGAAATAGTCATCATTAAAGATGGAAAGAGTAGTTTTCAAGCTGTACAAGAAAGAGGAAAAGCTGTAAAAACAGAAGACATTGAAAAAGAACGATCCATGGCAGCTGCAGAATACATTGTTTTTGATATTCTGGAAAAAAATGGACGACCACTCATCAATCTCCCATTAATAGAACGTAAAAGAATCTTGCAGGATTCGGTTGAAGAGGGTGAATACATTACTCTTTCAGATTTTATGGAAGAAAAAGGCGAAATATATTATCAAGCTGCAATAGAGAATGATCTCGAAGGCGTAATCGCTAAAAGAAAGGACAGCAAGTATCACCCAGGTTTACGAAGTCCTGACTGGCTGAAGATTAAGAAATCTAAATCATGTGATTGCGTTATCTTTGGCTACACAAGAGGAACTGGCGTTCGGGCTAAAACTTTTGGAGCCTTAATCTTAGGTTTATACGACGGAAAAACTCCTGTTTTCGTTGGTAAAGTTGGTACTGGATTCTCTGAGGAAATATTGCAGACTTTAATGTCTGAGTTTAAGGACATAGTGATTGGTAAGGCTCCGTTTAATCCTGGAATCTCTGATAACATAACTTGGCTTAAACCTAAATTAGTCTGCGAGATTAATTATGATTTAGTAACAAAAGACAGGAAATTACGCATGCCACGTTTTCACGCATTAAGGGAAGATAAGTCTCCTTCAAAATGTACAATAGATCAACTTGCTTCAAAACAATTGAGTGAGTACGAATCAAAACGTAATTTTGCAATAACTAAAGAACCAAAAGCTGAAGTAAAAGAGAACAAAGAAAGAATATTTGTGGTTCAAGAGCACCATGCTCGAAATCTTCATTATGATTTTAGGCTGGAAAATGCTGGGGTTCTTGTAAGTTGGGCTGTGCCTAAAGGTATTCCAGAATCAACAAGTGAAAAAAGGCTAGCTGTACAGACAGAAGATCATCCGATTGATTACGCAAATTTTGAAGGCACAATTCCTGAAGGACAATACGGCGCTGGAAAAGTAATAATCTGGGATAAAGGAACTTTTAATGTTAAAGTTTGGGAAGAAGATAAGATCGAGTTTATGCTTCATGGAAACCGTTTGAAAGGTCGCTATGTTTTGGTAAGATTGAAACGCGCAGACAAGAAGAACTGGCTATTCCTTAAAGGAAAAGAAGATGCATAACATTCACATTGGCACCATGGGCTGGAGCTATGACTTCTGGAAAGGAAGTTTCTATCCTGAAAATTTATCTTCAAATGAATTTCTAGCCTACTATTCATCAAAATTTGACACCGTTGAAGTTGATTACACCTTTTACAGGATACCAAGAAAAGAGACTGTGATAAACTGGAAGAAACAAACATCAAAGGTTTTTCTTTTTTCACTCAAGTTTCCAAGAACAATAACTCACATTAAAATGCTGGAAGATTGCGAAGAAGAAACGGCAGTGTTTCTTAAACGCGTGGAACTTTTGGAGGATAAGCTTGGTCCACTCTTGCTTCAATTTTCACCTTCATTTGGAATTGAACATATTCCACTGTTGGAAAAATTCTTGAAAAACTTACCCAAGAAACATCACTATGTTGTAGAAGTTAGGAACAAAAACCTACTTGGAGAAAGTCTCTTTTCACTTTTGCGGAGTAACAATGTTGCTTTGGCATGGACAGATTCTGTTTCAATGCCAACAACAACTGAACTCTCATCTAACTTCATTTACATAAGATGGGAAGGAGATAGGAAAAAAGTTAACGGAACTTTGGGCAAAATCGAAATTGAAAAAACAAACGAAATAGACGAATGGACAAAAACGCTAAAACCTTTCATTAATAAACGGATTACAATTTTCGGTTACTTCAGTAAATACTACTCTGGAAATCCAACATTAGATGGTCAATTTCTTCTGTACAACCTTGCAATTAAGAGCTGAAAAAATAGCGAGATACGGATATTGTGTGTTTCTCATTTTTCATCGCGTAATCTTACAATTGAGCGCACGCTTCGACGTAGTTGAACTAAATCAGTTCACGCCTTTTTTTATTTCTGTTTATTTTTTATGGATAATGTATCGATATTTGGAGAATATGTGGCAAATGTGCAATAAATGAACGGTCAGAGAAAGAAAAAGAAACAGAATTGATGCTATGAAAACTCCACCAGCTGGGGATTGTTAGACTTAATAGGAACATGTGTGTTTAACAGAAGACAGTTAATCCTTGTTCGTTTGGTTGTTTAACAACAGGTTTAGGTGTAGTTTTTGGATGAACAATCAGAGAGTCGAACGAGCGTCTATGGCGCTTTAGCTGCAAATATAGGTATTGCAGTAACCAAGTTAATTGCAGCTTATTTGTCTCGAAGCTCAGCGATGTTATCAGAAGGCATCCATTCTCTTGTAGATTCGGGGAATGAATTATTACTTTGTTTGGGCTAAAACGCAGTAAACTTCCTCCTGACGATTTTCATCCGTTTGGTCATTCGTCAGAAATCTATTTTTGGGATTAATCGTGGCAGTACTAATTTTTGGTATAGGTGGCGGCGTATCCATTTATGAAGGAATAACTCGGATTGCTACTCCAAAAGAACTTGCCGACCCTATCGTGAATTACATCGTGCTTAGTGTTGCTTTTGTAATGGAATGTTTTTCTTTTGGATTAAGCTATCGTAGTCTTCGTAGAACCTCTAAAGGAAAAAGTATAATTAAAGCTTACAGCGAAAGCAAAGACCCAACAATATTTACAGCATTAGCTGAGGATGCAGCAGCCATTATTGGAATAACGATCGCTTTTTGGAGTGTTTCTTGCTTCCTACTTCAATAATCCCTTGTACGATGGATTGGGTTCCATTCTTATAGGTGCAGTTCTCATTATCGTTGCTTCTGAATTAGCCTATGAAAGTAAAGGATTACTCGTCGGTGAAAGCGTAGACGAAGATATCCTGAAAGGTGTACGAGAAATTACCCGTCAAAATTCTTCGGTTGTAAGTGTCAATAAATTGCTTACGATGCATCTTGGTCCTAATGATGTTCTGTTAACAATGTAAATCGAACTTAGGGGGAACTTGCGTGGTGATGAAATAACCAGAATTATCGCGGATTTGGAGGGGAAAATAAAAACCAGATATCCCATGATCAGACAGATTTACTTGGAACCTACATTCACTTATCAAAATAAGGAGTAGATACAAAAGGGAATTTCTTATTATCTCTAGACAAAGTGTTTCTAAACAGTCAGTAACAGTGAAATTTCTTGTCTCAAAAATCAATGTACACTAAAGCCATCTTTGAATGCTTAAATGTCTGGATAGCTCTGAAAAGATTGTAGACACTAATCTGGCTTGATTTGACAACAATGTAGGATGTGCCTTTTTAGGGCGCAAATTAGCTATGCATTGGAGAATTTCTACATGAGTTTTGAAACGGAAATCTTGACAGATATTGCGATCCTCTTAGCAGTAGCTTCCGTTATCACTTTTCTTTTCTATAAATTGAAGCAGCCTCTGGTGATTGGATATTTAATATCAGGCATTATTGTTGGACCTTACTTACTCCCATTTGTAGTTCTAACGCATACCGATGTGATTAGCGTCTTTGCTGATATTGGTATAATTCTTCTATTGTTTGCTGTTGGGTTAGAATTTCCTTTAAGGAGACTTAGAGCATTAGGCAAAGTTGTACTTGGTGTAGCAGCCCTTGAAATTACCTTTACTATAATCGCTAGTTGGTTAATAGGCATGTTTCTCCAATGGTCTCTTTTCGATAAACTATTTCTCGGAGCTGCCTTAGCAAGTAGCAGTACAACAATTGTCGCAAAAGTATTAACCGATTTAGGAAAAATAAAGCAAATTCCTGCACAAATAATGTTAGGCATGCTTGTAACAGAAGATGTATTCGTAGTCCTATTGTTAGCCGCTCTCCAAAACCTTGCAATCACGCAGTCAATATCTTTGGGTGCTCTTTTGATTCTTCTACTAAAACTCGCTGTTTTTGTTGGTGGGACGTTAGGTCTAGGATCATTCATAATTCCCAGAATCATAAATTCTACTACAGAAAAGACAAGTCATGAAGTACTATACGTTGCTTTAATTGGTCTTGCCTTTGTCTTTGCCATAATTGGGGCCGTTCTTGGATTTTCAGTAGCCACAGGAGCATTCCTAATCGGTGTTGTTGTCGCAGAATCACGCATAACCGAAAAGATAAGTGAGGAATTCTCGCATCTACGACATATGTTTGAAGCAATTTTTTTTGTTTCAATGGGTGCATTAATGGATGTCACTCAATTAACAAGTTATTGGTTATTAGCAGTAATAGTAATTCTAACTCTGATTTTTGCCAAAATGGGCAGCAGCATGATTGGAATTCGCTTATTTGGCTATAACAATCAAGTTGCTCGTGAGGTTGCGTTTGGTATGGCTCAAGTTGGAGAATTTGCATTTATTGTTGGAAAGGCGGGTCAAGATTTAGGCGCAATAAGTACATTTCTATTACCAATTATTGGCGTAGCAGCTATAGTTACATCAATCATTACTCCATATTTTCTCAAGTTTGCATACAAGACAAGCCAAACTAATCATAAATAGTATTTATGCCTTCATAAACTAGCAATTCTTATTAGAAGAATCACTTTAGGAAGATTATCTCGAAAAATACATTCAGTATAATTCTTCTACATAGTTGGATCACTAAAATAATAACTGTTTTTGGTCTTAAGAAAATGAGTTTTACAATTTCTAGAGCACAGTAACGGCATGGAGGTAAGTATTTATTGTTCTTAAAGATAATTTTAATGGAGCTTCTTTTATGTCAATTTACGATGAGTCAACCTATACCATAGACAATACTGAGATTGGATCGAGTAAATTACTCAAAATGATTGGCAAGCTTGCGGGGGATAAGCCTAATCCAAAGGTTAGTTTTCAGGAATTAAGATTCAACCGGGGTAATACAAAATATGTACTTAATGGTGAAATCAACTTTAACATTGTTAGACCAAAAGATACAACGGTTCTAATTTCTTGTGAGGAAGGTAAACATGCAAGAATCTGAAAATAAGGAACCTACCTTCGAGTCAGGCAAGGTTATTTTGTCTACCGGCGATTTGAACGTTCTTGAGGTTAATTTGACGAGTAAAAAGATTAATGTGGATTTGGAAGACAAAAATTTCATAAAGAGAATCATAGCAATGCGGGGAGAAATTAGTCAACAAGCTCAAGCTCAATTGATGGAAGGGGACGAAATTGAAAAAGAAGTTAAAAAGAAACCTGGTGTAAGTCCTCTTAAAACACTAAGATCTGTAGCTGAAGCATTGCATGATAGAGGAATTACCTTAACTGTCTCATACAAAGGCGGCACTATCATAACTATAGGTGCAGAAGCAAGATCAACAATTCTTCAATTAATAACTAAGACAAGAGCAGTTGCAGTTAACAGTTTCATTAACATATTAAGGATTATCATTTAGTTATCGCTTTAATTCTTGAGGAATATTTAAACAGGCAGAAATCATGAACCGTCGAGAATTCATTAATTTAATGATGGTTTCATTTAAGAAGTGGCAATCACATGATGCATCTTTAAGGGCGGCTGCAATTACTTTTTTTGCGATTTTACCCCTTCCTTCATTAGCGTTAATTACTGTTGCAGGTTTGGCTTTAATATATGGACAAGAAGCAGCACTTCAACAATTAGTTAATCAAGTGGCAAATATTGCCGGTCCATCTATTGCAGATTTGCTTTCTCAACTTCTAAAAAATGCACAAAGTCCATTAACATCGATTTTTGGATCTATTATTGCTGTGGCTTTTACATTGGCAGGTGCACTTGGAGCATATTCTGTTTTAGATAAATCGGTAAACAAAATTTGGGAAATAACACCTGCCGAATTAAGGTTTAGTGAGAGCATTAGAAATAAGATCGAACCGTTTATCTTAGTTGGATCAATAGGTTTGATAGTTGTAGTTTGGACTGCATTCTCAACAATTCTTTTCAATCTTGCAGTTCTTATTCTTAATCCAATAATCGGAGGTTTTGCTCCGATCTTGCTAAGAGTTCTTCAAATAATTCTATCATTCGTATTAGGATTCATTCTCTTTGCCGTTATATTCAAAATTGTGCCTGAAGTATATCTTAAATGGAGTGATGTGACGTTAGCTGCTGTAATAACGAGTATTATTTTTACATTCCTAAACTCTCTCTTTGGAGTCTATGTGTCACTTTTTTCCCCTACAACATTGGCCGGGACTGCCGGGTCATTGATGGTATTATTACTATGGATCTATCTAGCAAATCTGTTTCTGCTTTTTGGTGTTCAAGTATCAAGAGTCTATGCTTCAGCATTTGGCTCCCATCCAGTAAGGACCCTGCAACAAGAAATAGATAGAAAAGAACAAGTTGATAGGATCGATGTTAAAGCTAAGCTTGAATGGAAGCTTAGCCCAAAAAATTCAGAAAGTTAAGCGACATAGAGCACTGAATCTATACTATTTACTATTTATGCTTCATATTCGAGTGGTGCTTGCAAAAGTTTTTGTTTTAATTAGGTCCTATTTGTTGCTCTTTCCAGCCTTCTTGGGCTTCGGTGTCAGAGTCAGATTTAGCTCCATGCCAACAGTGTAATCTCTTTCTTGTTTTGCCACGTCAAACCCCCAGTTCTTGATTACTACATCAGTATCGCCAGGACTAGATTTTGCTCTCTCCCTATACCTGTTAATGATATGTATGAGTTCTTGCACTCTTTCTTTGACGTCAATTTCCGTTTTTGACAAATAATCCTTCCTGAGAAGACTCATATTTCGTAAGGTTGTTCTAGTTCTTAAAAGCATGTGATTGCTTAACTGCAACTACAATATGAGCATATTTTCAAAAAGAATCTTAATCAGAAAACATTTATTTCGCTATTGGCTTCAGAATCTACAATATTAAAGAGGTGTTATTTCTATGTTCTTTAGACAAATCAAAAAGTACGGTGATAATTTTTCCTACATTCTAGCTGATGAGAATACATGTGAAGCTGTTGTTGTTGATTCAAGCTATAATTCAGACGAAATTATTCAAATTCTGAAAAAGAACAATTTTCAACTAAAATATATCATAAATACACATGGTCATTATGATCACGTAGATGGTAATGATGATTTAAAATCAGAGTTTGGGGCTAAAATAGTCGCACATAAGTTTTCCAAAGCTAACTGTGACATAGCAGTTGATGAGGGTGACATAATTAAGGTTGGCTCCATTAACATAAGAGTGATCTATACGCCTGGACACACACCTGACAGTATCTGTCTTCTTGTTAATAATGAAATACTTTTGACGGGCGATACTCTGTTCGTCAGAGAATGTGGTCGAACCGATTTACCTGGCGGAGACCCCAGAAGCCTGTATGAGAGTTTCTTTAACAAATTGCTAAAACTTGATGATTCTATTGCAGTGTATCCTGGACACGATTACGGCCCCAAACCACATTCAACAGTTGGTGACGAACGAAAACACAATTATGTTTTACAGCCCCGAAGCATAGCTGAATTTATGAGTTTTATGCGCTCCCCTTAACTTCTTTTGATGCGCTATCTTGAAGTAATCTATTCAATTATGTGCTCAAGGTTTTGGGCGTCATTAACCCAGATTTGGATTGTGCCTACTGGGGGAACGCGCTTCACCAGGTTCTTCTCTTTGTTAATGATTTTTAGCGTTTGACGCAGAAGCGTAGGACTTTTAGTAGATAAATCTGCAACTGTATTAACCCCTGCTGACTCTAGAAGTTCTGAGTAATGTTTACCTACCCCTTTTACTCGGAGCAAATCTGCCTGACAAATCCATGTAAGTAACGTCTCCTCTGAAACGCTTAAATCCTTAGCTATGCGATGCCGAATCTTTTCAGTTCTGCACACATGTAATAGATCCTCTGATGTTTTAATGCCCATATTTCGCAGCAACATGCCTCGAATGAGTCCTATGCCTTGGATAGTCTCTATTTCGTATCCTTCTCGAGGTCTTCTTGTTGTGTTTCTTTTTGTCACTGTCATTGCAGGAGGAATCTTACTTATTCGCGGATCTGCCGGGTTTGCTGCGGGTATAGGCGATCTAAGGTGGGGCGCTTCCGGCATAGGTGGAAGAGGTTCAGTTCTGGATGCAAAAGAAGCAATAGCAAGCAAAACAGCTGCAATGATCATCCAGAAGAATCCATTTGTCATACACATTAGAATGGTTACGGCAGGAATTCCAAAAATAATCATCGAATTCTGAGAGAATTTAAAGAATTCAAAAATCATCGTTGCAGGAGGAAATGTTGGAACAATTCGCGTAATAGTCATCATGAGAAGAAAAATGAATAGACATATTGCAACAGATGCTTTCGTTGACATATTAAAAAGAACATTACACAACTCCTTTTTGCCTTTTACGAATTTGAAGTCTTGATGACAGATACAATTTCAGACTGCTTAACTATTACATGAAATTTGTCGGTGAAATACAAATAACACACTAAGGTAAAGTAACCTCTAAAACCTCAACAACCAAGCTTATCAACGACAAGGTATGAATATTATCTATCTACTTCCAGTAAACTTGTATAGCCCATGAGATAATTTTGACTTGGAATCCTCACATGTTATACCTGCATTAATCAGAAAATTCACTGAAGCCGTCAAAAGAATAAAAAAGAAGCCTTCTCCGCATTCCGATATAAACCTGCCAGGGTTCAAATTTCAAGTTAAGATAAACACTTTCTTAAAAATAGCAAAAAAGAATTGATAGGTCGCTCATATCTCGCTTTTCATGATTAGAAAAATTCTGTATCCTGCTTCGTTCAGATATAAATCTAGATTTTAAATCCAAAAGCAATATACACATCTCGAAATAACACATCTAAGCTGAATAACTAATTTAGTGATAGGCAAAGATGTATGACTAAAGCTGCAGAAATGGCTAAGATCACAACAAAAAGTAGTTTTCATTTACTCTGGGGGTTAGTAGGTTCAACTGTGATTTCAGCTATCGGCACAATTTACATCGCTAACTTATTGTTATCAGAAGGAATGGGTCTATACTCGCTCGCCGTAGCAACTCCAACTTTGATAGGTGTATTCAGAGATTGGGGAGTAACCTCAGCTATAATACGTTATACTGCTCAGTACAATGTAGAAAATCAGGTACATCGAATAAGAAATATCTTAGTGAATGGGTTATTGTTTGAGATTGTCGTTGGCATAGTATTAACTATCGTTTCATTTATTCTTTCGTCATTGTTTGCCAGTATCTATAATCTTGCGGCTATGGAACCGTTGCTTCAGATAGCTTCATTTACAATTCTGATAAATGCCTTCTTCACAGTCGCTCAGTCTGCTTTCACAGGTTTAGAACGCATGGAACTGAACAGTGTAACATTAATTATTCAATCTGTCGTAAAGGTTGTTTTGACAATAGGTTTAGTAATTCTAGGGTTAGGCGTATTCGGAGCGATCGTTGGCTATCTAGTCTCATTATTACTTGCAGGTGTAACTGGAACGTTATTTATGTTTATGCTTTGCAGAAAAATGTCTATTTCATCTGTGAATCAACAACTACAACACATAGAAATAGATAAGACCAGAAATCGCAATGATATAAAGATGTTACTTGTATATGGGCTACCCTTATCAGTAGCAGCAATAATAACTGCTTTTCAAATGCAATTTAATATCATACTCATAGGTGCCTATGCGACTGCTGATGCTGTTGGCAACTACGCTCTTGCAACAACCTTTGTGGTCCTGATAACCTTCTTTGCCTCACCAATAACTATGATGCTTTTCCCAGCCTTCAGTAAACTTGACGCAATAAAGGATAAAGACGCATTGAGAACCGTCTACCAGTTCTCGGTTAAATATGCTACCCTTTTAGTGGTCCCTGTAGCTATGATTGTGATGGCCCTGTCAGAACCAGGAATTGCAACGTTGTTTAGCAACAAATATCCATCAGCTCCGCTTTATTTATCGTTACTTGCCATCACCTACTTGTATACTGCTTTTGGAAGCCTTACGACTGGTAACCTACTGAATAGCCAAGGCAAGACAGGTTTAAGCATGATGCTCAGCATTTTAACAGCCGCGATAGGTATACCGCTTAGTTGGTTTTTAGCCTCACAAATAGGCGTCTTAGGCATAATAATTACGGCTTTAGTTGCAGGAGTACCAGGTCTTATTATATCTTTACAATGGATAAAGAGACACTATGATTTAATGATAGATTGGGTTTCGTCAACAAAAATATTAATTGCCTCAGGTTTGGCAGGCGCCACTACGTTCATAATCCAACTACAAATGGGCTTCAGTAGTGTGATAAACCTACTAATCGGTGCAACAGTATTCACAATAGTCTTCTTGCCTAGTATTCTAATGATACGGGTAATAGATCGCTCTGATATAGAGAATCTGAGAACAATGACGACATCACTGGGACCGGTAAACCGTATTTTGAATCCAGCGCTTAACACAGTTGAAAAATTACTTTCTTTAATCAACCCTTCTGAAAAAGAGCACACCAAACTAAAAACTAATGAAACACTATTGTAATTCATAAGGCAAATTAAACATCCGAATCGAAGACATGTACGATATAGCTTTAGTCTTTTCTTGTCTTAATTCTTGTTAGAATTAGCCTTTTCAGATTCGTTCTACGTTCAAGAAATAAAAAAGAGGAAGTTGATACATCGACTATTTGTCTTAACTACCGTCTTCTAAGTATCAATACAGCAGCAGCGACTAAGATAGCAACTACAATTATGACTGCAATTCCTACGCCAATTATTGTCATTGTATAGTCCGGTGGCACAGTCTGCTCGGGAACAGTTACTTTTTCTGGAGCTGGACCTACGGTTACAGCAGTTGTAGACATTGAACTACCATATGAATCGTCTCCAGCGAAGGAAGCGACGATTTGGTACGTATCCTGCTTTGGTGGAGTCCAAGCCACATCAAATTCGCCTGAGTAGCCGTTAGTTGTAGCTGTGCCCACATCGATGACAGTACCGTCTGAGCCTAAAGCAGTTAAGCTTACTGGAACTCCGATGGTTGTTACATTGTTCCAGAGTCCTCCCTGTGGCTGTCCTAGGTGCAAATATTCCATCTGCATTGACATTGAGTCTTTGGATACGGCTGGTGTGCCTGCTTGTGCGGGGGATAGGTCAAGGACTTTACCTTTTATCATGACGCCTGTTCCAAGTGGCACAGCTGTATCTGGTGCTGTAACTGTTGTTTGACTTTTGCCTTTACCTATGACGTAAAGGTATCCGTCCCACGAGTTTGCGGCTACCAAGTAGCCGTCAGCTACACCACCATAAGTCATAGGATTATCCAGCTTCCATAAAAGTGAGCCGTCTGTTATGTTGATGGCGTGTATGCCCCAACCTCTGGTCAATGGATAAGTTGGTGTGTGTTCCGTGTTAGCTACGTACAGCTTTCCGTCAGCAATGTAGCCATCTCCGTTGAAGGAATAAACTTCGGTGCCATTCACGTCGGTGTAGGGAGTTTCGAAGGGTGCATATGTTGGTGCTTCGTATTTCCAGACTAATTTGCCATCAGTCCAGTTGAAGGCGTAGACGTAGTTGTAGGCATACCTGATCAAGAGGCCATAAGCTGACGAAGCTGCGTAAGCTCCGAAGCCCGCCGATGACCAAGGATAGTCCGTTCCGTCACTTCTAATCCATTTCCCTGTACGCCCATCAGCTATTACCCAGTACCCACCCTGTGTCCAAGCAGCGATTTTTCCGTGGTCCATTATTGAGGGGCCGTTGTGGTACAGAATGTCTGGGTATGCATCTGTCGTTATGTTATATTTCAGCGCGCCCGTTGACAGATCATAAAACTGAATCGATACCCACCAACGTTTTTGACCAAAGGGCTGGCCGGTAAGATTCATTGCACCGTATGTATCTGTAACTTCGCCACCCAAACCCGCATCGTAATCCAACATGGAAGGTAGGCTGCTTCTTAGGTAGGTTGTGTTGCTTATGATTCTGCTTGTGAAGTTAGTGCTGGTTCCGCGTGTAGTCCAGTTGATTAAACGATAGCGTTGAGAACCTGCAGCCGCGCCGAGATCCTGTATGTTCAAGACGTAGCCGCCTATCTGGTTGTGGAAGGTTCCTCCCGACAATGGAGCAATAGAGACGTTCAACGTTAACGCTCCAGTGTACGGATTGATCTTTCTCAAATACGAGCCGCTAATCGATAGAAGCTCTACCGACCAAGTCTGAGATCCTACTTCCACACCCGCAAGCGTCTCGGTATTTATCACTGGATTTACATATGCAACGAGATTGGGTGTGATACCATTGTAAGGTGCGGCTGTCGGTATTGCGTAATACTGTTCTCCGGTACGTAAGTCGTAGCTTACTGCAGCGCTTGTTGGTACGCCATCTATCGGTACAGTCATGGTTTGGTAGATTCGTCCAGCGTAGATTACACTTGGAGTGCCGGGACTGCTAGTCGTGCCATATTGCCCTGCTGGTCCTCCGATGAGACCTGCAATTGCGCCCAGTTGTTTCCGAAGTACGTGAGCTGTGTTCGGTGCTTTAACCCACGGAGTGAAATCTTGGAGTGTCATATACTGTGGATTTGTGTTAGGATAGAGTGTGTCCCAATTAGAGTAACCATAGCCTACATAGCCAGTACCTGGATAAGCTCCTAGGATCGGCCACCATCCTCTATTGTTCATTGATGCAGGTCGCGTCCAGTAGTCGGTTGGTAATGCCAAAGGCCACGACCACACTGGGTCTTGCTGTACCGTTAGGCTTTGTTCTGCGGTGGAACTGGGTTTAAAGTAGGTTGATATTGTGTTATTTCCCATAGAAAAAGTAGTACCTACCAATGACGAGTTCGTTACAATAGCTCCATTATAGTACCATCCCGTTGGAAAGTACGTTCCAAGAAATTCAAACTTTAGCGAATATTGACCAACTTGGTCGGGCACATATTGAAACCAATTTGCAGCTGTAGCAGGTTCAGACCTCATTGTTTTGACATCTTTGGTTCCGTCTGGCTTCGTGATTGTGATCACGTAGCCCCCATCAGGAATTATTACGTCATTTGAAGGAAGCGCAGGGTTAATCCAAAAGTTGACCAACAGTATCTGGCCGACGCCTATGGGGTTCGGTACAAAGCTAAGGAAAGCTCGAGTCACAGCTGTTACGGCAGCAGTATCGCCTGCTTGCAATGGTCCAATATACGGTTGTTTGGCGGCAAGTTGAGCATTAGCTGGCTTAACTGGTATTTCTACAAGAAGTATAGAGGCAATAAATAGAACTATCGCAATCATAGAAAGTAGCTTTGTTTTGTTCAGTTTCAATTGCATTTCTTTCTTTTTTCCTTCTAGTATATGCAAGTCTATTTTTCTAGCTTGCGCACTTCGTTTTTCAGTGCTCGCTTATTTAACATTTTTGCGAAACGCGACTGCCGCGTTCTATTCCTCACTTGTTAATGACGATTGTAATAATTTGCATAGTTGATAATTCCTCTTCAGTTTCAGCTAGCGATATGCCGAATGTCTATTCAACCAATTTTTCAGAAACTCTTATTTCTGGAACAACACGTAAAAACGTGTTGGGCTACTGACGTTGATAGAATTAGACCTAATTATCCTGAATGTGGTGTTGTTTTTCCTTTTTGCTTTAATCGGATTCTTAGAGTTCAAGAAGAAGAGAGAAGGCCGATTATGGGGTGCTTCAGTGACTGTAATAGTTGCGGAAACATTTGGCTTCTCACAACGCTTAGCTGCCGCAGCAACATGGATCGTTTCATTCTACATCTCAATGCAGGGGATCCCCACAAGTATCTACACGGTGTTGTGGGTGTTCGGAACCGACCCATCAGGATGGCTTCCGTTTAATAATTTACCGCTTAAGATACTCGGGCTAATCATGTTCTTCATGGGAGGCGTGCTGGTTATGCTTGGCTGGTCAAAAATATTCAACGCCAAAGACACTCTTGTAACGGACGGTATCTACAAGTATGTTCGGCACCCTCAGTACTTGGGCATTCTCCTCGCCACGCTCAGCATGATTGTTTACAGCTTCTCACCGATTTCTGCAGCGCTCTGGTCAATTCTAGTCACTATTTACTACCGTTTGGCAAGAAAAGAGGAAAAATACGTAGAAAGCAAATTTGGCGAGAAATATCGTGAGTACCGACGTAATGTTTCCATGTTTATGCCCCTTATTTTCATACGCAAACACAGTAGTGAAGATCAGTTTTAGGTTTTCTTTTTCTTTAGTCTAACATATAGGAACGCGCTCACGAAGACTATCGCAATGACAACGACTGCTATTATCATGTAAGACTCGTAATTAAGGGGCGACTCAGGCGACGTCGTACCTGATGTTGATGCTTCGCCAAAACAATAAACAACGCCTTTCCTTGACACAACGTACAGTTTTCCGTCAGCGATGGCGGGAGAAGATTTCACTTCAGTTCCAATCTTATAATTCCAGATTCCTAACCCTGACGTTGCGTTTAAACAATAAATGTAGCCGTCGTTTGAACCTATGTACAGTTTGCCATCAGCGATTGCAGGTGAAGAGGCGACAGGACCGTTAGTGGGATAACTCCAAATTACTGCTCCATCGTTAGGATTTATACAGTAAACATTCTTATCCCAAGAACCCACGAAAACCCTACTGTAAGCGAAAGCTGGAGATGAAAATACAGCCGGTGGCATATCAGAACTCCATATAATCGTTCCCGAATCTGCGTCTAAACAATGAATTCTTGCCCCCGCAAAGCCCTGCGGTGACCCGCCGTCAGCGAAGAAAACTTTTCCGTCAGCTACAGCTGGAGAATCGCTGATAACGCTTGAAGCCGTATACGTCCATAACACTGCTCCTGTATTTTCGTCTAAAGCATAAAAAACGTCATGGCTACCTGCGAACACTTTGCCATCAGCAACAGCAGGGTTAAAGGGCCAATCTTCAGTGTTATATTTCCAAACTAACTCTCCTGTATTTGCATTGAAACAATAAAGATTAAAATCCGCTGATCCCGTGAAAACCTTGCCATCAGTAACCGCAACAAAAGAATACAAATCATCTCCAGTCTGGTATTTCCATATAATGTCTCCTGAAGATGCGTTCAAGCAATACATGAAATCATCTATTGAACCAACATAGACCTTTCCGTTCACAACTGCAGGGCTAGCTCTATTTGGATGATATTGTCCTTGAGTAAAAACCATAGACCCCACGCCTCTAAATTTCCAAATAAAATCTCCTGTAGTAGCGTTTAAACAATAAACGTAGTTATCCTCTGATTGTATGAACAATCTATCATCAACAATAGCAGGAGAAGCACACATAACACCGCTTGGGAGAGTATAATTCCATAACTGATTGGCTACGTTAGGAGCCGAGCTTTGAGTATAACCTGTAAACTCAGCATCATGATGAAACATTGGCCATGAAAAGTCTGCTTGATCTCCTTTGACGACAGTTTGGGCAAACCCTACTTGAGATACTGCCGCGAGTGCCGAAGTGACTATCATTAAAGCTGCAAATAGTGCAAATAGCTGCGTAACCTTTTCACAAATCAAGTTATGCCCCATTTAGTCAATTACCTTTTAATGTATTTTTAAACCATTCTAAAAAACCGAAAAATCTTTACTCAATTGCTCTTGATCAAGAAAACATACAGGAACACTCAACATAATGTAATCATTATAAAAGCGAGAATATAAAACTATGAAACCAGCTAATTTTACGGTTTATGCAATGTTTCGTATTATTTCTGAATTATTACAATGAAAAACAATAAGGAATGGAAAAATCGCTACATATGAAAAGATAGTAGTCCCAATTTCATCTTTTCTTGAATTAATTAATGAAGGAGAAATGCTATAGTCATTTTTTGTGGCATCATTAATTAATATATGTCCATGTTTCTTAGACAACATTGAAAGGTGACTTGTTTAAGTGCATTCTTCGATTAAGCAGATAGCTAAGAAACGTGTGGATATTTTATTTCAACAAGCTAATACATTCAGCAAGGTGAACCCTAAATTAGCTAGCCGCTACATAGAATCTGCACGAAAAATTGCCATGGCTGCAAAGATACGTTTACCTCAAAATTTTAGACGGCGCACCTGCAAAAAATGTAACAGTCTCCTAATTTATGGTGAGAACTGTCGTGTAAGAGTAAGGCAAAAAAGGGAGCCTCATATCGTGATTACATGTCTAAATTGTGGCTGGCAAAAACGAGTCCTGCTACGAAAAGGAAGGTGAATTAACATTGAGTAAGATAACAACAAACATGAAACGTCACGTAAAACATGTGTTAAAAGAAGAAAAGCCAACGATTCATGTTGGTAAAGATGGATTCACTCCGCAATCAGCTACTGAGGTTGATAAACAATTGGATAAGAACAAAATGGTAAAAGTTAGGATTCTTAGAAGTGCGTTGCAAACAGAAACGGCAAAAAATATAGCTGCAAAAGCCGCGGAACAGACAGGTTCTGCTCTAGTTGAAGTTAGGGGACATGTGTTTATATTGTATCGAAAACGCAAAAAGTAGTAGCTTTGGTAAATAGTTATACAAGCATTAAGTCGCAAGCGATATACATCTTCAAAAATAGTCGCGCGCGCGACCGCCTGATAAGCATTTTCAGGATAGTATTGTTTTAGAGACGCTCTAATGTTCAGATTAAGCATTTTATGAAGAATAGACAAAAAAAGGAAAGTGAGTTTGGTTTGACACTTTCGAATTATCGTTTTCTGACTGTAAAGAACAACGCTAATCCTACAATGGCAACTACAATCATGACTGCAATTCCAACGCCAATTATTGTCATTGTATAGTCTGGAACAACTACTTCTTGTTGTTGTCCATTATTAGTTGTCGTAGGAGCTGGACCAACTGTTACGGCTGTTGAAGCACCTGAACTACCATATGAATCATCACCGGCAAATGTGGCAACAATTGTATAGTCTCCTTCTTTTGGCGCTGTCCAAGTTTTACTGAATGTTCCGTAGTAGCCATCAGATGTCACTTTACCAACATCTACATAGCTGCCATCTGCGCCCATGGCTGTAAGAGATACTTCAACGCCCGTTATGCTTAAGTTATGGAATAGACCATCGATCGGCATTTGTCTGTGTATGTGTTCCATTTGTGTACTCATAGAATCTTTAGATACGCATGGTGTATTTGGTTGAGCGGGTGATTGATCTAGTACTGAACCTTTTATCACCATTGCCGTTCCGAGTGGTACAGCTGTATCTGGTGCTGTTACGGTTGTTTGACTTTTACCTTTACCTAAAACGTATAGTGTACCTGTGTAAGACTCTGAAATTGACATGTATCCATCAGCTATTGAACCAATATTACCAGTCATTATTGTTTTGAATACACTCTCTCCTGTCGTAGCATTAATTGCATGTAATTGCCAGCCTCTTGTGATTGGTTGAGTTGGTGTGTGTTCAGTGTTTATAGTGTAGATTTTTCCGTCAGCAGCGTAGGCTACGCCGTTGAAAGACATTACTGTTGTGCCGTTTTCATCTGTATATGGTGTTTCGAATGGAGTGATTGCTGGGGCTTCATACTTCCAGACTATTTTGCCTGTATCCCAATCAAAGGCGTAGACACCTGAGTATCCACATCTGTAGAACATGCCATAAGCTGATGTTGTATCGTAAGCTCCGAAGCTGTTTGCGTCCCAAGGTTCAGTCATCTTATCGCTTGTCCATCGTATTGCTCCTGTTCTAATGTCAAGTCCAACGAAGTGTCCCCATGCATCTATGAAGGCATATATTCCTTTGTCACAAACGTCGGATGCACCACTGTAACCCATGAGTACTTGGCTGCCTGCAGGTTCAATTGTCTTGTTAACTAGCACTGCTCCTGTTTTTAAGTCAACAGTTACCAATCGTTGTTCTGGTGTTGTTCCAGAATAGCCAATTAAGCCACGTCCAAAGGATGCTGCTATACCAGCTGTAAAATCAGTAGTGGATGGAATACTACTTAATGGCCATGTTATGTTGCTGACTATTCTTTCAGTGAAATTTGATGTTGTTCCAGTTGTTGTAAAATTAATTAATCGATGGAGTCCGAACAGTTTCAGTAACTCTAAATACAGCAGGCTCCGGCATTACAATC
>DATGZD010000134.1:0-13601 GCA_035297385.1 Candidatus Sulfotelmatobacter sp. | reverse complement strand
ACCCTTTGAAGGCGGACTAGTATGCGGGTTGGGTCACATTGCAACAGCCGCTGTAAGTGGATTTCCTTTAGGCATTCTGCATTTGCCGATCGCTCTTGGAATGTCTCTGGCCGGCTTTGCCATCGCATTGCTCAATAGATTTAATAAGAAATGGGCATTCTTGCCAGCCCTCGCAGTTGGTGTAATCATAAATACAATTCTCGTTTTTCCTCTGATTCCTTGGCTTTCAACTGACCTAAATATCGGATGGATGATTGCCATAGGTTACACTCCTTTTCTGCTTACCGCTGCCATCTTAAACGCTATCATCGCGGGCTTAATCTATGTCTCCATAAAAGGTAAGCTAAGGCCGTGAGTCAAAACCAGCCAACGTCACTGTTTCCAATAAAGACAAACCGAGATATCTTAATTTTCAGGCTCATAAATGACGAAGTGTTAGTTATCGGATGCGATTCGGCTGGTGGAATTGGACCCAAACCTCTTGATAAAATTAGGGTTGACGCTTTCACTCTGGGAAAATTCACGACAAGAACTGCTTTGATGGAGGTCTTAGCAGTGGGTGCAAATCCACTGTGCATCGTAAACACATTGAGCGTGGAACCCAAACCTACAGGGAATCAAATCCTTAAAGGAATAAGGACAGAAGCAAAAAAGGTGGGGGTAGATCCAAAACTTGCTGTAACAGGAAGCATGGAAAAAAACATAATAGTTCAACAAACAGGAATCGGAGTTACAGTGATTGGACGTTGCAGGCAAGAACAACTAAAAATTGGAACAGCACAACCTGACGACATCGTGGTTTCTATAGGTATTCCTTGCATGGGAGAAGACGTCTTGTCTGCTGAAAGAGAGCGAAAAAACGCTGAGACCCAAGACATCCTAAAACTTCGAGATCTCACCTTCATCCATGAGCTACTACCAGTTGGCTCATTCGGGATTAAACGAGAAGCACAAACATTGGCAGAAGGATCTAACTTAAAAGCTAAGATATTTCCTCAAGATTTAATAGACGTAGAGAAATCAGCAGGTCCAGGAACTGTGCTTCTTGTAGCACTTCCCAAAAATGAGATGAAAACTCTTAGACAACTCACAAAAAAACCCATAAGTATCGTAGCTCAACTATATGCACCTTAAATTTGACTTTTAATAATACGTAGATTGTAGCAGTAGAAGAAAAAGGGAATTTTGCAGACCACATCTTCACTTGCGTAAGAGTTCAAATTTCTCCCCATCCCCATAAGCAAACCCCACTGATTTCAATTGTCGCTTAATAGAAGATTGAATAAAGCACGCTAATACTTCGAAGATAATTCTGAACATAGAACGGTGAGTATTTTATCTTTCCATGATTTCTTTGATTGCTATCTCAATATCTCTTCATCTTTAGCCTTCCACCAAATATCATAATGACTCTTTACAGTACTCTGTTAGCTTTTGGAATCTTTCTGATCAAGTAAGCAAATGCAAAGCAGAGGAAAATACCGATGGGGCTAACTATTGCAAACTTTAAGATGAGTGGGAGTTGGATACTTTCAAGACCCAAAGCTAAGAATACTAAGACTGGCGTTTGAATTATGTATGCAGCATAAGAGTTGTCTGAAAGAAGTTTGAGGAATCGACTCTGATTATTCTGTTTTTCTCTAAACCAAATAACTATAGCTATTGATATAGCAATAGCAAAAACTTGTTCATATAAAGAGTAAGCAGCAGTCTGCCAGGTAAATCCTCCAAGAAATGAAGCACCAGTTAATTCAGAATCTACAAAAATAACCAGCGAAACAAGAAGAAGCGACATGGCAATTCTAGTCCAGTACCATCCAGCTTCTTTTGGTAAAGACATAACCCAATTACCTCTAAAAGCAATCAATCCAAAAATAAAGAAAGCAATGTATTGAGGAAAGAAAGCAAGTTGAAACTCTAATATGGGTATCGCCCAGCCTTCAGGAAAAAAAATCCTACCCCCAAAAGTGATGATACCAATCAGTAACCCAAAGGCAAAGATAACACGTTTTCTTGGAAACCCATACACTTTAGGCTGTCTTGAGGAGAAAGAACGCCAGATAACATAACCTGCTTCAAACATTAGTAGAGCCATAACAAACCATAAAGGTCCAAGACCAAAAGGCAAATACTTTAACACAAAACTAAGAAATGATCCCTCGAACCCTTGAAACAAGGCTAGAGCGTATTCTACGACTGGTTCAACAAATACGGCAAAAATTATGATGGGAATTCCAAGCTTAATCAACCTGTCTTTAAGAAACTGTTTAGGTCCCTTACGCTCGAAAGAAGATACAGTGAAGTAACCAGCAAGGAAAAAGAGTAATCCCATGAAGAAGGCTTGAACAATTCCTTGAAAAGTACCATACAATGCTGCTTCTGGAAAACCGACTATACCTTCACGATAATACCAAGACCCAAAAGGCGAACCATAAGTTATGACTAAATGATCCAGAAACACTAAGATTATAAGAAAAGTTCTCAGGTTATCAACAAAAAACAGACGTGGCTTAGGAACTCTATTTTGATTCAACTTTGATTCAGAGAGGTCGTCACCCATTCTGGCACAACCAACCCAAATACTCGTTTAATATATATTTGATAGAATAGTTGATCGGACAGTGCTTTGTTTGACCATATATTTAACCTTTCCAACCGCGCTCCACGTACCGATCCGATTAAATAAGATAAGGAGTAAGCTTAGTCTCCTTTTTTGTAACCCGTTTGTTAACCCTACAGAGCAGCAACAGATATGCCGCAAGTTGGTTTGCGTAAGTCTTAAATAACATCTCGCAAGACAATTGATTAGCCACAGTATTTGGTCTTCAAATAAATTTTGTGGGAGAATACAACTATTGAAAATAGCTTTGATTGGAGCGGAACTAGAAGAGAATTTAGGGTTACGGTATATTGCTTCTGCATTGGAAGCGAATGGTCACTTTGTTGAGATTTTTCCTTTCAATTCTGAAGAGGACACGTCAGCAGTAATCCGCAATGTACTCAAGTATGAGCCCAGTATTGTGGGTTTGTCGATGGTTTTTACAGGTCGTGCTAGAGAGTTTTGTCGTTTAGCGAAAAACCTAAGAGAATTTGGCTGTAGCAGTCATATTGTGGCTGGAGGACATTTTGCTTCCTTCAACTGCGAGCGTTTGCTGATTGAATATCCAAGTTTTGATTCGGTAGCTGTTGGCGAGGGCGAGGATCTAATGTGTGCCCTGGCGGATCACTTAGATAATATTGCTACTGTGCCTGGACTCTGTTACCGTGGAGAAGATGGAAAGGTCACTATCAATCCTGGAGGTAACCGTGAGAATTTGGATTCGTTGCCTTTTCCGAAGCGGGGTCAGTTTCATGATTATTTTGGAAAACGTATAGGTAGTATTTTGAGCAGTCGAGGATGCTGGCGTAACTGTGCGTTTTGCAGTATTAATGCTTGGTACAAGAAGGCGGGCGGAAAAAAATTTCGCTACCGTAGTGTCGACAACATAGTCGCTGAGATGAAACAATTATATTTTGATTATAACGTACGAATATTCAATTTTCAAGACGACACCTTCTTCCTGCCCAACCAAATACAAGCCACTAATCGATTTAGAACTCTCCGACAAGGATTAAAGGACCAGAAAGTCGACAACATATGTATTGCGATCAAGGCAAGACCTGATAGTATTAACCGAGAAGCCATCGAAATTTTAGATGACCTTGGATTGTTTAGGGTTTTTCTAGGTGTTGAAAATGCTTCAACTCATGGTCTTAAGGATCTTAATCGCAGACAGACTATCGAAGATATTATGCAGGCCTTGGAAATTCTCAACAGTTTTGACGTTCATGTTGCTTATAACTTTCTTATGTTTGAGCCAGATACCACTATGGAAGATATTCTTAAGAATATTCGGTTCATGGAACGCCACTTAGAAAACCCATTCAACTTTTGCAGAGCAGAAGCTTACGCTGGCACAGGGTTGGAATCAACCTTAAGAGCTGAAGGTCGACTTTTAGGAAGCTATTTTGGTTTCGACTATAGGCTCAAGGATCCGAAGTGTGAGCTGTTCCATCAGATTGCCAATCACGCATTTTTTGAACGCAACTTTAGCGATTTTGGTCTACACTACTTCAACATGCAAGTAGACTTTTACTACCAACTTATGCGTCGTTTCTACCCCAATTTGTTGTCAGAAACATTACGAAGCCAAGTTCGGGCTTTCATTAAACAGACAAACTTGGACACTCATCATTGGCTTTGTCAAATCTATGATTTTATGCAAACTGAAGAATACAACGAGGAGACGATCGCTTCATTCTCCCGTGAAATGCGACAGAATGTTGACATGCGTAGTGCTGAGTTACGCTCACAGGGAGAATCCATCATTAACTGGATGGAGGAAGCTTTCAAAAGACAAATCAAAATAACTGGACTCAACAGATTGGTTACTCCAGTACAGATTAAAACAGCTTTTCAAGAATCTGAGGCTGAGCAAATCACTCCACTTCAGACGAGGACAAGTTGTCCGGGTATGTCTGTGATTGATCTTTTTGGACTATCGTCTAACACTGTCCCATATAATGTGTTTAAGAAGAAAATGGAAGAGGACGGGAGGTGAAAAACTTGGCAGAAAGAAAGTACAATTTGGGAGATTGGAAAGAACCTGCTCATCCTTCGATTATAAAGTACCGGGATGATCTTTTAACAATCTACCGTCAGATAAAGGAACGCCAGAATGCAATCGATCAAGCTTTCGACGAGATTTCAAGGAAGATAGGCTTCGTAGTAACTTCAACAATTCCTATCGTAGTTTCCGCAAGCAAAGGCGTTATCAACAATGTGGAAATCGGTGCAGAAAACCTGAAGGGCACACTGTTTGAGGAAAAGTTACTTCCTGCCCTGGCTAGCCTCAAAGGCATGAAAGCAACAATAACCGATCGCCAGTATATGATATATCTACTATGGTTCAACGCATTGAAGCTCAAGTTAAGGACCGATTGGATGGAACCAGCGCACTTTAGAACAGAATGGATGGAACCTGCCCACCCGACAGTGTCATCATTAGGGCAGACTAAGGCTAACGTAATATCTGCTGTTAGACCTGAAGTCATGGAACCAGCGCATTGGTTTGACCCACGAGTAACGCTGGAACCTGAGGAAACAGTACTCATCTCAGTTCTTGATGAGGTGTATCCGGAGCTGAACCTTGCAGCACGAATAAGTTCTTACAGACAACGGCTTAGAGCCGTGAAGCCTGAGGTCATGGAACCGGCACATTTCAGGACGCAAATGAAAGACCCCGCTGAACTGGTCAAAGCCCTTAGAGATGTGATCGCGAGATACTCTCAATAACTGAACGGATTATACTACCCCCTTTTTTCCTTTTTTGGACTGCTGCGCACGCTAAAACCAAAAGAAAAAAAATAAAAATTAAAGAATAAGAAAACCCAAAAACTACTACAAAATTAGAAGCACTTTATCTTGTCATTACTTTTTTTTGCGACTATCTCAACCTCTTCAGCTTTAATCGTTTTTCTACCAGCATGCATAGCAAAATCAAGTGCTTCTTTAGCAATCTTACAACCAATCTCAAAGTTTCATTATTGAAAATCTCGCTTTGACAACACAAGAAGAAACAGAATCTTATTACAGTATGTGTACTCTGGTGCGCGACTACAACAAAATATAAACGATGACTCAGTTCTTACTTCTTTGTTCTCGTGCTATACACTGCAAATCCGATTGCAGCAATAATTACGGCAATGACTATAGCAACAATTATGCCCGTAACTGTTCCCGTTGATGTTTCTTGGAAGTTACGCTCAACCTGTAGAAATGCTGTATCACCTAAAGAGTCATAGGCTACTGCTTTTATGGCATGAGAGCCAGCTGAATAGTTGGTTGTATCAAACTGCCAACTAAAAGGTGCCGAAGAATCATTCTGTTGGAGTTGACCATCAAGATAAAACTCAACATATTTCACGTCTGAAGAAACATGAGCGCTAACAGTCCATAGACCGCCAATGTCATTTCCTACACCGTATCCATTGTTTTTCTCGAAACCTAAATCTATAGAAGGTTTAGCTGTAGCCAAAGAACAAAGCAACATAGTAGTTACACAAATTAGGAATATGAATGCAAGTACTTTTGATTGCATATTTAGCCCCCACTTGTCAACTTAAAGCCAAAGCGGCAAATATAAACTGACTGATACATCGGAGGAAATGGTGGGAACGCACACATAAACGTCAAGGACATACATAAAAGAACGCTATTAAGGAGAACAAAATGATGTATTCTTCAAAAACTTATATCCAAAAAAAATCCATAAACTGAACTATGCAAGAACCAAAGAAATGCCCAAAATGCGGAAACATACTGGAAAGAGGAACTCTCTCGTACTGGATTAATTTACAGAAGAAAAATGATATTGTCGGAGATAGAATAATTCCACTCTACTGTAATAATTGTGGATACATAGAGTTTTACAATCAAAAATATTTGGGGACTTAGAATCAATAAGAAAAGTTAGGTTCATCACATATGCGACTAAAATCTAATCTTATGACGACATATTCTGGAGCATAGCCTTAACAGTTTACGCAATTGTAGACAATTTTTTTTCTTTATAGTATCTTTAGCGTGCTCAGACAATTGATTATGCGGGCGGTAAAGTCAACAAGTTTAAATGTAATCCTGAAACATAATTTGCCCCTGAAGCTTTCTAAGCTTCAAAAATTAAAAGGAGAAAAGAAAAATTGCAGAATTCAAGAAGTAAAACACTCGTAGCTATCACTATCATCATTATGCTTGCTTCTATTACAACGATCACCCTACCAGCTCAATCTCAAACTACCTATACTAATCAACAAGAAGGAGGATCGATACCTGGACCCCTAGCAAGTGGCATTACACCTGGCAAATTGGAGCCAACTAGATCATTTCTTAGCTTTAATCCAAATCCAATCGGAAAAGGACAAACTTTACTGGTCAACATGTGGCTTAACCCTGCTTTACACGTAAGCCGATACTTCAAAGATTACACTGTGATAATCACTAAACCGGATGGAACAACTGAAACAGTCAAGAAAGACTCCTATCGTGCAGATGCCACAGCATGGTTTGAATACGTTCCTGACCAAGTAGGCGAATGGAAACTTAAATTTGATTTTCCAGGAGGCTACTTCCCAGCAGGCAACTATACAATCTATCCTGGAGCATTCGTAGGAGCCAACATCGTTAATTTCCAGAGTTCAGTCTACTATCAACCAAGCCAAACACAAGAACAAAAACTAACCGTACAAGAAAACTATGTATACTCTTGGCCTCCAGCAGCATTACCAACTGATTATTGGACTAGACCAGCATCGATACTTAACCGTGAATGGTGGCCAATTCTTGGCAATTATCCAGGAACAGGATATGAGGGCGGCGGTCCAATGTGGGATGCATTGTATCCTAATACAAATCCTGCTTGGAGTGCACGTTACAATTTCCACCCATGGATTCAAGCACCTAACACTGCGCATATGGTTTGGAAACGTGCAAGTGCTATTGGCGGGCTTATCGGCGGACCAGCAGGACAGTTAGGCACAACAGGTAATCCAGGAACTCCAAGCGTAATCTACTCTGGAAGATGCTACCAAACAATTACTAAGCCAAATGTCGGCAGCGTAGCACAATGCTATGATCTTAGAACCGGTGAAATATACTATGAGATACCTACATCTTCAGGTGGTGTAACACCAAGCTACGTTTCTTATCCAAGAGGAACAGGTTCGGAAGTGCCTGGAGCTGAAGCAACACAAACCTACTCTGTTGAGCTCTTGTCAATTAGCAGTACTCAGTTGCAGAAAATCAACCCATGGACAGGTGCAGTCACTAACATAAGCATCACAGTATCTCCTTCGCTATCGGGAACAACATACTACAAAGATTCTCAATGCCTCAGCATACAGAATCTTGGAACAACATCAGCTCCGAACTATCGTTTGATAAACTGGACTACGATTGGATCAAGCACTAACTTTACCAGTCGAATAGGAAGCAACATGTCTTATGCTAGAAGCAGCTTACCAACATTAATCGATTTTAATGCAGGCTATGGAGCCAATCAAAACTCGATAACTGAAGGTAA
The DNA here is from genome assembly GCA_035297385.1 of Candidatus Sulfotelmatobacter sp. Lineage (GTDB taxonomy): Archaea > Thermoproteota > Bathyarchaeia > Bathyarchaeales > Bathycorpusculaceae > UBA11855. The sequence goes on along the minus strand of DATGZD010000134.1, from coordinate 5,481 downwards.
CACAACTGGAATCTACGAAGGAATGCGCCTTGAAGGCATCAATCTATGGACAGGTCAATCAATCTGGAACGTAACCATAGATGAACCACGCTACAGTGATTCATGCCATGTTGCAGACCATGGAAAAGTAGCCGTATTAAGTCAAGGCGGTCACTTCCTTGCGTACGATTTAGCGACAGGAAAACAACTGTGGACAAGCGAACAGATGGATTATCCCTGGGATGCAGCCAGCTTTGGAGCCTACGCTATAGCATCAGCTTATGGCATGTTCTATCGATTTGGTTACGGTGGCGTATACGCTTTTGACTGGAATGATGGACACATAGTGTGGAAGTATACATCTCCAGCGTTGGCAGCCTTTGAATCACCATACTTAGCAGAAGAAGGTGGCGAAAGCGTCTATCCCTTCAACACCGGCGGCGTAATCGCAGACGGCAAACTGTACACACGCAACACCGAACACACAGCAAGCTGGCCAAGAACAAGAGGCTGGAGCATACACTGCATAAACATAACAACTGGGGAAGGAATCTGGCGTCTATCAGGAGAAACCACACCTGGAGCTATGGCAGATGGATACTTAACAGCAGCTAACTCTTGGGACGGATACATGTACGTATTTGGTAAAGGCAAAAGCACAACAACTGTTACAGCACCCGACGTTTCCGTGCCAAAAGGAACCGCAGTCGTCATAAAAGGCTCAGTACTTGATTTATCACCAGCTCAACCAAACACACCCTGTGTTTCAAAAGACTCGATGACACTTCAGATGGAATATTTACATATGCAACAACCCATGGATGGAATCTGGCATAATGAGACTGTAATGGGCGTTCCAGTAACCCTAACTGCTTTCGACTCAAACGGCAACCCAGTAGACATAGGCACAGTATCAACAGACGGATACTATGGAACATTCAGTAAAACATGGACACCACCAAATGAAGGAGACTATAAAATCATCGCTTCCTTTGCAGGTGACGATTCTTACGGTAGCTCTGCAGCTTCAACGTCTATTTCAGTTGGACCAGCACCCACAACAACTAACACTGATAATCAACAGCAAATAAGTGTCCCAGACTATACAATGACAATCGTGTATGGCGTAATAGCCATCATAGTTGCCATTGCAGTCGGCATTGCTATTGCTATATTAGTACTTAGGAAAAAATAAAATCAGAAGATATAGCCAAAAACTTAACTTCCCTTTTTCTTTTGTTCAATACAAGTGTAGACTAAAAAAACCGTCTATTATTTTTCTTTGCAGCAATTCGCCAAATTTAGACAAACCTAATTACCATCTTCTGTAGTTACCTGAAGATTTGCAGAGCTTAACTTAAGCTTTGACAAACTAAAAGGAGAAAAAGAAAAATGCAATTATCAAAGAATTTAACAAAAGCAACAGCAGTAACTTTGGTTTTACTAGTGGCTTCCATTGCATTATGTGTAATATCGATTCAACCAACCCAAGCACAAGCTACACAGAATGGAGATAGTCAACCATTACCTGCCGGCGTTACCCCCGATAATCTTGTTGAAACCATCGCTTACCTTAGCTACAGACCAAACCCAGTCGGTGTTGGTCAACCAATTTTGATTAACATATGGATTAATCCTTCAACAACTTCAGGTCGGCGTTTAATGAATTATGCTGTGACACTTACTAAACCAGACGGAACTAAAGACGTAAAGACAATGAACTCCTATTATGCAGATTCAACAGCATGGCTAGAATATACCCCGGACCAAGTCGGAACATGGAAAATCAAGTTCGACTTTACTGAAGGATACTTCCCAGCAGGAATAATATGGGATTTCCGAACCAGTAGCTATCTTTCATACAATGAATCAGTCTACTACAAACCTGCCTCAACTCAAGAGCAAACACTCATAGTTCAACAAAATATGGTAGCTTCTTGGCCACCCTCAGCATTACCAACTGATTATTGGACAAGACCAATAATGCCAGAAAACCGAGAATGGTGGAGTATTGCTGGAGATTACCCATGGTATGGACCCGGAGGAGGACCGACATGGGATGAGCTCTACCCTAACACTAATCCATATTGGAACCAACAGCAACTATTCACTCCTTACGTTGAAGGACCAAACTCTGCACACATAGCATGGAAAAAACTAGAAGCAGACGCAGGCATCATAGGTGGACAAATGGGCTATTATAGTTGGCCAGTTCAATTTGGAGGCAGCTATTACAATCCACCATCTATAGTCTTCCAAGGAAGAATTTACCAAACTCGAACAGAAGTCAGTCCAACGGGACCAACCGGTGCAACTTATTGGCAATGCTTAGACATACGTACAGGAGAAATGATTTGGGAAAGACCATTGTATGCAGGCGAATCGGAGCCTTCAGCCATAGAATATGGAATCGGTCCAGGCAACGTTCCTGGTGCTGAACCAAGAATTGACGTGCCACAACTTCTATCGATAGGAAACGGCTATCTTAGAAAATATGACCCATTCACAGGTGTTTTAACATTGAATGCCTCTATTGCTCCATTAACGGGCAGTGGAGGGACCTATTACATGAATGGATATGTATTAGGTATCAGAGATCTTGGTGCTGCAGCGGGTTCACAGCGATACCGCTTAATCAATTGGACTACTATGGGAACATCGACAAACTTCACTTCAAGAATAATAAGTAATACTACTTACGCAAGAAACAGTTTGCCTACTTTCATTGATTGGGGTGTAGGCTTAGGGGCTACAGTAACAGGTATCAGTTATGAAGATGCAAATGTTGGGCAACTCTTAGCTGGCTTTGACTTGCTAACAGGTCAAAAATTATGGGAAGTAACCAGCGATGAGGTAGGCTTCAGTACAAGCGCTGACATTGCTGACCATGGAAAACTTGCCATTCTTTCAGCAGCTGGATTCTATGTTGCGTATGATCTAAGGACAGGAAAACTTGCGTGGACTGGCGAAAAATTTGAGTATCCTTGGGGAACCTTTGCAGGCTATACTGTACAATCTGCTTATGGCTACATCTATAGAGGAACATACGCAGCATTCTACGCCATAGATTGGGATACAGGCAAAATAGCTTGGCAATACACTGAACCAGCCTTAACTCCATTTGAAAGTGAAATGACAGGCACAAATGGCACTACAGTCTATCCTTTCCGTACCCCTGCAATGATAGCTGACGGAAAAGTGTTTGTTTTCAACCAAAGACAGACTCCAGGAAACCCAATAAAAAGAGGCTGGGAATTACACGCTATTAATGCTACCACAGGAGAAGGAATATGGAAGATGATAAACGCTGGAAACTCATACAATGCACCTCCACGACCAATGGTAATATCTGATGGATACTTATGGATGGGTAGCATTGACGGTTACACCTATGTTTATGGTAAGGGCAAAAGCTCTACTACTGTTACAGCACCTGACGTTATCTTGCCAAAGGGCACAGGTGTAGTAATAAAAGGCACAGTCCTCGATCAATCACCTGCTCAACCAGGAACACCATGCGTTTCAAAAGACTCGATGAGTACTCAAATGGAATATCTACATAAACAAATGCCAATTGATGGACTCTGGCATAATGAAACAATCTCAGGTGTTCCAGTATCATTAACTGCTATTAGTTCAGACGGCTCATTTACTGACTTAGGAACAGTATCAACAGACGGATACTATGGAACATTCAGTAAAACATGGACACCAGATAAAGAAGGAGACTACCAGATTATAGCTTCATTTGCCGGTGATGATTCTTATGGAAGCTCAGCTGCAGCAACAGCTATCTCTATAGGCCCAGCATCAGCATCAAATGATACAGGACACCAAGAAACAACAGTCCCAGATTATACCCTGACGATTGTTTATGCTGCAATAGCTATCATAATCGCTGTTATAATCTCAGTTGCTATAGTTGGAATAATACTTTACAGAAAAAAATAACATAAATGAATACTATCAGAATCTAACATCCTTTTTTCTTTTCTAATTTTAGAAGACTCGATTGGCTGTAATAGTTTTCCACTAAAATTATGCTGAAGATAAAATTAAGGTAATTTCCACATATTTTTCAGTCTATTACTATTTTTTGAGCATAATTTAGCAAAACTTCTTATCTTATGATTGAATAGGCATTTTTAGGCAAATTTTATAAAGAAAACAATGCGATAACTGGCTCTACAGAAGTTTAGAAAAGCTTCAAAAAAAACTTCAAAGGAGAATAGAAAAATGCAAACTTTAAAAAAATTAGCTATAGCTATTATTATTCTGTTAATGACTTCTATTACATTAATTACAACTACAATTCAATCAACTCAAGCTCAACTTGCTTCAATACAACCAGTCAGTGGACCATTACCAAGCGGAGTCACTGTAAATGATACGCTTGAAACCAAGACTTCTCTAAGCTTTAGACCAAACCCGATAGGTCTCGGTCAACAACTACTAATTAACATGTGGATTAACCCCGCAGTTACCTCGAATAATCGTTTTCTGCCTAAAGCATTCATCCTCACGATCACAAAACCTGATGACACAAAAAATACCATGACATTAGATTCTGAACCTGCAACTGCTGCACAATGGCTTGAAATTTCACCAGACCAACTTGGCACATGGAAATTCAAAGTTGAATTCCTTGGAACATACTTCCCTGCAGGACGATACTACAATGGATACATAGTAACAAATTCATCTGGCGAAGTACTTGGCTCAGCCTACTACAAAGCATCATCTACTCAAGAACAAACATTAACCGTTCAACAAGACCTCATCTGGTCTTGGCCAGCAGCACCCTTACCAACCGATTATTGGACACGCCCTGCTTCTATAAACAACAGAGAATGGTGGCCAATTCTTGGTAATTATCCAGGAACAGGCTATGTAGGCGGCGGTCCAATGTGGGATAAACTATATTCAAACACAAACGTATATGATACTTTGACACGTCAAGATGCCTCTTCGTTTATACCATGGGTTCAAGCACCAAATAGTGCGCATATAGTTTGGAAAAGACAAGGTGCAATCGGAGGTCTCATTGGAGGAACAACCGGCATTTACGGTACACTTGGCAATCCTGGAGATGTAAGCGTAATTTATGCTGGAAGAGCTTACCAAACCTACAATAAACCTGGAGTTGGAAGCGTGGCACAATGCTATAACCTGCGAACAGGCGAGATAATCTATGAAATACCTGGTGGAGTAACGCCACAATCTATAGCGTATGTGCAGCCAGGGGCACTTGCAGACAGTTCTTGGTCAGTAGAGCTCATCAATATCGGTGGCGGAAGACTGCTAAAGATTAATCCATGGACAGGTCTTGTAACCGGAAATTACTCTATTGCACCATTAACGACAGGAACTTTTTATCGCCAAACGGATGGCTACGCTTTAAGCTTACAAAACCTTGGCAATACATCAAACCCCAAATATCGTTTGATAAACTGGACAACTCGTGGAACTAGTTCAACTTTGGCTGCCAGAATACTGAACAAC
>DATGZD010000133.1:0-8592 GCA_035297385.1 Candidatus Sulfotelmatobacter sp. | reverse complement strand
ATACTGTGGTAACAGCTATTGTGTTAGAGTCTGTTATGCTTCCCCAGAAAATGCAGTTTGTTCCATCTTTGGTTGCAGTCTTTGTTGCTGTTGTGGGAACAGATAAGTCGGTAGAGCGCGCGCTTTGAGTAAATTTTATTTGGGCTTTGCTGCGTAATTGTCTTGCATGCCTACGGATGGGTCGGTTGAAAAAAACCCGAGGGAGAGGTTTCTTGTTCCGTCGGTTAGTTTGCCGTATTTTGCTACTGTAGGGTCAAACACGATTCTCACTATTCTTATCGTAGAAATTGCTTTTACTTTGCTGGGATCCTCTAGTCCAGCTGCCGTTGGCTTGGTCGGGCAGATCAGCACTCTTAACTTAGTGGGTGAGACAGTCGCGGCAATCTTCATGACGTTTCTGACGGTTCGGGTCAAGGAGAAATCTCTGTTCTTGACCGGCATTATGATCATTGTGGCTACTGGAGTTGGCAACTTTTTTGCTCCAACTCTTGCATGGATGGAGGTCTTTTACTTTCTTGAGGGGTTGGGAACAGTTATTGTTACCATTTCGGGTCTCACGATGATTGGAAATAGGCTTCCCCAAACCAAGAAAGCAAAAGCCGTGGGTTATGTCTATTCAGCCCTTTTCTTGGCACTCGTTGCTGGTCCACCCATAGTCAATCTCATCACTGGATTTGCCGGTTGGCGTTATTCCTATCTGTTCTTTGTTATGCCAACTGCCGCAGTATGCTCGTTGATTGCTTTTTTGGGAATCCCAGCAAATGGACAAGGTCAACAAGCTGAACAAGCAACAACGAGGCTTGCTTTTGTTAATAGCCTTAAGAAGGTTGTTAGAAACCGTTCTGCTGTTACTTGCGCAGTGGCACAGCTCTTTTTTGTGGGACCGAGTATTGGTCTTTTTACTACGCCATTTTTTGCAACGCAATTCTCGGCGAATGTGGCAGCTAGATCGTACATTCTGATGGCAGCTTCATCGGTTTATGTTGTTGTCTTCCTCTTCTCAGGTTCGCTCATAAAAAAGTTGGGCTCAAAGGTTCTTGCCGCTGGAGGGGCACTCATTCATGGCGTTCTCCTTGTAGGATTGTTCTCTGCGCCTTCTTTGTTGATTTCTCTGGTTTTTCATTTCTCGGCTGTTTTCTTTTCCGCTTTGGCTTTTTTTTCTATGAACTGTTTGACCCTCGACCAAGTTCCAGATTCCAGAGGTACAATGGTGTCGGTATCAAGAATATTTAGCAAAATGGGAGACGCTGCGGTCCCAGCCATCGGAGGTTTGCTTTTGGTGTTGTTCGCCTCATATCAAGCGATGGCGGTGGTACTTGCAGCTATGGACGTCATGGCGGCAGTATTCTTCATAGTGACGAGGGATCCAAACAAACCTTGAAGTGACAACTCCGGCTATCCTTCTGCGGCTGCAAGAAGAATCCGTAGTTGGGAGAAAAGGCTTTACTTCTGAGAGGGCGGGTAGCCGGTGTTAATTAAATCTCTTGTGAATCGTCCTTCGGTCGCAGGTCCCGTGTACTTTGAGGTTGGATGAAACAAAGTGACGAAAGCGTCACGACTGTTTACCTCGTGCAGGTTCGTCCTGCCTGAAGGGCATTTTGTCTTAGCCATTCTGGTTTTGAGGTCACCATGACCTTCAAACAGTAGGCATGCAGGTGGAAGAATGTATTTTGACGGAAACAGAGGTATGGGTTTGGTCCAGCCTGCAAAGAGCGTGTTTCCTTGTACGTGAACTTGAAGGTAAGCTTTCTTGAATAGGTGACTGTTTTGCTCTGCAGGGGTGCTTGTGAAAGCTGCTCTGAAAAAAGCGAATCCTGTTGGGTTATCTCCCACTATAGCCACGGGTGTGTAGACAGTGTTTCTAGCTGGTTCGAGGCATAGGTAGATTTCCATCCGATTTTCGACTCCAAATGAAGACTTCTCATTGTAGTGGCAAACAATAATGAAGAGAGTATCGGGTAAGTTGAACTGAGGGGGTGGGTGGATGAACGCGACTCCGCGGCTACCGTAGTAGACCGTCACATCTTTGAGGGGGTCTTTTGCGTGAATTTTTTTGGCGTTGTTGATTTTGGTTACAATGTCTTTTTCGGTCATTATTCCTTCTACAGGGTCTCCTTGATACATCATTGTTTTTCTGTATTCTCTTGAGAACTCTGAGTCTGTGGAAGCAGGGGTGGGAGGTTCGATGATTTGTTCCACTGAAATAGTTGAGGGAGAAAGTGCGTCTATCCAAATTTTCTGCAGCATAATTCTTGCTTTCTCGACATATTCGCTGTCATTACTGAAAAGAACATCTTCAAAAAGTGGTGTAGCATCTTGCTTTTCTGAGTTTAATGAGGTGTGCTTGAACTGGAAAAGATTTTGTTCATCAATAATTGTGGTGTTCAAAAAACCTGTGGGGACGTGTTTAACGTGGCAGAATTGCGAAAGTTGCTGAGTGATGTTCTTATTCTCAGAGGCCATGGGAACCATGATTTTGATGAGCATGCCCTTTCCAGACCAGTCTTTGAGGAGCGCCATGTTCTTTTCCAATTCGATTAGACCCGCTGTGGAAGTTATCATCATTATTTCGTCCTTTGCTGAGCGTATGGTTTTATCGTATTTTTCTTTAGCTTCATCTGCGTTGTTGATCACATATGTCTTGGATACTGGCACACCGAACTCTAGTTCACTTATTCTTTCTTGAATGCCCGTTGATTTTTGCCAAAAATCCTCAAAGACTGTCGTGAAGGCTTTTACAAGGGATTTGCAGTTTGTCCAGAGGCAGGCGTCTTTATAGTCTGCTTCGCGGTTTGATTTAGGTTTAATGAAGAATAGGATTTCTTCCTCGTCCCTGATAACGAGTTCTGGGAGAGTGGAGGTCAGGTCCGGTGTTCTTCCCTCAAAACTTATTTTTGCTTTCGCTATTTCTTCAAGAAACCTTTTTGCGACGCCTAGATTCTGTTCAGATAATTCGGTGATAGCTCGGAATTGAAGAGTCGATTTCAGTTTCTTTTCCATTCCAGCGTCGAAGAGTCCGAATTGGTCAGCCCGAAGCAGCCCAGTCACCGTAGTTATTGTGGAGAGTTGGTTTATTGCTTCGCTCATCATCTGCAGAATCTTAGCGTAGATGGGACCTCTACCCTCGATGATATTGAATTTGGCTGATTCGTCTGGTGTTTCGTCGATTGATATGGTCTGCCAGTTAGAGAGAATTTCGCTTTTGTTTTCTTGGATGCGTTGGGCTTCTGCTACTTTTGTTTTAATGAAGATATCGACTACTTTGTCGAAGGAGACGGCGCTGAAGATTGCGGGATGTTCCAGCGTGGCGTTTACGATTCCTTTGCTTTGGAGGTTTTTAAGGCTGCGGTATAGTTGTTGTTTCTGTATGCCCAGCTTTTCCGATAGTTCGTAGCCTTTTTGTGGTCCTCTTTTTGCAAGGTAGATGTAAACTTTACAATCTACTCTCGTAAGCTTGAAACCTAAAAGTGTCTTGACCACTTGCTCTTGGCTCAAAGACCCCATAATCTCCTGTGATTTAGCAAGAATCTTCGGTAGCTATTTTTCTATTGTGCACTTATAATTTTATGGGATTTATTCTTGTGAATTTGGTGAAGTCGCTAACATTTTGCGACTCACTACGAGCTATACGGCTGGGTTGACCTTACTTTTTTCTGGTGACCATGAGAAGAAGGGATAAGTTTGCAAGTGTTGCAGTTCTTCTTCTTTGTCTAGCCGAATTGATAATTATTGACTCCGTTATGGCTTTGGAGCAAACTGAAGCATCTACTTTTGAGACTTGGTCTGCGGCTCAGTATTACCAGGGTGATTCTGGAGAAGTTACAATTAGATTAGTTAGCAACTGTTCTGAGCAATTGAAGATATATTTCATAGGGATCCATTTCGATTGGATGGAAGAAGAACATTACTACACTGCCTCCTTTTACATAGCAAATCTTGAAACCAATCCGGCGATCATTCAAAGGCAGGGCGAATTCAATTTTGGTCCCGTTGATTTCGATATTCCAACAAATGTATCTGTGGGATATCACAGCTACTATATTCTTATTGACGGGCAACAAGAGAGGTGGAAAGAAGCTTTTTGGAAATCCACATCAAAACCATTCATGGTTAATGATGGTTATCCGAAGATTTACCGCGAAGAATACCCACAAACAGCAGGCAAGATCAACATTTGTGGGGATCTAAAATATCAAAACCCCGAAGCAATGTCACTTTTTCAACAGGCAAAAGACGAGTTCAACCAAGCTGAGAGTCTAGCAATCGAGGAAAAATGGCAAAAGGCAGTAAACTCCTTGAGAAACTCAAGGAGGCTGGCTGAGGAGGCTGAAGCAAAAGAGCAAACCTACCAACCGCAACCTCAACAACTAGGAAAGCAACAAGAACAAAGGATGTCACAGCAAACTCAGCAGTACAGCATAACGGTAGTTACAGCGCGCGCTCTTTATCTCGGATTGATCGTGTGCTTGTTGATTTACTTTAAGAAACACAAATTCAATAAGACTTCATAATACAACCTCTTTTGAGAAGTCTAAAACAATTTAAACTAAACATTAAACGAATTCCTTGATAAAAATAAGAATCATATAAAACCATACTTAATTGCAGTCTTTGACTTATGATGTATAATTGGTCAAGAAATTTTGACTAAAGTTTAGTCAAGAAACCTTAACAAAACCCCTTTTAACATGAAACACGATAGTCAAGTTGACGCTGAAATGAAGAAAACAATATTCGCGCTCACACTAATCTCGGCACTTTTTGCTTCATTAGTGGTTGGAGTGGCATTTCTTGAAGCAAGCCCTAAAACAATCATAGTTCCTAATGATTACCCGACAATCCAAGAAGCCCGAGACAATGCATCTGAAGGTTTCCAGGTGAACTGATAATGGATTCGTGGAAATACTATGACATCACTCATAAACGACACCAATTGTGTAATCCATTGAATACCGAGAAGTTTGAGCGACTCTGCCAACTCCTCCGATTGAAGCGAGGAGAACGTGTCCTAGACATAGCCTGTGGGAAAGGAGAGTTTCTCATTAGACTGGCGGAGCTCTATGATATTGCAGGCGTAGGCATTGATATTTCTCCCTACTGCATTCGAGATAGCGAGGAAAAACGTAGGAAACGAGTACCAAACTCGGACATTGAATTTGTGAAGATGGATGGGGGGGATTATAGACCTAAAGTCTCTCCTTCCTTTGATCTAGCCCTTTGTATAGGAGCGAGTTGGGTGTACGGTGGTCATCGGAGGACGATTCAAGCTTTGAAAGGAATGGTGAAGAAGGGAGGGCTAATTGTAGTCGGAGAACCTTTCTGGTTGACGGAACCGAGTCAAGAGTACTTGGAGATCGAAGGGGTCAAAAAAGATGATTTTGGCACGCATTATGACAATGTAAAAGCGGGGGAGGCCGAAGGGTTAACCTGCCTTTACACGCTTGTGAGTGGCTACGACGATTGGGACCACTATGAAACACTTCAATGGTGGGCTATTGACGATTACATCAGAGCTCACCCCGACGACCCTGATATCCACGAGCTAGTAGAACGAAAGACACGTGAGAAGAATCTCTATCTCCAAAGAGGCAGGGAAACTATGGGATGGTCGGTATATGTCTTCAGAAAGGGCGGGCGTTAGAAAACAGTCATGTGAGGACGGATTTCGGGAGACATCTCCACTTCTTGAGGGCTCAAATCCCAGCTTCCGTTTCTCCTGCTTCACCATAAAATTCCACCACTCATTGAAACGGCACTCATTCACAGCCTGTTTGTCAAAAGAACTCTGAAAACAATTTAAACTAAATCTTATAGGATCTCCTTGATAAAGGAAGGTTTGTCAAGAGCGCGCTCCTTATTAAACTTGAACAAAGAATAGATAAACCTTAGCTCCTATGAGCTTCTAATTTTTGGTACACAAAAGCATTAACAAAACACAAAAAAGTTAATCAGTAGTGAATGTGCCCACCAGTTATCCCACACAAAAAAATGAATTCTAATAATCATTTTCAAATTAAAACCCAAGACAATTATCTTTTCAAAGACAACATTCTCGCAACATTAACAGTACCTAACACACTAGCAATTTAATTATGTGCACATAACATCTGCCTAAAAATAATTATTTGTATCTTGAAAATGTGTGGGAATAGATTCTGAATAAGAATCTTGACTTAACAGATTTAATATGATCGAGCCTCTTCAAGCAAAAACCAAAGGTAAACTATTGTAGGTGGTGAATCAAAGTGAATTATAATAACAAATCTCGAAAAGGACTCCTAGCAGTAACTACACTCACGATCGTATCAATAGCTTCAGTTGCTGCTGTCTACGCAGTTATGATTGGTACATTCCAAGGTGGAGAAGTAACAATCGGAGGAGGCGCAACGGGTGCAATAACGTATAGCACTGATCAATCGACATGGTCTACATTACTCTCTCCAGCAAGTGTTGACGCTGTTTGGTACTCTAAGTTAAACATTAATGGTGGTCAATTTTCTGGATCAGCCGTACAAATTACTTGGCAACTACAACGAAAGACTAGCGAAACTACTTGGGCTAACGTTGGAACTCCTATAACGACAACTATGACATTAGCAGCAGGCGCACAAGATGTGTATGCAACAAGTAATGGACAAGCAACGGGTAATCATGATTGGGGACAAGACGTCATAGAGCAGGGAACGTACAAAGTAATAGCTACTGTAAATTCTGCATAATCTCTGAATTTACTAACTTATCTAACCACCTCTTTTTAGTTGTGGAATGATTTAATCATCAAAAAGGAATAGGCTTGAGCCAATATACAATTCAAAGCGTTACAGTCTTAGCCATAATCGTAATTAGCATAATTCTTGCAATCTACTTAGTGATACTCAAGAGAATGGGCTGGTTGGATAGAAGCAACCAATTCTATAGATGTCCAAACCAAGAATGCAAAAAACTATTCCAAAAACCAGCTGAAGTCAAAGACCTATCACAAGTTCCCTCGCGAATCTATTATGCATGTCCTGAATGTGGAACCGATCTAAAACCGTACCTAACATCAAACTCCACTAAGAAAACTGAAATAAAAACCAAACCTACGTCGAATCAAAACGTGCCCCAGACAGAATCTTTAGAAAGGAAGATAGGAACAAAGCAATATACTGAGCCAAAACAAGTTCCAAAGAAAGAGCAACCCATCAAAATGAATCCAAATTTAAACCTTACGATTATTCAAAATAGCCGACAATCTACAAGTAGGTTAGATTGTAGATACTATTTTGGCTATCTTAGCAGTCGAGGAAAACACGAAGTCGTACCTGAATTATGCTTAGAATGCTCAAAATGTTTGGATTGTATGCATTTAGAGGATAAACCAAAAGATTCGTTTGAAAGATTCAAGATCGCACGTTCTCCAATTAGCGATTAACATGAATGAATATAGAGAAAGCGCCTCTTATAGTCACGAATAAGGAAACGGGCAAAGCGCGCCGCTCATTAATCGAGTCAAATTTCTTTGCTACACAGAATACCATTGAATCAGTCCTGAAGAGGATTTCCTAAAAAGGTTTCAAGTTACTGACAGTGAGCTCGCGCGCGCTAATATGACAAGAAAGCGAAACAATTATTGTTAATTTGACAAGACCTGTAGACATTAGAATTGGAGATCCAGCTCCCCAAGTGTAAAGATTTAAACTTCACTCTTCCAGCCCTGACATTGCAATTTGTCAAGAATGGTCCCATCTTTGAAAGAACTGAATCTAGGACAAACTACACAGGTTTTCCAGACGCTTCAAACTGGGCATTCATCACTAAACGTACACAGACACCTGCGTTTGTGTCCATTTCAATTCCAGCTTGGCTTAACAAAAATACATTAACTGTCGCTGGATATTATAGGGAGAAAATAGAGACAGAGATAACAAAATCGTAAACCAATATATTTCTCATATAGTCATTTTCCTTCTTTTAGCGCGCGCTAAGCCAATTTCGGTCTCCCGCGCGCGCTACTAAGTGCAAAGAGAAAGGAAAATAATTACTTCTTTTTTGACAGATTCTCTTTTACTCTAAACTCGACAATCTTCTTCACCAGATCAATTGGAATTGGCTTGTCTAATGGAAATTGTATCGTGCCTTTTGATTGCTTGTAGGGAGAAAGCTCTTTTTTGAAAGCTTCAATTCCTGATGGAGCAGGGTAGAAACCTATGTGGCTCTTAAACGCAGCAAAATGAACCAGATTACCGTTCAACTTGAACGTTGGGATTCCATAGTCTATCGTTTCTTCAGCTTCAGGTGCGTTTTTTCGAATTACTTGCCTGAGGTTTTCTAAAATCTTCTGAACTTCTTTTGGGAACATCGCGATGTATTTATCAATTGTTCTTGGTTTCGGTTTTGCCATCAACTCAGCACCTCAATAACCTCTTAATGAATCAGGCTTAACTCACCGCTTTCTTCACGAGCGCGGCGACCCTTGCCTCTTCAGCGGAAGTCAACTCCTTCAACGCGAAAGCGACCGCCCACATGTTGCCTTCATCAAGATTCGCATCGTGCTGGAGGCCAAACGTCGCGTACCTCGTCTTGAACTTCGACGCGCTCTGGAAGAAGCAG
>DATGZD010000132.1:0-2291 GCA_035297385.1 Candidatus Sulfotelmatobacter sp. | reverse complement strand
GTAACATAACCAACGATAAAACCTGTACTAACAACATTTGCGTTGAAAGCCGCAGAACAGAATAATAAAGTTTCTGCGGCGTTGCCAAAGCCAAGAGCGAGATTACTTATTGAAACACCTGCAACAACTATCATAACAAGCGGTGGAATTAGAACAGTCCAGACTCGCTTGTCCACCCATTCCTTACTTATTATGATAAGCGAAGTAAAACCAAATAATATGCTGGATATCGAAAGCAGGGCGGCGCCAAAATCAAAAGGGACAGTCAGCTCCGATGATACATGCTTGACAAAGTAGGCATCAATAAACGGTAGTACAATAGCTAAAGGAAAACTAACACGCAGTAAGAATGCCCAAACTAAACGCCACCGTCTAAGCTTACGCGTTGAATCCAAATTAAGCCACGTCAAGCAAAAAATACCCTGTAACAAATAAGCCTTTTCAATCTACTCCAAAGATCCTCTTAATCGGTCAAAATTGACGAGTTTTGGCGAGTATTGGATTAGCGTCATGTGCCAATTATACATAATGTAAGAGAATTTATTAGCAAACTCCGAGTTACCTAAACCTCTGCTAGCGCTCTCTAGGTAATAATCACGAAATGAGATAAATCTGGTGACAACTACATGGTAAAGCCACGTTTAGCTGTTTTCAACACGCAGCCTCCTCACTTGTACTTTGGAGGCGTCGAACGAAGAATAGTTGAGACAGCTAAACGACTTGAAAATGAGCTGGATATTACTGTTTATAGTGGCACCAAAAAAGGTTTCAAACAACCTATTACCTATCAGGGAGCTCGAATACTTCCTTATCACTCTACGGATAAGATTTTTCCATTAGACAATTGGGTTTTTAACCATACTATATCAAACGCTGTCAACGAAATCGAAGCAGACCTGTATGAAGCACATGCAGTAAGCGGTTACGCATTTCTAAAAGTTCTCAGAAAAAAGAATAAGAAAACACCTTTCATTCAAACAGTCCATGGAGTACTAGCAGATGAGTATCTTCAAGCACAACAGACGGGCGGCTTATCTTTACGAGAAAAAGTCGCCAATCAATTCATGCGACATCTTTCAGCATTAGAAGCAGAGGCAGCCAGAAACGCCGACATTATTGTTACTATAAGTCATTATTCTCTTAAACGTATGATCGACCTCTATCGAGTAGATGAAACGAAAATAAGAGTTGCTCCTAACGGAGTAGACCCAGAAAAATTCAAACCTGCAAAAATCAGCAATGAATTCAAACGAGAATATGGATTAAACAATAGACAAGTGGTACTTTTCGTTGGCAGACTAATTCCCAGAAAAGGCTTAACATACTTGATTAAGGCAGCTGCAGAGATCACAAAAGAAAACAATAACATCCTTTTCTTGATTGTTGGTGATGGTCCTCTGAAAGAGGAGCTTATCTCACAGATTGAAACCCTTAATGTCTCATTTAACTTCAAGTTTGTTGGTGATGCCAAAGACAATGAATTACCCTA
Source organism: Candidatus Sulfotelmatobacter sp. (assembly GCA_035297385.1). GTDB lineage: Archaea > Thermoproteota > Bathyarchaeia > Bathyarchaeales > Bathycorpusculaceae > UBA11855. Next base: position 802 of record DATGZD010000132.1, on the reverse strand, counting down.
CTTCTACAATTGTGCTGACATTTTTGTCCTGCCTTCAATTCAAGAAGGCCAAGGTATCGCACTCTTAGAAGCTCAAGCATGTGCAAAACCAATCGTTGCCTTCAACATTGGAGGAGTGGATGAAGCTGTTCTCAACGGAAAAAGTGGTTTGTTAGTTGAGAAAAGTAATTCAGAGATGTTAAGTAAAGCCATGCTAGATTTATTGTCTAATCAGACATTAAGGGACTCAATGGGCTCTTTTGGAAGAGATTTTGTGCTACATAATTTTACATGGGATATTTGTGCCCAAAAGATGCTAAAAATCTATGAGGAAGCCTTAACAAAATAACCTAGCAATCTACATCTACGTGCTCTGCTAATCTCTTAAAATCCTCATCGCTCATCCATTCAGTTCTTAAATATTGACAGATGCGTTCATCACTTAACCCTAAACGTCTCGCTTCTTTAACTGTATAGCGATAAGCTTCCACTTCAGTTGGACGATCCACGTAATCATATCTGGGGTCGAAAAGCTCTTTGCCCTCCATGTACTGTTTTATGTGACACAGTTCATGTACTACGTCCAGATAGATGTCTGTTTTATCTCCGTTATCAAGGTAACGTGCATTCACAAGCAAATGTCCATCGTTAGGATCCACACCCATGTAACCGAAAAGTCCCATGAATTCAACTTTTAGGTTCCGTAATACTTCCTCAGTGTTTTCACCAAAGTATTCTCTTACTGCTTCAACTCTGTCAAAACCCTTGAAGTAATCTGTAAAATTGTGTTTGGAGCCGATTCTGATTAATCGTGCTAAATGTA
>DATGZD010000131.1:0-4581 GCA_035297385.1 Candidatus Sulfotelmatobacter sp. | reverse complement strand
CGGTTATGCTTGGTAGACGGATCATCACAACTTTGCCTTGTCGAGTCTTTACTTTGCCTTGTATACTACATAAACCAACATCCTCACCAATCTGCGCGGCTTGCGCTGTGACTCCCCATGCTTCAGCCTCAGAATTTTCTGCTGAGTCAGCATAAAGTACACCTTCTTTCATGATTATGCCAACCCTTTCTCCTTCCTTAACGTATTGTGTCGCGAGAGCAGGTAGAAGTCGTTCAATTTTGAGATCATTCTTAATTCTTGCAGTGTACGCGCTTAGGTTTTTTAGGTAATCATCTAATTTTTCAGTTGCCTTTTCGGTTAACCTGTAATCTGCCCGTTCTGATCCGGCTTCTAAATAACCTTGTTTAATGAGTTTCTTGAAGTATTTTGAGACTGCCTGAACTGTGATTCCTACAGCGTCAGCCACATCTTTCTGTTTTACATGAGGTTGACTCCTCAGAACTTCTAGTAGAATTTGAAATTCAGTAGATTCACCCTTCTCTCTCAAGATATTCTGTATGGCTGATCTGTGGTGAGACATAGTTATTCAACCTACATTTAATTTTAGTTAAACAAAAGTTTATAAATTTTATGTTCAATAAATCATATGGGGAAAACTGCTTGCACATAATGGATGGGATCCTAACACCTGAATGGATTATACTTTGGTTTATAGTCGCAGCAGTTTTTATAGCAATAGGCGGGCATCAGATCATCAAGAAACGCAGAGAAAATCCCTCCCTTATATCAATTGTTGCTTTAATGGGTGCAGCCGTCTTCATTATTAGCATCTGGCATTTGCCCGTTGCAGTCGGTGGCTCATCAGGCCATCCAACCGGCACTGCATTGGCCGCAATCGTGATTGGACCTTTCGCTACAGTTGTCGTTACAGGTATAGCGTTGTTCTTTCAAATTTTTCTTGCCCATGGTGGAATAACAACTATTGGTGCTAACACTATCTCTATGGGCATCGTGGGAGCTTTCTCCGGCTACGCTGCCTACCTTGTGCTTCGAAAAGTGGGCGTTTCTTTCTGGCTTGCAGCAGGCTTGGCAGGTTTTATCGGAGACATGCTTACGTACATTACGACAGCCTTACAGTTGGCTTTGTCATTACATCCTGAAGCTGTGATTTCTAATTGGATGGTGTTTACTGCAGAATTTTCTGTTATTCAAATTCCTATCTCAATATTAGAATTTGCATTCACAGGTGCAACGATTCAATACATAATGAATCATCGTCCTGAAATTCTCAAATGGGGGAAACCACAACTTGGATTCATTCACGAAGTACAAAATCAAAGTTCTATACTACAGAATGGCAAGGGAATCGATAAATTTACAAAGTATACTGTCGCAGCAATGTTCATTATTATCGCAGGTATGCTTGTCAGCACTTATGCTGGGTATTCCATTTATGGAAGCAGCATCTTCGAAACACGATACCTCACAGTCATTGAAGATCAAGCCAGGAGTCTGGGATTAGCATTCGGACATGTTATAGAGTTGGGTATAGTAGGAGAGTACATAGGCTTCACAATTGCTGGTATTATTAGTGGCTTCATAATTGGCTATCTTATTCCATCTGTTTTTGGAGCAAGGAGGAATAAATAATGTTAGAATGGCTATCTGGCGACCCATTGGTTGGTATTTTAACAACAATTGGCTTTTTCATTTTCTTAATTATTGGGCGCTACGCCAGAATTAGAAAGATGAAGAGAAGTGAGCAGCCAACTGCTTTGGAGGTAGCGTCAAACACCATTAATAATGATTTACGAATTCGTGGATTGGATTCCCGAATTAAGCTGGTCTCTGCAGTAGCTGCTATCTTTGCTGTTGTGTTTATGACACATTGGCAAACACCCCTCATTATTCTTGGTAGTAGTATTGTGTTAGTTCTGTATTCGCATGCTTCACCAGGAATCTATTTGAAACGATTACTTTACCCAAGTTACATCATAATACTTGTTGCTGTTATTCAACCTTTCACATATGGCTCTACAATAATCGCGACTATTCCAGGTCTGTCCTTAAATATTTTCCAAGAAGGAGTTGCTTTTGGAATCCTTGTTTTTACTCGTGCGTTGGCTGCTGTCTCTGTTCTTAACCTTCTTATTCTTGTAACCCCGATGGAGACTATTATGGATTCATTGCATTGGTTTAAGGTTCCCACCATAATCTTAGATACGATGACCTTGATGTACAGGTACATTTCGATAATCTCTGAAGAGAGTGGTAGGATGCGAAAAGCTCAGGAATCACGGTTAGGCTACGCAAAATCTGTCAGTGTCTCTAGAAAACTCGTTAACTTTAGTACGATAGCTGGTATGCTGCTTACTAGATCTTTTGACCGAGCAATAAGAGTGGGGGATGCCATGGTCAGCCGAGGCTATATGGGAACATCAAACATTTTTACTTATTCCACAGGAAAATTGCGTCATAAAGATAGTTTCATCGGTTTACTGGTGATAACACTTATTGTTGGCATAGTCACATTCGATTTATTTTTTGTCTAAACGGAGTAACTTGAATGAAAGCTATCGAAGCCATCAACCTCTCGTACTCATATCCCGACGGAACAAAAGCCTTAGAGAACATAAATTTCTCAGTAGAAAAAGGCGAAAACATTGCTATTCTTGGACCCAACGGAGCAGGCAAATCCACACTACTACACCATTTCAACGGATTACTTATCCCCAACAGTGGAAAAATCTGTGTTCTCGGAAAGGAACTTTCAAAACAGAATTTAACAGAAATTAGACAGAATGTGGGCTTAGTCTTTCAGGACCCTGATGATCAATTGTTCGCAAGAACACTTAGTCAAGACATAGCGTTCGGGCCAACAAACCTTAACCTCTCAAAAAATGAGATTGAAGAACGAGTTAAATGGGCGTTAGACGTCACAGAACTAAAGGGTCTAGAAACCAAGGCCCCCCAGAATTTGAGTACAGGTCAGAAGAAACGCGCGGCAATTGCAGGTGTACTAGCTATGAAGCCTAAAATCATGATACTGGACGAACCAATGGCTAACCTTGACCCAAGAACAGCAACAAGAATTCTCAGGTTACTGCTTCAACTCAACAGAGAACTAGGCATTACTTTAATTATTGCCACGCATGATGTGGATTTGGTACCATTATTCGCAACAAAAATCTGTATTCTCAATAAAGGCAAAATCATCTTGGAAGATACGCCTGAGATAGTCTTTTCTCACACAGAGATGATTAGAAGCTTAGATTTACGCTTACCAAGAATAACACATCTTTTTGAGATCTTACGAAAAAAGAATCAAATTAACACAAGCGAACATATTCCTCTGACCATCGGGGAAGCTAGACGAGAAATCATGGAGCTTTTGGAATCCAAGAATCCGATAACATAACACCGAAAAAGAATAATGTCTTCGTTCAGATAAACAACAGTCTAGCTTTCGCTCTCATCGTGCCATAAGTCTATGATTTCCATCGGTTCCTTCCACTCATTTTCAGGAATAAGAACCACAAGCTCTAACATTTTCTGCGTTGATTGTTTCTCTATACCACACTCACTTGTATATGACGTGGTTCCAGCGTACAACCCCTCTGCACCCCCAAAAAGAAATTTAGCTAAACGATTTGGCAAAACCTCTCCGAGTTTACTACAAAAGCCTTGACTGAAATGAATACATGTGTTGCATCTCAAACCTTCCATTCCTGAAACCTCTTGCAGCGTTTAAGGAACTGAAGGAATTATCAGGTTTACGGATTTAGAATATGAATCAACAATAAACTTTTGTTATAGGTTATAGCCTCGGGGTGTCACCATATTCTTCCCAACAATTCGGGTAGTTGAGTTACCGATAACTATTGTAGTCGTCATATCTACTTCACAATTAAGCAGTTCCTTCAATGGTGCAACCATCGTTTCTTCGCCTTTTCTGCCAACCTGCTTCACTATGCCGACTGGTGTTTCGGGTCTTCTGTACTGAAGCAAGATCTCATAAGTTTTCATTAACGGCTCTTTTCTTCCCTCACTCTTTGGATTATAAAGAACGATCACAAAATTTGCCTCTGCTGCAGCGTGCAACCTTTTCTCAATGAGACTCCAAGGTGTTAACAGATCACTAAGACTAATGACAGCAAAATCGCTTACTAACGGAGCGCCTAACAGCGCGGCTGCTGCAGTTGCAGCTGTTACGCCCGGAATGATCTTGATTGGGATTTTGGTGTTCTGTAGGTCCGCAACTTCTAAGACAACGCCTGCCATACCGTAAACGCCTGAGTCACCACTGCTGATTACTGCAACTTGTTTACCTTCTATGGCTTTCGTGATTGCATATTTTGCTCGTTCTACTTCTTTACCCATTACGCCAGAAAAAACTTCAACCTCAGACTTTACTATTGATTGAACAAGTTTTACGTAGGTCTTGTAACCCACAATAACGTCTGCTGTTTCAATTGCATGTTTGGCTTCTAACGTCATCTGGTCAACAGTGCCTGGACCAATGCCAACGACAGCTATTCGCCCTCGGCTACTGCTACTGTGACCCCGTTCAGTATTATTTTCTTGAGGATTAATCGTGGTTTTTCTCCTGCAGCCAACAGT
>DATGZD010000130.1:0-6597 GCA_035297385.1 Candidatus Sulfotelmatobacter sp. | reverse complement strand
GGTACATATTGCATCCATGTAGCTGCAGTATCAACCTCGGAATTGAGTGTATATTCGTCTTTTGTTCCATCTGGTTTTGTGATTGTTATATGATAACCAAGCAGTTTACGTTGAGCGTTGGATGCAGGTGTAGACCAGACATTCACTAGAACAGTCTGGCCGACACCGACTCTTCGAGGTGTAACGCTAATCCAAGTTTCTGTCTGGAATGTTCCGTTTGCAACATCTCCTGCTTTTAAGGGTCCACTATAGGGTTGATTCGGGGACATTTGAGCTTGAGCGGGCTTAACTTCAGCAATAACGATTACAGCAGAAGCAATGAAAAGAACTGTAACGATAATTGCAGTTGTCTTTGCCATATTCTTCGATATTTGCATCTTTCTTTTCTCCTTTTCAAATTTTATATGTGCCTGGAAAAGGCACACAGTTACTCCGCACTCACACTTTATAAGATTTATTCTATTCTAGCGCTGTGTTTACAAAATGTACTAAAACCAGATCCTATATTCGTATGTGATGCCAAAGAACAATCCTCTTATTCATATCTTTTCTTCGCCAAGATTCTTATTGTATGGATTAGATTTATTAATCTGGTTAGACAAAAGAGTCTTTTGCTGGCAGCTTCAAAGCTTCAGGCTTTGACACAGAATAACTTTTGGTGGTTAACGTTCGGTGTTTGGGAATAAAAAATCTGTACTTATTGTAGACGATGAAGAGTCAATTCGAACAAGCTTGCAACGAATTCTTGAACGTGCAGGCTACAGAGTTAAGACTGCAAATACTGGTAAAGAAGGGTTGAAAAAAGCTAAAGATAGTTGTTTTGATGTCATATTAATTGACATAAAGTTGCCTGATATTACAGGTACCGAGTTGTTGTTGAAATTGCCAAAGGATCAAGAAATTGTTAAAATCATTATCACGGGCTACTCTAGTATTGAGGCTGGTGCAACAGCGGCCGATTATGGCGCAGACGATTTTTTAGTTAAGCCTATACAACCTCAAGAACTCCTCAAAACAATAGAAGATAGACTGGCAAAAGTATGATAGAGCTATTCTAAACCTCTTATCTTAATGGTAATCCATTCTGTAATGCAGTTTTTCAATTAACTTCTTGCAATATCCTCTGACGTGACCACATTGATATTTGCTAAGTATATCGTAGACGCATCCCAAAGTCTCTAAGTCATAATTAGTTCGTCAAGTAATCTCGGCATGCAAGAATAGGTCTACGTTCCATCATACTCTAGTTGGCTAATACTATGAGTTAAGTGGATTAGTTTATGCTTAATAATCTCCCGTTTTTCAAGGAGCATATGCTTACAAGATTTACAATAGTAAAGTTTCATAGTTTTCTCCCCACTTGTCAATTATCACTTGGTAGAAAGTATCATAAAGATAAAAACGAGATTTTGAAAAGACAAATATATCGAAAAATGAAAACATAATCTTGGTACCACTGTACATAGTCGATTTCTTCCTCTAGATTGGAATAAAGTATGCTAAACTAAATGTTGTAACTTTTTGTAATAACAAACATTAAAAAATCACCTTTTCTCCTAAGAGACTTAACTTATCTTAACGGAGGTGAATTTTTGTGGGATTAAAAGAACCCAAAAAAGAAGGCACTTTGAGCAATAATACATATAATTTAATGGAGCAATTAACTGAAGAAAACAAGAGTCTTTGGAGAATAAAAAACAATTATAAGAAAGACTCAGCAGGAGATGAGGAAGCAAAACAATTCTGGGAATACTTAGAAAAAGACAAACAAGACCATATTAAACGATTAACGGAATTAGTAGCCAAACATGTCCAAACATGTTAATTTTAGTTAAGTAACCAACTTACGGTTTTGTCTAAAAGATGCTATTATCGAAGATTCTATCCTTCGATTTTTTTTGGCAATTATCAAGAAGACTGGTTAACTCTTTGTAAGCTGATGCTATAGACTCGCACCTTGTTAATTCTACTACCAACTTCATTTTCTACTGGGTTTTTCTGTTGTTAATTCCGTTTCTTACTTATGCAATAAATTAGACAATTCAAGCTTTAGTTATTTTCACTATCAGTAGGAAATTCACAAGAAAAAAGAGATTTTATAAAGGAAAGATAAATTTCGCTTCAAAGAAGCTTTATATTTGGCTTCCCTGTTTTACTGCAAGGAAATCTATAAAAAGGGAAAAAGAAAACTTGACGACTCCCCATGATGTTCCGGCTCAACAATTCATAGATAAATTAGCCAAATACCTAAAAGAGAACGTTGACCAAGTGCAACCACCCGCATGGGCACAGGTGGCTAAAACAGGAAGCCATGTTGAGAAGCAGCCTCAAAATCCAGATTGGTGGTACATACGTGCAGCGAGTATTCTCCGCAAAGTCTATACCCATGAGCCTATAGGCTTAGAGAAATTACGTTCAGACTATGGTGGAAGAAAAGGTTTCAGCGTTACACCCAATCACGCTTCAAAAGCGGGTGGAGGTAATATCCGAAAAATCCTTCAGCAACTCGAAGCCTCAGGATTACTTCAAATCGCCGCTTCTCAAGGAAGACGGATGACACCGAAAGGTAGGAAACTTCTCCAAGAAATCGCAGATGATCTACACAAAGACTTAGTCAAAACAGCCCCTGAATTAAGCAAGTATCGGGCTGAATAGAAGATGGCAGACGAAGAATTAGATGCAATTCGCCGAAAAAAACTTCGAGCGATGCAACAAAGAAATGTTGACGAGCAGAAACAAGCTCAAGAAGATCAAATTGAAGCCCAAAAACAAGCCTTACTGAGACAGCTGCTAACGCCTGAGGCGCGACAAAGACTCACAAACTTAAAGATGATTAAGCCAGAATTTACAGATCAAATTGAGCTCCAAATCATTCAACTTGCACAAACTGGTAAACTTCCGATTCCTCTTTCGGATGCTCAATTAAAGCAAATCTTAATTCAACTTCAAGGAAGAAAACGAGAAATAACAATAAGAAGAGTATAACTATGGCACGAGTTAAACCTGCAGCAAAAAAACTCAGACTTGCCAAAGCTGGCAGCCAAAAGAACCCTGTTCCAACATGGGTAATCGTACGGACAGACGGGAAAGTTAGAACTACTCCTAAACGTCAACGAAATTGGAGAAGAAGAAAAATAAAGGCTTAAGGAGAAACGCTGTATGAACAATGAAGAAACATCCAATGTACCCGATGAAGAACCAATCTTAGATGAAGAGCTTGAAACAGAACTAAACGAAGAAGCTCCCATTGAAGCAACGGAGACGGAAGCAACTGAAGAGACAAAAGAGATGCCAGCAGAAGAGAAAAAAGAAGAGGAAGAAAAACCAAAAAGAAAGAGAAAAGGAAAACCTGAAGAAGAGATTGTTGAAGAAAAAATTTACACAATTCCACTCGCCAAAGCAACCATCAGACCACCTAAAAAGCGTGCCCCGCGAGCTATCCAACTTATCCGAGAATTCATAACTAAACATATGAAGATTGAGATGAAAGTCGAGGAAGAAGAGGAAGAGGGTGAATTTCCACGGCTTATAATTAGCAGAGAAGTTAATGAAAAAATCTGGGATAAAGGTATCGAAAAACCGCCCAGAAGAATTCGTGTCCGTGCAGCCAAAGATTCAGACGGCAACGTCACAGTCTACTTGGCTGCAGGAGAATAGATTTGGCAGTTTTCTTGTCCAGTATCGTTGGAAGCGCAAGTATAGGCGTATACTCTTTAGCGACCGAAAGAATTGTTATTATTCCAAATGCAGTTCCACAAGAAAAAGCTAAACAGCTTGCTGAATGGCTTAAAGTAAAACTCATTCATACATCCATTGCAGGTTCCATGCTTGCAGGTGCATTCGTATGTGCCAATTCTAACGGGATTTTACTTCCTCTTTCAATCTGTGATGAAGAGCTAAGTGCAATCAAATCATGTTTTGATGGAAATGTAACGGTTATGGAAACCAAGAAGACAGCTTATGGTAATTTGGTACTATCGAACGATTTTGGTGCAATTGTTGACCCACGCTTAAAAGAACCAACGGTTAAACAAATTAGTGATACATTAGGTGTTGAAACCGTTAAAACGGAAATTGCAGGACTACCATATGTTGGTTCTCTGGCTGTTGCAACTAATCAAGGTGTTTTAGCTCATCCCTTATTGAAGGATTCTGAGAGAAAAATTTTGGAAGATATTTTCAAAGTTCCAGTTGATGTTGGTACAGTCAACTGTGGAATTCCATATGTCGGCACTGGGTTAATAGCAAATTCTCATGCTGCAGTTGCTGGGTCTTTAACGACTGGACCCGAGATGTTTATAATTGGGAACGCATTGGATGTTGTGCAGGATGATGTTTAGATGAAAGTTTTCAGAGTTACAGGTGAGATTCGAAAGCCTAACTTGAGAACTCCCTTTGTAAAAGAGATTTTAGCTGATAAGGCAGATCATGCAGTTGAGAAAGTTTACTCCGAAGTAGGCAGTAAACACCGTGTTAAGCGATTTTACATGAAGATTCTGAAAGTAGAAGAAGTTGCATCTGACGAAATTGAGAACCCAGTTCTCAAGAAAATGGTTGCCGGTGAGTAAGCTTGGCTGCTAAGAGCAAAGACGAAGAGGAACTTAGAAGGCTTTCTGTTGAAATGCGGTATCTTGAGCAGACAGCTGAGACTCTACAACAACGCTTATCGATGTTAAATGCAGCGATTACAGATTTAAGCTATGCTAACATGACGTTGGATGGCGTAGAAAAAGAGAAAGAAAACTCTGAGTTATTAGTTCCGATTGGTGGCAGTTCATATGTTAAGATGCGTCTCGCTAGCTCCGACAGAGTTATTGTTGGGCTTGGTGCAGGTGTTTCAGTTGAAAAATCTGTGCCTGAAGCGAAAGAGATGTTAAAAGAACGTTTAGGAGAGTTGGAGAAATCAGCGCAAGCAGCACAACAACAGTTCACTCAGATAGCTGAACGTATAAATACGGGTAGAAGCAGGCTTGAATCTTTGCTATCATCGGTTCGTGAGGGAGAAACCACAAAGTAATGTTTGAACGTCTCAAAAAAGGGTTTAAGGACGTTGTTTCTAAAGTAACTATGGCTGAGCTCAAGCCAGAAAATCTACGCCCTATACTTTCGGATTTTAAGATGAGCTTAATCGAGAATGATGTAGCATTCCCAGTTGCAGACCATGTTTGTGATGAACTTGAAGAACGTTTGACTGGAGTTCAAGTTAAACGATTAGAAGATAGAAAAAGAATTGTCGAAGAAAACTTGCGAAAAGTGCTCTTAGAGGTTATGCTTACCGACAAGAGCATTGATTTGTTGAGTCTTGCTGATGCAAAGCGGACAAAAAAAGAATCATTTATTCTGCTCTTCGTTGGAATCAATGGCACGGGGAAGACAACAACGATTGCAAAAGTTGCCCAATTCTTCAAGGATAAGAAGTTTAGTGTCGTGCTTGCAGCAAGTGATACATACCGTGCTGGCTCAATTGAACAATTAGAGGAGCATGCAAAACGGTTAGGTCTACGAGTTATCAAAGGTGTGTATGGGGGTGACGCAGCGTCTATAGCTTATGATGCAGTCAACCATGCGAAAGCACATGGATTAAATGTTGTTCTCATTGATACCGCTGGTAGAATGCAGACAAATCAGAACCTAATGAGCGAATTACAGAAGATTAAACGTGTTGTACGTCCTGATTTAACGATTTTTACAGTGGATTCGCTTATTGGAAATGATGCAGTCACGCAGGCAGAGGAGTTTAACAAGTCCATTGGCATCGATGGAACAATTTTAACGAAGGTTGATGCAGACGTTAAAGGTGGGGCTTCATTAAGCGTAACCTATGTAACGCAGAAACCAATTCTGTTTATTGGTGTAGGTCAAACCTACAAAGATTTAGAGTTGTTTAATCCAGAAAAATTCGTTAACATGATACTGCGATAAGCTTCTACAGTAACGTTTAGTTCTCTTTATATCTTTCAATTCTTTCTAATTCTATTGCGTGATTGTAATGAGTGAGCGAAGAAAAAAAATCTATGTTAAACCTAAGCCTGAAGACTTTGATGAAGCAGAGCGTGCAGAACACGAAGGAGAAACTGAAGATATATACAATACTGAAGAGAGAGAAAGAATGTTGGAAAATGATGAAATAACAGATGCTGAGGAAGGGTTCATGATAGGCCATGAGCAGGAGCCACCTAATAAGAGGGAGACTCGCAGGAAGAGTCACGATGATTCTGTTTCTGGTAGGCTTGCAGAGGAAGATGCTCAAGAAGACTAGATAGCTTTTCACATATGAGTATGAGCAGGGGCTCACTTCTATCTTAGCTCGCTAATGTTATATATTTGCTCGTTAAGAGTGTTCGGTGACGTGAGGGTTTTGCGTCCTCTGTTAATGCGAGATTGCATTGATAAAATAAGCAATATACAAAATAACACTGGCAATTGGAAATGCAAGTATAAGAATAATGAATATGATGTCTTCTAAATAATTGTGAATTTACAACATGAAAGATGTTATAACCAAGAATCAATTTCTATGAATTTTGTTTTGTCAGTTTCAATAATATAGCTTTGGCGGAGTATAGTCTGTTTTCAGCTTGTTCGTAGATAATAGAT